>JAFGDG010000005.1 GCA_016932245.1 Thermoplasmatota archaeon
AAAATGAATTGTTGGGGTGGCACATCAATTGCTGCGGTGATTTTGCTTATTAGCTTTCTGTTAATTGGAGCAACTGTAGCATCAGTGATTTCTAGTGGTACAGAACCAGGATCTGAAGAAGAAATCGAAGAACTGCTAGATGATGTGCTTAATGAGTTGACAACCTATTTACAAATAAAAGATAAGATAGGAAAATTTTCCACGTTAAACGACCAACTACAGATCCAGCAAATTGCACTTTTAATATCTCCACTCTTCTCACAAGATATTGATGTGACGGGGTTAACAATAAAACTTTGTGATGGTGATGCAGTGTATATCTTAAATTATAGTGGGCAGGCAGCATTTGTCGGCTCGCATGGTCTTTTCGGGCATCCTTTATGGAATAGCTTAAATGAAACAAGCTTTGGCTTTCTTGCGATTCATGACACCGATCGTTCCCTTATCGACTTTGACGTTCTCAATAAAGACCTTGTCTATACTCTTATTAAACTTCCTGAAGAACTATCATTGAAAAAAGGAGAGACAATAGAAATAACATTATTCCCCTCATCAGGAATAGTGCGTACCATTGCTCTTAAAGCACCCTTACCCATACACTCAGTCGTTACATTTGACTAATCTTATTTATCATCTGGAGCTTTTTCAGTAAATTTTTTTGTTTGCAAGTTCTCTTCAGCAAGATCAAGACATTTATCAATTTCATCAGTTAACGTCAATTTATGTCTTACGACAGGACTTGTTTGTATAGTGTCTGTCTCCTGTTTCATTGTCAACTCTTTTTGTTTTTGTTGGAGTAATGATAAAGATCCCTGTTGTTTTTGGAGTTGAGTGGCAAGCGATTCAAGTTCATGGTTTTTTATTTCAATAGAATCCTGAACGGCCTGCAACTGTTTTTGCCGGTCTTGGAGAAGAGTATCAAGATGAGTTATCTCTTTTGTTTTGTTTCCAAAATCGGTATTCATTTTTGTCACATCTAGTGTGTGAGCTTGTTTTTCTTTGTTTACTACTTGTAATTGAGTATGAATCTCATGAAATCGCTTCTCCAGATGTTCCAATTCTTCTTGTTTTTGCTTCAAGAGCATTTGCATCTCTGCAACATTGGAAACATCGTGAACGACCATGATTGCTCCCTGAGGTTCGTTTTTTCCATCAATGATGGGCATCTGAGAGATGTTAGCAAGGATGGTTTCTCCTTGTTTGTTGGTGAGTGACACTGAATTTACCAATATCGGCGATTTGTCCCGCTGACATTGTATTTGTCCTTCACGCACTCGATCTTTTCCCAGCAAGGTATGTATTTCAAACAATTTCTTTCCCAGTGCCTGTTCTGCAGATATTCCAAACATTTTTTCTGCGTGTCTGTTCCAACTAGTAACCACGTCATTGGTGTCGATGGCAATGACTGGTGCTGGTAATGCATGTTTTATTTGTTCGGTCTGGATTTTCGCGTGTTCTTTTTCAATGGATAGTTGTTCAATCTGTTTGTTTTTTTCCTCAAGCATTCCTTGCGTAGTTGCCAATTCATTTTTTAGTTGGTCCACCCCACTCGTTTTTTTCTCAAGCTCAGTCTTAAACCAGGTGAGTGCAGAGGTTCGAGCGTCTATTTCTTCCCGTAGTTCGTTGATGGTTTGTTGATGATTTTCAACTTGTGACGTTCTCGTCCTCACTTCGTGATACGCCTCATCCAGTTGTGTTTGTAATTCCCGTAATTTACTATCCTTTTCATCACAGAGCTGTTTTATATCAATGGCAGCATGGTTCGTTTTTTCGAGATCAGATTGCAGTCGTTCTATTTCTCCTTGGTGGCTTTGTATCATTTGCTCCTTGGTTTGTAGTTCATGCTGAAGATGCTGTAATTCTCCTGTTCTTTTGCCTACTTCTTCTTGTTCCCGTCTAAGTTCATCTTGTATCTGAGACAACTCTTTTGTTTGCTCTTCTAATTGATGTTCCTTTTGTTGTATTTGTTCATTTTTACTTTCAAGTTCGCTTTTTATCTGTTGGATTTCTGTTGTCACTTGCATTTCCTTTTGCTGTAGTTCCTGGCTCCACCGATCCAATTCTTTCTGCCGATTGTTTATTTCGTCATGTAATCGTTGTAATTCTTCATGCTTTCTGTCCAACTCTTTCTCTTTCATATCTGTGGTCTTTTGGAGCTGTTGCAGTTCTGATTGTACAGTCATGATTTCTGTATTTTTTTCATTGACTTTCTGCTGTGCTTCTTGCAATGCTTCTTGTTGTGCCGTAAAATCTTGTTGCTTTTGCGAGAGTTCGTTCTGTAACCGAGTAATCTCCTGCGTTTTTTGATGAAGTGCATCTCTACTTTCCTTCAAGTCTTGATTTGCTGCCTGGATTTCAACATCAATAAGGTGTAATTTTTTCTGTGCGTCTTGGAATTTTTTAGTGGCGATTTCAATGTCTTCGTTTTTCTTTTTGAGGGTTGCTTCTAAGGAGATGCGGTCGGTGACGTCATCAATGGTAAAAATCGAACCATTCCATTCACCCTTACGGTCAAAAAGCGGAACGTGAGTGATATTGGTCAGATGTCTTTGCGTTGAGGGCCCTTGGAGGGAAATTGATTTTATGGTAACTGGCTTTTTTTCCATCACCGATTGTTGTTGTGCATGATGCAGTCGGTCATCATTTAACCACTCTACACTAAAAATATTTGAATTTTTGATATTGGTGGGGTTGATCCCCAGCAACTCTTCAAGTTTGGCGTTCCAGTCGGTTATGTTATGTTGAGTATCCACCAAAAGTACTGGGACAGGAAGAGCATTATTTATCTGGGCGATATATTCAGTCACAAGTGTTTTTTCCTCGTGAAGCTGTTCAGCCGTCTTGATTTTTTCTTTTAATTTCAGCTCAGTATCTGCAAGTTGCTTGGTTATTTCTTTTATGATGGTGTTACGTGTGCCAAGCTCTCTTTTAAGATCATCTAAGGTTGATTCGTGCTTACTAAGTGTTGCTTGTAATTCAGATACTTCTTGTATCTTTTGTTGTAATGTTGATTCTTTTTGCAACAGTTGGGATTGTATGTTCTGAATCTCTTTTTCAAGGGGCTCTCTCCCTTCCCGCTCCTGCGCTACTTGCTTTTGTAATTCGGTAATTAGTTGTGCTTTTTGTAGCAATGCCGGTTGATTCTCCAACAATTGCTTTTGTAATTGTGAGATGATGGTATTTCGAGTCTGAAGTTCATCTTCCTTTTGTTCAAGCTCAATCTGAACAGTCTGCAAATCGCCTACTCTTTTCTTGGATGACAGTTGTTGTTCAGTGAGCTGGTTCTTGAGCTGTGCAATGATGCTACTTCTTGTTGTTAATTCCTCCTGTAAAGATTCATATTCGTGTTGTTTTTCTTTAAGCTCTTCTTGCAATATCTCAATCTTTTGCTGATGAGTAATAACATTCTTTCTCTCTAGTTCCAAGTCTCTGGCTATTTTTGCGATTTCATGATTTTTTTCTTCCAGCTCGCTGTCGTTCTTTTTCAACCTCTCTGTTAATTCCTGCACTTCGTCCTTCTTTTGTCCTATCTTTGATTGTTCACCCTGCATTAGTTGTTTAAAGGCAACCATTTCATGTCTTTTCTCTTCCAGTTCTAGTTGACTTTCTTGCAGTTTATCTGTAAGTTCTTGCACTTTTCGTTTATAGTGATGAATGTCCATGGTTGTATTTTCTAATGCGGATTGAATTGTTTGCATGTCTCTATTTTTTTCTTGTATGGCATCATAGATTGTGTTTAGCCTGCTTGTATCTATCGCCCTAGGAGAATCAGAAGTGCCAGTACCATCATGCACTGGCCTCTTTGTTGTTTTAATGGTGTTGATTTCTCCGACAATCTTTCCCTGTTTGATTTGGGGTGTTGCTTCGATATGTAATGAGAGTACACCGCTACTACTGGTTTGAACATCTACGCTGTAGGTCGGTTGCTCTTTTCTAATCAGTTTTGAAACGTGCCGTAAATTTGCTTTCTTTCGAGATTCTGGTGTTAACAATGAACTATCCTGAAAGCGCATGCCAACCAAGTCTTCTGTTGTCCATCCTACCAGTTGACAAAATGCATTGTTCACAGCAACAATTTCCCCCTTTCTGTTAAGAAGAAACGAGGGGTTTAGGGGATCAAGCTGAGGTAGATTCATACCTTCCCTGTGCGCAATGCTTCGTTCCCCTCTCCTGCTGTAAAAAGTATCTTCCATCTGAGTTTTCCTCACCCCACCATATATGTGAAGTATGGTGGTATTGATATGATTAAAGGATATTAATCCTTTTTTATTTTATGGTTACGTGTTTGAATAGAGAAACAAGAAACTACTCAAGGACCTCCTCTTTTCCAAATGCCTTTTCAACCGCTGACTTCAATTCTTGGTGCTCTTCTTCCAATTGTTCAAACCGATCTTTCAATGATAAATATTTTTCCTTATAGGAGTGTTCCATAATCTGGTCTTTTTTCTCCTGAGGCACTAACCCCCCTCTCTTTGGAGTGTCATCAAATGCCTTTTGGTAAGGCGTTCCTTTTAAAGAAATATCGGAATCAAAAATCAGAGTACTGTCCCCCAGCACACCAAAGGAGGTGCCGTCAAGTCTGCGTATCAATTCTTTACACTTATTGATGTTGACATCAAGAATATTGACCTTTCGTCGATGCTCCATCACATCTTCAGCAAATTGCTTTCTGTCAATATCTTTTATTAACCGTTTTTCCGTTAAATCCATAAGCTCGTCTTTTAATGCCAGGCGCTGTTTTTCCAGCACCCTCAGACGATTGGTAAGCATCTCTTTTACTGAGAGGGCATCTTCAATATAGGTCGCCATCTCATTATCGTGCTTGATAAAGATATCATATAGTTCTTCATTTGATACGGTATCATCTGAAAGGAGTGCCGTTAATTCGGGAGAGATTCTGTCTTTGAATTCAAGCTTTTCGATGATTTTGACAGCCTTGGTGTACCAGCCAGGAACAAAAATAAGTCCTTTTTTATCTTCTTCAAATTGTTCAAGCGGAAAACTCAATACTGCTTCTGTTTTCTCGTCTTTTATTTTATATCCAATGAGATTCTTTTCTGCATCATAAATCATATCAAAAACAGAGCCTAGTTTCTCTCCAGTATCTTCAAGAAAAACAGGTTTTTCCTTCATGTCCTTTGGAGCTAAGATCTTTCGTTTCTTGCTCTTGCCCCATTCAGATTCTTTCCTTTCACTTGAAGGTTCGTGTTCTTTCTCTTCAGAGAGCATATCTAATAACACATCAACTTCGGGTTCGGGTCCTTCCTTGGCTCCGGTGAGTGGTTGTTCTATGGGGTGTTGATGTTGATGTGCTCGTGTCCCTTTTTGCTCCATTATAGCTTCTTTAACCGTTATTCTTTCCGGAGTTTCTTTTGGCTTATTTTTCTCTCGGTTAAAAATTGACATCCACACCTTTCTCCAGTTATTACCCTTTACAGGTCACAACTTCCCTCCAAGATGAGTAATGGGTCTTTATCTTCTTTAACATTTCGGATTAGATGAACTAGCCACCAGGGAAGTAGTGCAAGAGGGATAAGAGCAATAGCAAGTACTAAAAAGTACACTCCTACTGCCCCAAGACTTAAGGTAATAATTTCTAACACCGTATGATCTTTAGCTAGGATGATTGCCTGCGTGTTGAGTGCCATGTAGCTGATAGTAATGGCGGTGGTTAGCAGGGAAACCAGGACAATTTTTCGTCGCACTTTGCAACTGATGATATACGCACAGAGTCCTGCTATTAGTGCTGCACTAATCATCACGAGTATGTGGTCGCTTAGGAGTAGGAGGAGAGGAATCGTCAGGAGTGAGGCTGCGATAGGTTTTTTCATGGTGTTCAACAATGTGCTATTTCTGTCCGTTGTTGCCAGATCAACCTTAGTGA
This sequence comes from Thermoplasmatota archaeon, assembly GCA_016932245.1. Taxonomy (GTDB): domain Archaea; phylum Thermoplasmatota; class E2; order DHVEG-1; family DHVEG-1; genus JAFGDG01. The sequence continues at coordinate 5,885 of JAFGDG010000005.1, forward strand.
CCCATCCCATGCGCTCATGCAACGTCGCCCGTATGCTTTTTTTTGCACGATATAATCGATTTCTCGTTTGTTTTTTTAGGAGGATCGGGGAGGTATGACACCAGGACCTATTGATTTTCATAACGGTGTATTTATCTGATACAAATGTAATAGCTACGAGGAGAGAAAGGGTAAGAAATGTGAGAACCAATGCGGCAAACACATCGAGAATACACACTGCTGCTTGTCCATTCCATGAAGCAAGCTCCGTCATCAGATCATCAGGAAAGAGAAGCCAAAACGGTGACGAATAGATCATGATATTGCCTGCATAGGATCCATTTGTTGATCCATTGGGCACTGTTGCTGTTAACGAAACATCCATTAATCTTCCTGAATCAATTTCAAAGATTTGCTCATTGAGATAGGGCTCGATCTTTCCTTCACCATAAATAATGCCTTTTACTCTCATAGTGCTGGGATTAATAATGGGAAGTTTAATGACTGCAGATGTTTCGCCTTGGTTAATTTTTCCAAAGCTAAGGGAACTTTTTGGACTACTTCGTTCCACCCCTAGTGATCCTGTTGTTGAATCAAAAGCAAAACAATGAATAACCAACAAAAATACTAGGTAGATTGTTAGAAAAAACACCAAGGTATGCTTTACCTTTAACGGTCGAGACCCAAAGATGTAGAATCGTAATTTTTCTTTAATCGTCTTTCGTTTTTCAGGAAACGTGAAGAGCAACACCACCAGAAGCACTGCAGAAATGGTTAGCGGCATAAACACTCCCGCATAGGCTAATGCTCCTTTTGCGGCAGTAGATTGTGCCAAAAGCTCTATACCTTCGTTTACCCAAATCCCGATATACCCGACAAAGGGAATTTTTAAGGGTTGTTTTCCTACTGATAGCACTTTTCCCATCAGATGGTCTTCTCTGATGTGTGGTTCAGGTATGTGGGGTCCGGCTTGGTCTGTCCAGGTGTTGGCGTCACCTTTTGTTTCTAGCATTAATTCTCCTGTTGATTTTCGCGTTACAATATCAGTTACTCGGTGAACAACAATTTTTTCATCAGGCCAATGTACATAACTTCTAAACACCACCACATCGCCGATTTCAATATCATCTATGCTTGATGGCGTCCAGGCAACAATGTCACCTTCTATTAAGGCGGGACTCATAGATTCTGAAGTAACAAGATCAATAGGAAACGGTGTTCCACTCCAAATGGAGAGAAATCGAGCCATAATGAGAAGTAATGCTGCAAGAAAAATAATGTTACCTATCAGTGACTTTACCTTAAGCTGAATAGAGACATCCCATCCGTAATATCTCTATGTATATATTATTAGATATATTACTTTTATGCTTTATCTATATTCTACGTAATGTCCTTCAGAAACAAACATGATGTGGGAATATGTTTTAGTGACAGTGAACGTGAGATAGACCCCATCTCCTTTTCTCAACACTAGATATTCATTGTCGGATGTTTGTAGTAAACTACGATTCCCTGGATACATGGTCTCGATACATATAACGTCTGTTTCATCTATCAATAGATAAACCGTATCAAGATACGTAATTTCATCCAATTCCTCAGTAATTTTTACTGTTATGGTACCATTGATAGGATGCACATGATCCGTAATATCAAGAGCATGCACATATTCTTTTTCAGGGCTTGTAGCACCGGGAATAAAGTCAGAAACCTTTCGATACCGCTGCCCATCAAAGACATACAGGAACGGTGAGGCCGAAGTGGTAAAGCTGTAGCTGTCATTGGTCCATTTCTCTCCATCGCTAGCATTCACGCTCCACCAATAGGTGGTTGATCCAGCAGATGCATTACTGTAATTCAACCATTGTACCGTCGCAGGAGAATCAACATTGACACTGCTATTGGTTTGTTGCACTTTCCACACGCCAGTAGTGTTTTCATAAAATGACACATCAACAGTCCCGCCATTACTATCAGACACCGTTATATTACACATCGGCCATGGTGCAATATTGGTCGCTCCGTTTGCTGGTTGCGGATTCGACAGGGATGGTGCACTGTTTGGTGTTTCTTGGCTGCCAAATGATAAGAAATTACTGGTGTTATTTACATTCTGGAAGGTTGCATTGATCCAACTGATGTTCCGAACAACATTTGATATCCGAACTTCATCCATG
>JAFGDG010000043.1 GCA_016932245.1 Thermoplasmatota archaeon
CTTGGTATTGATGTATATATCGGCGCTTCTGGAACAGTAGAGGAGACAGTTGGTGCCTTTAAACAGGGGAATCTCCAGAAAGCTGGCGCATCTGATGGCTGTGGAAAACACGCTTTTCGAGATCGTCATCATGCGTAAAGAGTGCAAGTACGTGTAACAATGAAGACGTATCTTGAATGTATACCTTGTTTTATCAAGCAGTCATTAGAAGCTGCGCGTATGGCAACTGATGATGAAGGGATCCATGGAGATGTGTTGAAGGAGGTGATGACTCATCTCACCTCACTTTCGTTTACCCACTCACCTCCAGAGGTATCCAAAGATGTTCATGGGATTATTCGAACGATTACAAAGTCAAAAGACCCCTATAAAAAAGTCAAAGACACGTCAAATACAATGGCAAAAGAACAGTATCCTCACCTAAGGAAACTGGTGGAGGAAGCAGATGATCCGTTACGTATGGCGGTGAAACTTGCTATAGTAGGAAACGTTATTGATTTTGGTACCAGCAATAGATTTCATGTTGAGGATATGCTTGATCATGCGGTTAAAAAAGATATCGATAATGAATCATATCAACAGTTTAACAAATCCCTCTGCGATGCAAAAACAATCCTTTATTTAGCAGATAATACGGGAGAGATTTTTTTTGATAAAGTGCTTATCACAGAGTTGTTAAAGCTGGGGAAAGAGGTTACCTATGTTGTCAGGGCTAACCCGATCATTAATGATGCAACACGAGAGGATGCAAGGTTTGCAGGGATAGATGCGCTTGTACCTGTCATTGATGGTGATGCCGGTCAACAACAATCTGCCCCAGGCGTGGTCTTACAGTATGCATCTCAACAATTCTTAGATTTTTTTGAGTCGTCGGATATGGTGATTTCCAAGGGACAGGGTAATTATGAAGGTTTAAGTAATGTCGATCGTGATGTTTTTTTTCTGCTGGTAGTTAAATGTCCTCTTGTTGCACAGGATATTAATGATGGGATAGGTAAGCTTATTTTAAAGGTGAAGAAATGATTATTGCCGTTGCTAGTGGTAAAGGTGGAACGGGTAAAACGACCGTTTCTACAAACCTTGCATTAAGTATAGGAAAGGTACAATTCCTTGATTGTGATGTCGAAGAACCAAATGCCAACATCTTTCTCCATGCAAAACTAGAGGAGCAGGAAGATGTCTCTGTACGTATACCCGAGATAGATAAGGAGAAATGTGACTACTGTGGAAAATGTTCCGAGTTCTGTGCCTATAATGCGCTGGCGGTTGTTCCTCATAATGTTCTGGTTTTTCCTGAGTTGTGTCATTCATGTGGTGGCTGTGAGCTTGTTTGTCCAAGGGGTGCAGTTCGTTGGAATAAACGAACGATTGGGGTGGTTGAACATGGGCAAGCTGAAGGTATCGATTTTTATCATGGCTTATTGAATGTTGGGGAAATGCAGGCGGTTCCCGTGATCAAAGCGTTGAAAAGGAAAATAGACAAAAATAAACATGTGATTATCGATGTTCCTCCGGGTACCTCGTGTCCCGTTATTGAATCGATAACTGGTTCGGATTATTGTATTCTTGTGACTGAACCTACACCCTTTGGTCTTCATGATTTGAAGCTTGCTGTTGAAGTGGTAAAGCATTTGGCTATTCCTTTTGGAGTTGTTATTAATCGGGATGGTATTGGTGATGATAAGGTTGTCACTTTTTGTCAAGATCAAGATATCCCTATTTTGTTAAAAATTCCAGAGAGAAAAGAGATTGCGCATCTGTATTCGAAGGGTATCGCTCTTGCCCATGAATCCCATGAGTGGCATGAGATGTTTGCCCTCGTCTTTCATCGTATACAAGACGAGGTGAGTACATGAAGCAGCTTACCGTGATTAGTGGTAAGGGTGGTACGGGTAAAACGTCCATCACTGCTGCTTTAGCCTCTCTTGCAAAGAATGCTGTGTTTGCTGATTGTGATGTAGATGCGGCAGATTTACATCTTATTTTTACACCAGAGATTAAACAAACGATGGGGTTTCATGGGCTGAAGATTGCAGCTATCGATAAAGAGACATGTATTGATTGTAAAAAATGTTTTGAATCCTGTGCGTTTGATGCAATTACTGAGGATATTTCCCTTATCAAAGAAGCTTGTGAAGGGTGCGGGGTTTGTGCCTATGTTTGCCCTGTCGATGCTATTCGCATGATAGAGAGGGATTCTGGATATGCCTATATTTCTGAGAGTCGTTTTGGTCCCCTTGCTCATGCGGCTTTAAAGACCGCTGAGGAAGCTTCAGGTAAACTTGTAACAGTGGTTAGAGAGAATGCAAAAAAACTAGCTGAAGAAAAAAAGAGGGATTTGATTATAATAGATGGTCCACCTGGTATCGGCTGTCCGGTTATTGCTTCTTTGACCGGTGTTGATCTTGTGTTGGTAGTAACAGAGCCGACGCTCTCTGGTATTCATGATTTAGAAAGAATTCTTGATATGGCGCATCATTTCGGTATTCCTGCATTTGTTTGTATTAATAAGTATGATGTCAACGTGGATAACACAAAGAAAATTGAACGGTTTTGTAATGAAAAAAGTATAGTTGTCGTAGGAAAACTTCCATATGATATAGTCATGACTAAAGCCATGATTAACCAAAAGAACATAATCGAATTTTCAGATGGAAAATTATCTCATGAAATCCGTGAGATGTGGGACAAGATACAGGAGATGATAGGAAAAGCATGATTGATGATGATTTTGTAAACATGGTAAAAGAACTTCAGAAGAAAATTGAGCGTGAAGAAGAAGAAACGTATTCAAAAGTAGTTATTTCTGAGTATCGTAATCCTACTAATTTTGGATTTCTTAAGAAGCCAGAAGCTGTTGGGATGGTAAAAGGTTCTTGTGGTGATACTATGAAAATTACTCTCAAGATAGTAGAGGGTATAATACAAGATGCACGGTTTTGGACGGATGGTTGTGGCGCAACAATTGCTGCAGGAAATATGATTACAAAGATGGCTAAAGGAAAAACACTGCAAGAGGCAAATAATATGAATTCTAATCAGATACTTGATGCTTTAGATGGTCTTCCAAAAGAACATAATCACTGTGCTCTTCTTGCTGTGAATACCTTACATGACGCGATTAATAATTATAGAAGTCTAGGGGGAAAATAAAAAATTTTTTAATAATGGAGGCTTGTCATATGAAAAAAACAGATGTATTGGTTATAGGTGGTAGTGCAGCAGGTATTGTTGTTGCTATAAGTGGAAAAACTTGTTATCCAAAAAAGAGTTTTATGGTCATTCGCAAAGAAAAAAAAGTACTTGTTCCTTGTGGAATTCCTTATATTTTTGGGTCATTAGGTAGTAGCGAAAAAGATGTCATACCTGACAATGTGTTAACGAATATAGGAGTTGAAATAAAAATTGATGAAGTCATCTCAGTAGATTCAAAGAATAAAACATGTACAACAAAGGATTATACGGTAATAGGTTATGAAAAACTTGTCTTTGCTACTGGTTCAAAAGTAAAAGTACCGAACTGGCTTAAAGGCGCAGAAAAAGAAAATGTTTTCACGGTTCCAAAAAACAAAGAATACCTCGATGGACTATTAGCTAAAATAAAAACATGCAAAAAGATAGTTATCGTTGGCGGTGGTTTTATTGGTGTTGAGTTATCAGATGAAATAAACAAACTTGGAAAAAAGGTAACTCTTGTAGAGATACTTCCGCATATATTACTTGCTGCTTTTGACGAAGAAGTATCTTGCAAAGCCGAAGAGATGCTTAAATCACGGGGTGTACACATTAAAAATAATGTTGGAGTAAAAGAAATACTGGGGGATAAAACTGCAACTGGGGTTTTATTAGAAAATGGAGAAAGGCTCGATGCAGATGCCATTGTTTTGTCAATGGGGTACTATCCAAATACAGATCTTGCTAAAAACGCAGGAGTCGCAATAAATGATAAAGGATTCATTAAAGTGGATGAATACATGAGGACAGATAACTGTGACATTCTTGCGGTTGGAGATTGTGCTGAAAAAAGAGATTTTATAACAAGAAAATTAAACACTGTCATGCTTGCATCCACTGCTTGTGCTGAAGCAAGAATTGCAGGGATGAATCTTTTTAAACTTTCTGCAGTAAAAACATTTAGTGGCACCATTGCAATTTTTTCAACTGCACTTGGAGAAACTGGTTTTGGTGTAGCTGGAATCACAGAAAAGATAGCTCATGATGAAAAATTTGATGTTGTTACCGGATTTTTTGAAGGAGTGGATAAACACCCTGGTTCCCTACCATCTGTCCAAAATCAGTTTGTGAAGTTAATTGTTGCCAGAGAGAGTGGCCTTATTCTTGGTGGCGGTGTAGTAGGTGGATTAAGCGCAGGTGAGCTCACCAATATTATTGGTTTTGCTATTCAAAATAAGATGACGGCGAATTCCCTTTTAACCGCTCAGATTGGGACTCATCCTTTGATTACTGCACCTCCTACAGCATATCCTCTCATTAAGGCTGCGGAGGCGGCAGTTAAAAAAATGAATGAAAAAAGAGGGTGTTAACAATTCAATCATTGACTTTGAACCAACTCTTATGTGTTTCTATGACACTGAATCAGATTCAATAGGGGATTGATCTCCTTTTCTTTCATCGAATTCGATATACCTGTCATTCTGGAATCAAACACTTGGAATATAGGATGACATCATTGGTTCAACAGCCGATACTCATCAACGAGTATCTGATGAGGGTACCTTGGGAAGATGACTGAAGTAGGTACAAACGATATGAGATCAAAAATCGAAGCGTTGAATACAAAAATCCAAACCTGTACAAAGTGCAGATTATCTGAGACGAGAACGCATGTGTTGTATGGTGAGGGTAATCTTGATGCAAGGCTTATGCTCGTTGCTCAGGCACCGGGGGTTAAGGAGGATGAGGAGGGAAGGATGTTCATTGGGCCTTCTGGGAGAGTATTGGATGATTTATTAGAGGCACATCATGTGAGACGTGACGATCTCTATATGACGAACTTGATTAAATGCATGCTTCCTAATTATCGAAAACCTAAACAGGATGAAATTGAGAGTTGTAGTGCGTATCTCGATGAGGAGATAAAGCTGATTGATCCAGCTGTGTTAGTACCACTAGGTCATTATGCCACTAGATACCTCTTAGAAAAATATGATCTTGAAATACCATCCAAAAAAGATTTTTATCGACTCTATGGTAACTTAGTGTTAACCAATGGTCGTAAGCTGTTGCCTTTGCAACACCCCGCTGCTCTTGTTCACACCCCTACGTTAAAAGAAGTTTTGGTAAATAATTATCACAAGTTACAGGTGCTGTCGAGAGAGTGTACCTGGTATCAAGTATGTCCCATGAAAATCTACTACGAAGAGGGAGTATTAGATAAAAAATGGGTTGAATTATATTGTAAGGGTGACTGGGAAAGCTGTGTGAGGTATCACATGGAGGAATGCGGTAAACCACACGCAGATTATATGCTTCCCGATGGGACCCTTGATAAAACAATGAAAAAACTATGACAATGAATGAAGATTGAAAAAAGGAGGAAGTATAATGAAAGAAGATTGGAGACCATCGGAGAGAATTCTACATATTGAAAAATCTGCCATTCATGAAATGACACGCTTATCAAA
>JAFGDG010000044.1 GCA_016932245.1 Thermoplasmatota archaeon
AAAGAAAAAAGATATGGGTAAGTAAATGATTATTGTCGACTCGGATGTATTAATAGAAATTTTTGACAAAGGATCAAAAAAAGGAGAAACCGCCTTAGAAAAACTAGAAAGATCAGGAGAAGATGTGGCAATAACTTCATTGAATCTTCATGAAATTTTATATGGACATTATAAAATTGGTAAGAAAATTAAGGACATATTTCAAATAGAAACCATTGAATTTAATAAAAAAGATGCTGAGCTGTCTGCCAAACTTGAAACTGAAGCAGAAAAAAAAGGCATGACGATTTCAAGAATTGATACGATGATTGCAGCAATTGCAATAAACAGGAACGCAAAAATTTATACTTTTAATAAAAAACATTTTCAAAACTTTAAACAAATACAGTTATTTGAGTAAAAAGAAAAAAGGGTTTTAGAGAGCGACAATACCTAAAAACTATAGTTGAAAGTGTTTTTCACCTTTCATATTAAAAAATTGCTCTTTTGTCATCGATGCCGATTTTAGAGAAGAATTTATAACAATGTTTTGTTGTTGAGACCATTCTTTGTCACTATGATTCTTAACATACTCGGCCCATGTATCAACAAAGCACATTCTTTCTTTCTGGTTTTTATTTGTAAAACTCACGTAACCGATCCCTATATTTATTTATCAATGTAGTATCTAAAAACCCTTCGGCAATTTTTTCTATATGCCGAGCATCCTCTAGATCTTTAGGTGATTTAAGTACTTCTTCTTTAAAAGCTATTTGAAGTTCTAGATGGGAGATTCTTATGTTCCCTTTTGACAATATAACATCAATAGTTTTTTCAAGAGCGATTTTATCAAAATCACTCCTAATCCATTTCATTTTGATATTAGGAATCAATGTATCATTTTTAGCAAATCTCACCGCTAAGTTATCCTTAAGATACTCATAAACCGTAGATACTTCTTCTGAGTTTAAGCAATAAAAATTATTCTTCTTAAGTTCAGCATATAACGACTGAAATGTCGGAAAATCAATTTTTGGGATAATCACATCGACATCTTCGCTGGCACGAGCTCTGCCAAGTAAAATTGCTACATAGCCACTGACAATAACATACTCAGTTTTTTTTCTAATATGTTAACAAACTCAAGCGTAAACGTATCTAAATCGGAGAGTTCTCGATCAATTTTAATGGTTTCTTTATCGATAAATTTCATAATAAACCATCAACAATTTATTAATAAAAGTCGCTTTAAATAACTTATTGGCAAACAGTCTACGTATATGCCATGTTAACTTTGTTAAACGTAGGAAAAAGGCAAAAAACAAGCAGGTAACCAACGGCATCCAAAAAATGGTCACTACAAATGTCGGAAGGCCTGCAAAACAGGAAAACACTGAGCGAGTGGGCGTTTGATGAAAAGGTTTTGGTTCCTGATGTACTGCCGATATCATTCGGTTTTTCCCAAACGTTTTCACACGCTTTATATAGGCATAATAACCATACCGATATGCATTGAGGAATGATCTATGAAAAATAAACAAGCTATGGCACTGGGTGCCACAAGTATTATTGTTATTGCCGCTGTTGTTTCTCTCGTTTATTTCCAGGAACCGACACCGATTGAGGAAACAGAAATTCCCCTCGCAGATGATACCAATGCAACCGCCTCAAGTGTGATTTCATTGGTCGACGCGTTAAACGATTTTTCGGTCGCGTTTTATGATACGATTACCGAAAGTGATGAAGGCAATGTGTTTTTTTCTCCCTATAGCATCTTTACAGCGTTATCCATGGCCTACGAAGGTGCAAACGGCAATACCGCAGCAGAAATGCATGACGTCTTATCCATTGCACAACATGATGATGCTACCTTGGGCTCATTTGGTCGGTTATACAATTTGCTCAACCAGCATCAACAGGGATACACCGTCTCCACGGCGAATGCCTTCTGGGCCCACCAAGACTATGAGTTTTTACAAAGCTACCTAGTCCTCCTCCGCAATTTCTATCTGGCAGAAGGCCATGAACTTGACTTTGCCCAAAATGTAGAGGCCGCAGAGATCATCAACACCTGGATTGAAGACCATACGAATAACAAGATTAAAGATATGATTGACCCCAGCGTCTTATCAGATATGACGAAACTCGTGCTCACGAATGCGATTTACTTTAAAGGACTCTGGGACCAACAATTTGACCCCGAGAATACCTATGACGCAGACTTCACCTTAGCCTCAAATGACACCGTCACCGTAGACATGATGGTCAGCGATAGCAAGAACGACCGATTCAATTACACCGAAACCGACACCTTGCAGCTGCTGAAGCTCTATTACCAGGGAAGAGACCTTTCTATGATTATTGTGCTTCCGAAAGAAAACAATATTTCCTGGGCAACATCAGCGATTACGACAGAGAATCTGTCGGCGTGGAATGATGCCTTTTATGAACAAGAACTCGTCGTAAGCCTGCCAAAATTTACCATCGAAACCAAATACACCCTCAACGATGTGCTGGCAGAGATGGGAATACACGATGCATTTGCTCCAGGCATTGCCAATTTTTCAGGCATGGATGGAACTACCAACTTGTTTATCAGTAAAGTCATCCATCAAGCCTTTGTTGAGGTCAACGAGGAGGGAACGGAAGCAGCAGCAGCAACTGCCGTGATCATGGAGTTAACAGCAATTATGGAAGAGTACTTCACTGCAGACCATCCCTTTGTGTTTTTGATACAACACGAAGAAACAGGTGCCATTCTCTTCATGGGAACGGTTATGGACCCGTCGGCATAAACGGCTCAAGATACGGCAAAATCTTACGGAGATCCTTGCCTTCAACTACGACATCCGCTGCATCCTGCACACAATCATCTTCAGGATTAAAGGCAATGCCAAATCCACACGTCTCAAACATAGGGATATCAAAACAGGAATTGCCGACGGCAACCATATTTCTGACCGGAATGTCCAGTTTTTTAGAAAGTGACCGTACCACATGGTCTTTGTACATCAATGCCACGCCTAACATGCCCTCGCCAGTCAACCGGCCATGCGCGTCAACCTTGATGCCATTGGCATAGACATGATTCATGCCTAACTCCTTAGCAACACGCCGAGCGAGGATATCCAAACCGGCACTCACGATGGCGGTCTGAATGCCCTGGTCAGCAAGAGCGCGTATGCACGGTTTCGCACCTTTCATCAGTGGTACATCCGCTAAAATCTCAGCAAGTCGCTGGTGGGTGATAGGTTGATTACCGTTCAACCACAACGCAACATCTCGTCGGATAAACTCCATATCATCAATGGTTCCTTTGAGATATGCATCCACCGAGTGGTCATTGGACGTGCCAAAATAATCATGAAGGTATTTCCAGGAGCTGATAGTATCTGTAATGACGCCATCCATGTCAAAAATCACCAGTTGTATGGTCTCCGGTTTTTTTTTGGTAGGGAGTAAGGTCGTACGGGTATTTCGGTAACAGTAGTAGTCACAGGATCGTTGGTCCATAAGGAACACGTCATGAATTACTTCCTATAAGAATGTTTACCGGCATTTCTACGTTTACACTTTATCATAGAA
>JAFGDG010000045.1 GCA_016932245.1 Thermoplasmatota archaeon
TGGATGGGGCATCGGTATTGCCGCTCATTTCATTGGTGTATTTATCCTACCACCTCATACAGAAAAAGTAGAGGAAAAAGAATATCAAAAACTAAAGAGAAAGCAAGAGTAATGGTCTGAGAATCACAAGAAAAATCAACAACAATGAGGTTTCCTACCATTGCCTGGATACAATACATTTATCACCTCATTTTTTTCTCTTATTTTATTTATTATTGTATGATATATCAATCTATTATCCATTCATGCATCTCTTTGTCATAAATACATGTTAAACTCTCCCTACGGTTAATTTTTTTAAAAAGAGGATCCACCTCTCTTCAGTTGAGACCTTAAAATAATACTTAAAAGAAAGGAAAAAGGGAGAGGGTTACATCCAATCTTGATAAAGATTGAACAGGTTGAACAAAACAGGGTATTTTTGTAGGAACCTTGAGAAACGCGTAGGTTCCTTTGTTCTTGGCATGGTTACCTCAAGGGTTGCCCAATCACTTTCCGCACCCCATTGATCCTTGGCTTTCACCCTAATCATGTAGGTTCCCTCTTCATCCCAAGTATAATCCCTTGTTATTTCTTCACCAGAAACATAGGGGCCCTCCCAGGAAACTCCAGGGCATCCCTCGAACCATTCGATGTAATAGGATACCTCTTCACCATCAGGCTCAACCGCTGACATCGTATAGGTATGGGACTCCCCAGCGTTTCCCGATGTAGGACCATCAATCTGAGGCATGTTTGGTGGAAGATTCATTTCCTTGAGATGCGCGATGGTTTCTCGTAGCGTTATCTCTGTCGCCTCCTTGGCATCTTCCACGGAGACCCCTGCATTGACATGGATGAAACCGGCTGCTCGACACGGAAAGACCCCATCTGTGGTGTTATGGATTCCTTGATACCACATCCCAAGATACGCAATGTACTCGCACAGATAGGCACCCGGTGCTCCTTCGTAGTCCACCCAGGCATCAAGATCCGTCTGATCGTTTACCGCATCAGCAATCCTCTGTACGGGTAGAGTTGCATGGCGGAAAAAGCCAGCGGGAACACTGTCATCTGGTGGGCATGGAGTCGGCTGATACGGCGGTGTATCATCATTAACCCAGTATGCCAGGTTTCTCGCATTGTATTCAATCTCCCATGGTCCATCACCCGCGCCGAAACTCACTATGGCAACGGGTAGTACCTCAGCCGTAATAGCCCAAAAATCATCCCAGGTGTCCTGATAATCAACCTCAAAATTGCCCTTATAGGAACCAGGCGTGGGAAAGAAGGAATAGATATCATAACCAAGATCCTCCCAGTTTTCACCCTTCCACCCCTCAGGGTTTAAGGATGTATCCGTGCTGAACGAAGCGATCATCTGACCCGTGGGATTCCAAAAACCGGTGACCATAATAGCACGCCGTTCCCCCTGGTTTGTCATGGAGATACGATCATACTCACTGTCATTACCCTCAGAAATAACTGAACAAACACCTGCCCCCGCTATGAAGAAAATGATGCAGAACACCATTCCTCTTGTAGAAACGTTCCATTTCATCGTTGTTCCTCCCTGCTAAAGAGTAACAATGATAATATTTTATCGACTTATAAATATTATGAAGCTGTCATGAATTGTTTTTACGTATCCCTACAGTTTTTGGAAATGAAATTTTCCAAAACAAGTCATGTTTCTCTTAACGACAATACGCTTATTAACAGTTGTACTATTTAGGCACGCCATCATACAAAAACAGTTGTATGTTCATCATCACGCAGGGGTAGCCAAGCATGGCCAACGGCGCAGGACTTAAGATCACTGTCTATTCCATAAGGGTTCGATGAGACATCCTGTCTCGAAGGAGTCCGAGGGTTCAAATCCCTTCCCCTGCATAAAGTTATTTACACGGATTTAATTTTCAAAAAAAGAAAAAAGTGTTGATTATTTTGTTTTTTACCAACCCGGTCCATCAGATATTCCATCATGTGAATTTGGGGCTGGCCCAGGTCCGTATGCTGGCCCTATGCCATCAAATGAATCAAATCCGCTACCATCAGGGATTCCATCACCTGAATTTGGCGCTGCTCCGGGGCTTTTAATTTGACCTTGGTTTCCTAATGCTGCAACAGCGACTCCTGCTACAACGATAGCAACTATTGCTGCTATTATTAATATTTTTTTCATCTTTTTTTAACTCCTTTATGATCGTTATAAGTGATGTAACAATATATAAATGGATGCTGAAACCATCGAATTTTCATGATAATCGAAAAGAGATAAAAACTATAAATCAATAACTTAAGCGAAATCTATGGAACACTATAAACATTATAAAATAATCTGGGCTATTGCAGCGATTATTATCATCTCTATTAATATCTTCATAATCTACATAACAGAAGAACGGCATTATATCTCCATCTTTAACTCTTGGATGCTTTCTATAACAATACTTCTTATCATTCCATTCATGTATATCTTCTTTTTTAAAAAAATCGAAGAACAAATGGAAGAAAATATGTATACGATTTCACATCTTTTGACAACACAGAATAATGATTCACTGACTAATAAACCAACTGAACTTATCAGAACCGTCCTTTATAGATGTCTGGATTACGGGGGGAAAAAAGTAATTGAAAAACTTATTGAAAAAAACGGTGTTATCCTTCAATCAGAACTTGGTAGATTGACCAATATAAATAAAGTAAAACTCCACCGAATAATTCAAGATATGAAAAAACGTGAGATTATCTCTATAGAACCATACGGAAAAACCAATCGAATACTATTATCTGAAGATGTAAAAAGGATTTTTCTTAACTGAAAAAACTCCATAATTTTTTAAGGATTGTATTAGCAGAGCATAACCAACAGGATTAAAGGTTAATTTTTGCCATTAGATTGGTATTCAAATCCCTTCCCCTACAGGTCTTTAGATTAGATTTTAGCATGATTTGCAGATCGCTTTCTTATCCACCAGTTGTATCAGCTTCACAAGGGTTTGCTCGTCAATATCTTCCACTGTTGGAATTTTTATATGCCTCATCGTTTTACCGCTTCCCTCAAACAAACCTATCTCTTCTTTGTCTAATCCAGTGATTGCAAAGCCAACATGCACACGAGTTTTCATTGCAGCGATATAAAATTTACCTCCCGCAAATGTGACAACACCCCAAGCCATTTTTTCTTCACAACTAGGAAGTGTTTTCTGAAAGATTGTTCTAACTTTTTGTAAAATTTCTTTTTGAGGTGATTTTTGCTTTTCTATATACTCCATTACTTCTTCATCCATTGTATTTCACA
>JAFGDG010000046.1 GCA_016932245.1 Thermoplasmatota archaeon
AATCTGTTTCAAGTTTTCGATTTTTCGAATGGTTGGAATTTGTTATTTTTATTGTCACATTCACTCTTGAGGCAATATGGTGACATACTATGGACAAGGTTACGAAAGGTACCACAGTGGATATTTTTCTGGAGGGAACATTGGAGGATGGTACCCTTTGTTTCAAAAGTGAAAAAGACCACCCTCTCACTGTAATCGTTGGTGAGGGAAAACTCCTGGCACCGCTAGAACATGAACTTATTGATATGGCTGTTGGTGAATCAAAAACAATCACCCTTTCTCCCGAAAAGGGCTTTGGTCAGCATAATGAGGACCTTGTTATGAAGGTTCCTAAAAAGAATTTTACTTCAGAGTTTAACCCTGAAATTGGTGCAAGAATCGCTGTAGATTTTTCTGGTGATAAGCACCTTGTTGGAACTATTCTTGAGATTACTGATGAAACACTTACGATCGATTTCAATCATCCCCTTGCTGGGAAAACGGTGCATTTTACGTTTACCGTGATTTCGATAAAAAATGAGTAACGGAATACATCCTGTTACAGAGGTTGTGCATAGAACATGAACAGAAAGAGAAGAAATAACAGACGAAATGATGATCGTCCCTCAAAAAAACTCCTTAGATGTACATTACATCAACGCCCTGTCTGGGATACCGATGACTGTTCAAAGTTTGTTCCATCGGCTGGAAAAGGTTCTGATAAGAATTGTGGAACATGTAAATATTCGTTTTAGCTTGCGTGTTGGAGCGGTATCCTCATTATACACGTTGAAGTGTTGATGGTAGCCTATTGACCATCGAGGTGATCCCTGGAGTATAAGATTGAATCATTAGATCACGGATGAAAGGTTGTCCCTTTTAGAAACGATGTACCCTTTATGTCCCCTGTGGCTTATAGTACCCATGGTACTGTCAATGGTGGTAAAGGTGGAACATGAGGGGTCTAATTAGGTTTTTAGGAGGGTAGGGAGGAGAAGGATGGAATGCAAAAATATTTTCCTAACCAGAGCCCTCATTATTAACAATTGTTAACACATCCATGTTTATAAGCATTTCCCTTTGAAATACGACAAAAAGCGAAGGCAAGCAATACATCACTCCTGTATTAACATCAGAGCGAGCCCTTATCCTGCGGCCATAAAACGACAGTATCTTTTCCGACCCTTCATCAAACAATTGTTACGGCTTTCTTCTTTCTACCTGTACAAGTTGCAATTAAAGCATTAAATACCAGAGGAACTGTAAGCGATTTCACATGATCAGCGATCTTCTCGCCGAGAACATACCGATATTCTGGAGTAAAAACCGATGATTAGATCAATATGGTATGAACATGCGGCATTCCAAGCAGTACTGCATACCTAAAGGAGTGACTAAAAAAATATAAAAAAAGCGAAAGATGATGTATGAATCTACTGGTGTACTGGTACGATGGTACCCCCACAGTAGGGGCATACGTTTTTCCATCTGAAAAAGATGGTTTTGCAGTTGACACACACATAATCAGACATACGATACCATGGCATTTCTGACCTTTTTTATCTTTGTTGTACGAGTGATACCAGAGTATGATTCTCTTTTTAGTGCGAAAACTCGTCGTTTGTATCAATTAGATAACAACGTACCATGGCATATTTTGTATGAAAAAATCCTCTGTATGGAAAAGGGGAACCGTTGGTTTTTTCCTCTTGATGGATACCATGTACCTTGGGAAGGCAGTTATCAGGATAAGATTTTTTTATTTCTTGCCTTTCATCGCGATCTTTGGGTTGGTTTTTCTATTGAGGGGCATCTCGGTTTTTGAACATTGTTCACTATTCATGGAAATAAAATATTAATTTAAACAACTTTGTATTGCAAAGTTTTATATACTGCAAACGACATAGAGTTAGTTAACGATTCACGAAGGACTGAAAAACATGAATCTAAAAAGTATTGAAAAAAAAGCATGGACATCCTATTTTCAAGATGGACTATTTGACATCTTTTTAGGACTTATTACACTGAATTTCGGTATAGCACCGCTTATCGAGGAAATAACAGGTATAACCTATTTGATAAGCTATTGTATCATGCTTATTGTAGGCTTTATTCTATTTTATTTGGGGAAAAAATACATCACTGCAACAAGGATAGGAAGAGCGAAATTTAGCGAAGAACGAAAGACTAGGAATAGAAAAACAACCCTTGTTTTGACAATTTCAGTAATCTTTGGATGTATAATATTTTTGATAACGGCAACAAACCTTTCTCCGATAACAAGCAACATCCATTTTGGAGCAGCAGTCTTTGGAACTAATGCTATTATCGTGTTCAGTCTTATGGCCTATCTCCTTGATTTTAACCGTTTGTATCTCTATGGTTGGTTTTTTGCAGCTTCCATTGTCTTCGTTGAACTATCAAGGGCTTATGTTGGCACCACCTATGACAATGTGATCGGATTTGGCACCTTCGGCGTGATCATAATCATCATCGGTCTGGTGTATTTCATACGATTTTTCCATAGATATCCCTTAAACTCGGAGGTGCTTAGCAATGGTTGATAGATTAAATTTAAAAGAAATCGAAAAGAAAGCGTACCGATTCACCTTCAACGACGGTCTTTATGACATGACCTATGGAACACTGCTAGTATCCATTGCCGTTGCTCCGATTCTTAGAGAGATGATATACCTGGGGTACATCTTTTTTTTGATAGTTCCCGCTCCTTTGATAATCCTTCTTGGAAAAAAATATATCACGATCCCACGCATTGGTATTGTCAAATTCAGCCGAACGAGA
>JAFGDG010000047.1 GCA_016932245.1 Thermoplasmatota archaeon
AGGTGTAGTTAAAGACTCTACGGATATATAAGAATATCGGGAATGGTGTAATGTGGATAGGAATAGATGATACTGATTCGCGGGATGGAGGATGCACTACCTACGTTGCCAATATCCTCATTCAACAACTCATTGATCAGAACATTGACGTCATTGGCTATCCACGTCTGGTTCGATTAAACCCAAACATACCATGGAAAACGAGGGGCAATGGTGCCATTTCCTTCCAAATCGGCAAAGGCATAGGCACCAAGATAACCATTGGTGAGACAAACCATCGCCCATTGTGCGGCTATACTTCAGCAGCCCGTGACAGTTTCACCGATGAAGAAATCAGAAATGTACAGCATCTCCTGGAGACCATCATCGAAGATCAAGCAAGAATGACTGATGAGAATACAAACCCCGGTTTCGTCATGCTTTCCCATCAACCATCCCTTACGGTATATGAACATGCAGTGCATGAAATCATGACCGTTACGGACTGTACCACGGTAATCGACAAGGGGAAGGGCATCTACAAAGGATACAAAAACGGAAGGGGGCTCATCGGAGCCACGGCCTCCATCGCCTGGGTTGCCAACCACGACAAGACCTATGAACTTATCACGTATAGACAAAAAGCGGCTTGGGGGACACCACGCTCTATTGATGAACAATCCGTACAAGAAATGGATGCTGCATTTCCCTTAACCTTTGACAACTATGATTATGAAAACAACCATAACAGAATCATGCCAAACTCCCCCTGTCCTATCCTCTATGGCATCCGGGGTGACAGCGTAACAGAGCTTCAACAGACCTATCAATGGGTACGTTCAGAACCTGTATCCAGTTGGCTTCTTTTTGAAACAAACCAGGGAACCGATGATCACTTACAGAGAAAACCAATAAAGGATATCCATCCTTGGCAATCCGTTATTGTCGACGGAGTCATCTCCCATAATCCTGACACGATAAAAGGAGGGCATGTTGTTTTTCGTTTGCAGGATACTACAGGTGAAATCGATTGCATTGCCTATGAGCCAACCAAGCAATTCAGAACGCGTATCCGCCTTCTCAAAAAGGGAGATCATGTTATTGTCTATGGGGGTGTCCGGAAACATCCGTTAACGGTTAATCTCGAAAAAATCAAGATTACCCACCTTGTCTCCATTGATGAAAAGATTGAAAATCCTGTGTGTCCTCATTGCGGGAAACACATGAAATCCCGGGGAAAAAATCAAGGGTTCAAATGTATCGTGTGCGGCACGAAGAGTACGACACCTGTCATACAGCGAAAAACAAGGGAGATCAACATGGGATGGCATGAAGTTCCTGTCTGTGCAAGACGCCATCTTAGTAAACCGTTGAAACGAATGAAGATGAAAGGAGATAAACAATCTTCATCCGACGTTAAGAACAGGGAAAGATCACCTAACAATACACGTTCTTGTTCCTAGGAATGGTAGAGGAACTGAATAGTTTGTATACATCGATAGGCTCATTAACTCGATATTGTTGAGGGGAAAACACGGACCATGCTCGAGCAACTACCTGAATGGGCTCGGATCTTTCTCATGTCAATGATTCCGGGTATTGAATCGAAGGTGTCCATTCCTTTTGCTATTGAAATTTTTGGCTGGAAGTGGTGGGAGGCTTTTGCCATTGGTATAGCAGGAAACATGATCCTTGTACCTGTTGGCCTACTTTTTTTTAAAGAAGTTGAGCGTTTTTTAGAGCGTTTTGGGCCATGGCAGAGAGCTATGGGCTGGCTCTTCCCCCGTATTCGCAGACGGGCTGGTTCGAAAGTTCAACGATATGAATGTGCTGCTCTTTTGTTTTTCGTCGCCATTCCTCTTCCCATGACGGGAGCAGGTCTTGGAACCCTGATCGCCTATCTTTTTGATTTATCCTTTTCTCGCTCTTTACTCATGATTTTCCTTGGCGTACTCATTGCTGCATCTGTTGCAACGGTGGTTGTGGTGACGGGTGTTGAACTCTTCTTTTAAGAAATTTTGCTTATTGATAAATGAAGGCTTTGCATTTTTATTAAAAAAAAGGCGATTATAAGTGCAAAACACCAAATAAAAATGCAGAACAGTTAACGTCATATTTATTGATTGAAAGTAAGGTAGCTGGTTTTAAAGATGTCAATTCCAGAATAGAATTGATTCATTTGGGTACAATGAATAGGATCACTTTTAGCCTGAATAGTTAGCACATGATCTTTGTTACTTTTTTCCAGAATTTGCTTGTTATTGGATAATGAAGATTGCGGAAGAGGCAACTGACTGATATTGGTGACGAATAATCGTACTCTGCCTTGAACCCCACCGGTAATAAAATCATCGTACCCATCACTATTGAAATCACCGGAAGTCATTCCTCCTTTATCGAGATAGTCAACGTAGAATTGATCGCTGAGCGGAAGGTAGCCAAGGTAATATGAGTCAAAGATACCATTCGTATTGTTACAAAGGTAAATATTATGGTCCACACCTGCAAGGAAATCACAGTCTCCATCGTTATCATAATCAAGGGATTGTAAACAGGCAGTTCCCCTGATGCTACTTGTTGAGGCGATAATCTCACCGGGCCCCTGATCGAAGCAAACCTTCATAGTGGTCTCCATCATTTGATTTTTTTTCAGATAGATATACCCCTTTTGGGAATTCGGACCTGTAGCAGCTGCGATGAGCACATCAATGTCACCATCGTTATCGAAATCACCGGAGGTAAGTCCCCAGCTCAAATAACCAAAATCATAGAGAATACCGGAGCTCGAAAAAACACCAGAGCCATCATTCCTATAAAATTCAACCATGCCGCTATTATCACCGACAAGGAAATCAATATCCCCATCCAGGTCATAATCCGCTGATGTTATCTGTGGATTAATCCTGTTTTGCTCTCTGTTCTCTGGGTCTCCGGGTCCATGCCAAAAGACTTTGTACTCCCTTGTGAAGGTATTATCACCATTGTTAAACAATATCTTTCCTGTGCCATTGATTTTAATTGGCAAATTGTTATACCAAACACGTTCTGAATGGGTATACAATAAATCTATGTCTCCATCATTGTCATAATCACCAGAGTCCAAATCATCGATGTAACTATAGTTGAAATGGTAGACATCCCTCCGGGTAAATTGATCATTATTTTCGTTCTTGTACATGGATATTTTTGCCTCGCCTTCAGAAAAAGGTACAGTTGCCGAGGAAACGGCAAAATCCAACAAGCCATCTGTATCAAAATCAGCGGAGGTTAAACCCCATGTCGTCTGACCAAGTTCCTCTATATCAGTAATATCAAACAGTGTTTGTGTCTCATAAATAGTAGGGGGAAGATCAACACATGTAATCACAACATCCTTACATAGACCATACACCTCGATATCCTTAATTCCTCGTACTATGAAGCTAAACAATGTCGGTGCGATGCCGAAGAAAGTATGGAGTTCAATCCGCACAGAGTAATTAAAATCAATACTTTGAGGTTCACCATTAATTTTCAACTCAAGATCATCAAAGATTTGATAGCCCATATAGTCAAAGGGACAGAACCATAATTGTCCCAGATGGAGTATACCTCCGAAAGAAATACTATGACATTCACCGCGTAATGATACCGTTTTCCATCCGTCTAACATAACATTTTCATCTGTTCGAATGCCGCTACATACCATTGGAGTTGTAGCCGATGTGGACATGAAAACGACAGAGATTACGATGATATGTTTTAATCGAATATTTTTCATGAAGACTCCTTAATTATAATAACAATTTAATGAATGAATATAAATATTTTTACTGATTCGTAGTGCAAAACCTGAAAAATTTGAAACAAAAAATTGTTTATGCACAATATATTTCATAATCTCTTGATAATTTAAAATTTTCATGTCGCATATCTGCTCTCTTCTTGTAAAACAGTCGATGATGCCAATTCTGGATCATCACCCATTTCTATCATCTCACGAATCAACACCGTAGCGTTATACGCGATAATCTTACATAACAAGCTTTTATAGTTACAAAATTTTACCGACAGAATATCTATTTCAGGTGCGAATTTAAAAGGCTTATTGTTTTGATAAACTCTATGTGAGATTATTATACCATCCTTAATAAAACTGCAAAATGGTGAATTAAAATGCAAAATGGAATAAACGTGCAAAGCCACAAATGAAGAAGGAATCTATTTAATGACGCAGCTCTATTATATCTGGTGTGAGTGTTGATATTGTACAGGCTGTCATTTTATTTTTCGCAGGGTTTGGCAGCGGTCTCTCCGTTGGCATTGGCTCAGGGACTGCAGCAGCCGTCATAATACCTGCTATTACCATTTTCACAGGGCAGCCCGTTCATAAGGCTATAGGAACTAGTCTGTTGGTGGATAGCATTATCGGGGCTACCGCAGGTGTAGTATTTTTGAAAAATAAACATGTTGATCTGCGTTCGGCAGCGGTACTGGCTATAACTGCCGTTGTTGGTGCTCTGATTGGCAGTAGGTTTACAACAACTGCTTCAGAATCCGGTCTCAATGGTTTTATTGCTGTAATCCTGATTGTTCTTGGCATTAATTTTCTTTTCAAAGGAATTCAAAAAAATATTGCCTTTGTCGAGAGGAATATTGATTTTTCAGTGTTGAGACGGCATACTTCATTGTTTCTTGCTGTGTTTGGTCTTTGCTCTGGTTTTCTCAGTGGTTTTTCGGGATTAGGTGTCGGTGCTATCGTTGCTCTCATGCTCATTTTTGTTCTTGGATATGAGATACATACGGCCATTGGCACGTCTCTTCTTCTGATGGTCGTCATTGCTGGTTCAGGCGCAGTGGGACATATCTTTTCCGGGGAGTTTGTTGCCCAAGCCGCGGTTATCGCGGGGAGCGGAGCAGCACTTGGAGGCGTGGTTGGTTCTTCTTATGCAAATCGAATTAATGCTTTTCTTCTTGGACGGGTTATCGGTGTAATTATACTCGTTTTTGGTATTATTCTACTGCTAAGAACATTTTTTTCTGCGCTTGTCCCCTTCTAAGCTACCATCAATCATAGCACATCTTTTAGCCTAGGTGCTAGTAACTTAAGGAGCGGAACTAAAATGCCAGCGTGCTCATCTTTTAAGATAAACGTGTTTGATACATCATAACCAAGTTTGGTATAGATTATCATCATTGCATCGAGCACATCATCATCTAATTCCATGTTTATTGTATCATCAATTTTAACCATTTTTCCTTATCTCCTTAAAATAGATTATCCATTAGCTGGTTTAATGCTTTCGCAGTGTATTCAGAATTACATTTCCTTAAAGCAAGAATAAGCGTTATTGTTTTTGATTTTACTTGCAGTCCATTTTTTTCAAAATATGATTGAAATTTGGTATACGTAAAATTCCAGATAGTTCTTGAGAAAAATATTTATTTAGTATACCCATTTCGGTGCTAATCCTTTAATATGTCTCGATGATACGTAGTTGATAACCCCTTTGTTTGAGACGAACAAGGTGAATCATATCAAGAAATGCGGGCGTGGTGTAGCCTGGTATCACTTAAGCTTGCCAAGCTTATAACTCGGGTTCAAATCCCGGCACCCGCACTCTTTTTTTGTATAATCGAAAATCATCTGAAAAAAAGCAAGAGAACATCTTAAAATATAATCAGAAACGTGAGACCCGTATACTAAAGTTTAAGAAGATTATGACTATCCTTGCTTTAAAATATTTGTGCCATTATTTCAGGGTCTGCTGAGATGATAACCTATGTTGAAACTTGATTTACATATTCACTCAGAGTATTCCGATGATGCCGTAGGCTCTTACAAGGAGATTATGCAAACCATCCAACGCAAAGGCCTTGATGGAATGGCTATAACAGATCACAACACAGTGGAAGGTGCACTACAAGCACAAAAACATGCACCAAAAGATTTTATCGTTATTCCTGGGATAGAGATTTCAACGAAAGATGGCCATCTCCTCGGTTTTAACATTCATGAAGCTATCCCAAAAGGTCTTTCTGTTGAAGATACCACCGAACGAATCATCGAGGCAGGTGGCATTGCTATCGTACCCCATCTCTACAGAAATATGTCAGGAATAAAAAAAGAAAAACTGATGACGATCTATAAGAGAATACCAGCCATAGAAGTCTTCAACTCCTGCAGTCTACCAAAAACCAACCTGAAAACAGCAAAAATTGCCAGCCAGTATAAGCTAGGGGGAACAGGGGGAAGCGATTCTCATGAGCCTTCGTATGTAGGATCGGCTTACACACTTGTTGATACCACTGATCGATCTATCGACGCTATTGTAAGTGAAATCGAAAAGAAACGAACCTGGGGAGAAGGAACAACCCTTCCATTGGAATACAGACGTAATAGAATGACAAAATCTCTAAAACAATTTTTTACAAGGGGATTTAAAAGGATCTAACATTAGGTGGACAGAAGAACCAACAGATTGATAATTATTATTATTCTTTTTTTATATCATATATGATTAAAAAAAATTCATGATACATAGTAAACTTGAGACAAGGCCTTTTTCATATCAAATATGATACAAACCATCTAAAATAAGAGATTTAGGTGAATTTATCATCAAATTCACCAGCATCAATGAGTTTCTGAATTTCCCGAGGTTTTTTCCCTTCAACATTAACGCCAAGGGAAACACAAGTACCAATAATCTCCTTGGTCCTGTGTTTCAGATCTTTACCAAGGAGGGCACCAGTCTTCATATTTGCTATTTTTATCGCCTGGTCAACCGTTATACTGCCGATCTTGTGCGTACCCGCAGATCCAGATCCTTTTTCAACGCCGAGCTCATTCATAATCAATGATGCAACAGGCGGTGTACCCACCTCAATTTCAAACGCCTTTGTTTTTGGATCCACAATAACCTTAACAGGAACTTTCATACCCTCGAATTGCTTGGTTTTATCGTTAATGGTATTGATCACCTGCATGATGTTGACACCCAGAGGGCCAAGTGCCGGACCCAAGGGCGGACCAGCGGATGCTTTTCCACCGTCAACGAGTGCTTCAACGGTCTCTGCCATAGTATATCTACTCCTTTTCTTGTTCTTCTTCTTTCCTTTTAATGACGCGCACCTGTTCTCCTCGAACGGTAATGGGTATCGGTACTACAGATTCAAAGAGTTCAACGGTAATCTCCTCTTTCGTATCATCAATATGGGTTACTTTTGCTGTTTCTCCTCTAAAGGGACCTGCAACCATCTCAACAACATCACCCTCTGCAATCTTGGCAACCGCAGAGGCCGGCACAAGAAAATGCTCAATTTGTTCAATGGGAATTTCCCCTTCGAGCATATTTCTTGCATAGGAGATAGTTTTGATCATGTCCTTTATCCGCTCTTTATCGTGACCCTCAAGAAAAATGTATCCTCTCAGCTCTGGTGTCACTAAAATGGAAGGAATGGCAATTTTCGATTTATCCGCTCTGATCGCGATCAGATCTGCCGTATTTTGCTCCTTACCAACCTGCGTTTTAATCGAAAAAATCTTTGTTTTCTTCTCCCCCATCTCATCAATCACTGCATCATCCATGATACGACACCGCATTTCAGGTTTAAATATTTCCAAAGAAGTTAGCTATCATAGGTGCAATCTGTGTCGAAAGAATCCATACGAGAAATCCTAAGCCGCCAATAAGGAGAATCCCAATCCCCGTTATCATTGAGGTCTTGTTATATTCTTCTGACGTTGGCTTTCTCGCCATTTTCAAAACTCGTCCGTACTTGCCTTTTCCGATTCGCTTCTGCCGGGATTCAAGATTATGTTGGAGCCCCCAGGCTTTATCAATAAGTCCGTTGTCTGTCTGCTCTGATTTCACCTATTGGCACCTCCAATAAGTACAAGGTCAAATAACTAGTTGTATTTAAACAATTTGGCGGCGAACAACCATCCTTCTCGGCATCAATCATCTGATGAAAAGAAAGAAAAATAAAAAGGATGGATCTGTAAGCCACCCCTACAACTATGCTACAAGGTCAATGCCAAACTCCTTATTTTCGAAAGATTGTCGTAACGGTCCAAGGATTTGCTTTGATTTTACTCCTGTAATCACGAGCATAGCCCGAATATTACGTTTCATGGAGGGATCTATGGTCGTTCCCCAAATAATACGGGCATTCGGATCAACACGAGAGTAAATCTCCTCAACAACGCGTTCGGCTTCGCTAATCGTCATGTCCTCACCGCCGGTAACATTCACCAATGCTCCTGATGCCTCAGTGATATCTACCTCAAGAAGTGGTGAGTTTAACGCCTCGATAACGGCATTGACCGCCTTGTTTTCACCCTCTGCCTCGCCGAGACCAATCATAGCCACACCGCCACGTCTCATGACCGTCTTGAGATCAGCAAAGTCCAAGTTAACCAAACCAGGCATCGTAATCATTTCGGTAATACCTTTAATTGATCGCATAAGAACCTCATCGGCGACTTTAAAGGCATCATTAAGAGAGAGATTCGGAACAACATCGAGAAGTTTGTCGTTTGGTATCACGATCACCGTGTCACACGTATCCCGCAGTCTTTTCAAACCGACTTCTGCGTTTTCCATGCGGATGACACCCTCTACACTGAAGGGAAGGGTGACAACACCAATGGTAAGGGCACCGGATTCCTTGGCTATCTGGGCAACAACCGGTGCCGAACCAGTACCTGTTCCCCCACCTAACCCACAAGTCACAAACACCATATCAGAATGGCCAACAGACACACGAATATCTTGCTCACTCTCTCGTGCAGCTTCCTCACCGATCTTTGGAAGAGAACCAGCACCAAGACCCTTAGTCAGATGACGACCAATGAGTACCTTTTGGGGCGCATGACTGACGAGGAGATGCTGAGCATCGGTATTAATGGCCACAAGGTCTGTGCCCTTTATACCACCATTAAAACAGCGAGCAATGGTATTGGTACCAGCACCACCGCAGCCGATCACTTTTATTGTTGTTGTCAGACCTTTAAGAATTTCCTCTAATTCATGATCATTAACGCCACGAGTAAGAGAGTGTTTTAAGCTATCTTCTAAATTTTCTTTGGGTTTATTGGATTTTCTCTCCTTTCGCTTTTGATTCTCGCTGGCAACTACATCCTCTACTAATTTTTTCATCAAATCACCATACCCTCACAACAATGATCCCC
>JAFGDG010000048.1 GCA_016932245.1 Thermoplasmatota archaeon
ATGATAAAAAACTCGTTAGTGACTCATTACAAATTGTTGCAAAGGGAACAAGTATTGTACTCATTGGCACAATCATAGGATCGGTTTTAGCAGCAATATTTCCCATTATTATTGCACGATCGTATTCTCCTGCTGAATTTGGCGTATATGCATTAGCAATGACCGTTTTTCTTTTTTTAGCGCAAATTTCCTTTTTGGGGTTAGATGACGGCTGTCCCCGACATATTGCATTCTATCGAGGAAAAAAGGATTACGGGAAAGTAAAAGATACCATACGTTCTTCTTTTGAATTTATCATTTTTTCCAGTGTTGCTGCAAGCATCATTCTTTTTGTATCTGCAGAGTGGATTAGTATTACGCTGTTCAACACCAGCCAACTGACCAAACCATTACAAGTCCTCTCTTTTGCCCTTCCTTTTTGGCTTGTCGTCATGTTTATTGTAAGCGTATTTAGAGGATTTGATCGATCAAAAGAAAACGTCTATTTCAGTAATATATTGTTCAACGCAGGAAAGATACTTTTTGTTATTCCTGTCATCGTTTTGGGCCTAGCATTTGATTATATCTTTTATGCATTTACTCTTAACATCATCGTCATTTTTTTTATTGCCATTGTCTATTACAAGAAAAAAAGCCCCAAGGAGATACGTCTCAAGCAATCGGAAGATTCTGTGAGAAAAGATCTACTTCTTTTTTCTCTACCTCTCGTATTCAGTGGCATGTCATGGTTTTTTCTTCAAGCAACTGACAAATTTATGATTGGTTTTTTAATGCAAAACTATGATGTTGGACTGTATAATACTGCATGTACGGTGTCGGGCTATCTTAACATCTTTTTAGTCAGTCTTATGTTTATTTATCAGCCAGTAGGCACCAAACTACACGGTGAAGGAAAAACCAATGAAATTAGAAAGTTATATCAGATTATCACCAAATGGATCTTTTTGATTGCATCGCCAATAATCATGTTTGTCATTTTGCAACCCGGCCTTACCATATCCATCTTATTCAGTAGTAGCTACCTAGGAGCAGCAGTTCCTCTTCTGCTCCTCTTTACAGCCTATACATTACGCGTATGTCTTGGCCCTGCAGGTGGAACCGTTATTATGCTAGGAAAAACAAGGCAACTTATGTACATCGTAATAGTCATGGCCATCACAAATATTGTTCTCAATTGGCTTTTAATACCAATCTATGGAATCTCTGGTGCTGCACTTGCAACAGGAGTTTCCATTCTCCTCCTCAGTGTGTTTGAGTTGCTTCTTCTACATGCAATATCTAGCATTCAGCCCATTACTACAGCATATGGAAAAATTCTTGCAATCTTTGCAACCATACTCGCACTTGCATATCTAATCACCACATATGCACCAATATCATTTTCTACACTGGCAAAAGTGCTCCTAATTGTAGCTTCTTATTTCTTATTTGTTCTCATGGCAGTTGCATTCAACCTTTTCACGGAAGAAGATCTCCTGCTTGTTGAGCTCGTTGAGAAAAAGTTGGGTATGAAAATCCCACTCATCAGAAGGCTCATTCGGTAGTATGCTTCCCTTAAGAAGGTTATGATATCTCAAGCTGCTTCGTTTGTTTTACTGGAATTCCTGCATCTTCTAAAAAATCTTCAAATGACGTATAATACGGCTGTGTTTGTAAAAAATGTTCAAAGGCGGCACCTAGTTGGCTTTGTACACTCATGATCGATCGCCGTTCTTTTTTCATTTTGAGGCGTAATTTATTGTTAAATGTCATGATGGATTGCGCATCTCTTTTGAGAAACAAGGGGAAAAACTCTATGAAATCTTCTTCGACGGGCGATCTGCCTAACGTTTCGTAGATTGATAAGGCATATTCTTTTGCTTCGCGTATGCATGCTTTCTTTCGTTTTTCAAAATAGGCATCAAGATCGATTATCCTTTTTGCAGGCATGCCTGCAGCAACACAGTTTGATGGAATATCCTTATTGATGAGAGATTTTGCACCAATAATAACATTATCTCCAATGGCTGATCCTTTTAGAATCGTGACATCTGCCCCTATGTATACGTTATTACCAATGACAACTTTTCCAGAAGATCCAACAATCTCGTGATATTTTTCTCTAAAAACAGACCATTCAAATCCATGAGTCATTAACGCAAAAGGTGCAACAATTTCAACATTGTCTCCTATATGTACTAATGAAGGGCGCGTGATGTCAATATGTACGGTTTGTATATCTCCATAGAAATGAACGTTGGTTCCAATTGTTACTCCTTTTTTTCTGAGAAATGAGATAAATGCGGTCGAGTTTCGTTTTGTCCATCGCCGCCTTAGATAGTCAACAATCATGTATTACCTCCTCTGGACCTGTAAAAGAGCATCAACATCTTCTTTGAGCTGTGATTCGACTTTTTCAAGGCCATATTTTTGTGCAGATGTTTTTGCGTTTTCTGATAGTTGTTTATACCGTGTTTTGTCATATGTTAACGTAAGGATTGCTTCAGCCATTTCTTCTGCTGAAGTTATAATAAATCCATTATAGCCATCCTTAATGTAGTCTGTATGCGTTGGTATATCATTTGCTATTGTTGGTAAACCCATGGCCATATATTCGAATATCTTCTGGGGGGGAGACTTGTTATAGTATTCATTTTTTTCAAGTATTGATATGCCAATGTTTGCCTTTGCAAGAAATTCTGGAATTTTGCTATGATCCACGATTCCATATAATTTGATGTGATTTTCAAGTCCCATGTTCTCAATGAGGGGCGTCCACTGTTCAAATTCCCTTTCAGAGTTCCCTAGACTTGCATACGTAATGGATTCATCCTGCTCCCTCAATAGTTTCATGGCGTTAAGAATCATATCTCCTCCACGGACAGAAAAAAATGGGCCTGTATTGATCACGGTATGCTCCTTTTGTGCATTGAGAAAAGAACGGACATTGTACCGTGCTAAATCAATACCAAAGGGAAGCCATCGTATAGTATGTTCTGGAATTCCGTAGTCGATGAGAAACTGCTTCATTTGCGGAGAAACCGTTATGATAAATGAACTTTTACGAAATGAATCTATTAACATTTTAAAGGATAGCTTCTGATCAAATCTCAAGCGATCTTCTTTTTTCGAATATCCGAAGGTTTGATAAGGACAGACATCAACAAACCGAAGAACCGGTTTTTCTAATGGGAATGAGTAAAGAGAATCGTACCAGACTACCAGGAGGTCATATTCTACTTTTTTGAGTTTTTGATTAATGATACGGTCATTAATTACACTTTGACTAAGAGAAGGAAACGGAAGATAGGAAAGATCAATGTATTGTGCATTTACTCCTTGTTTTTTAAAAAAAGAGGTTGCATTGGTCAGTAATGTGACATTAAAGTGCTTAGAAAAAAATTTTAGCATATTAATACAATAAGATGTTGAGATGAGGGCATTGTAATTGATTTTTATCACAATTGCAACATTCATAGTTTTCACGTACCTGCGATAACAATGGTTTTTTGACATTGGTAAATCTTGTTGTGCTTCAATATACCGTTACTGAAGGATTGCACATCGTCTCGTTCTAAACCATAAGATACGAGTTCTTTTCCCAAATTTGGGTTGTACAATACATATTCATCTTCTTCAAGGGAATCGTTAAAATACATGTAGAATTCTTCATTTCTTGGCACAAGAACCCATACTTGAAGGTCGTCTTTTTCATACATATGCATAAAGGTAAATTTTTTAAGAAAATACCCTGCATTAATACCTCCTATTGCCAGTTTTGCTGGTTGTTCCACCGGCATGGTATGTGCTAAGAAGTTACAGGCGTATTCTTCTTCACTCACCTGATAGAGATGGTCATCATACGAGCTTCTAATTGGTCCAAAAATGGACAGCATGACAATAATGGCGACAAAGAGTAATGTTGGCTTTTTCCATTTAGACATGAAAAATCCTATTCCCAGTACAAGAGGAATAAAGAGGATTTGTAATGCCCGGGTACCCAAGATGGAATAAAACATGCCAATACCAAAGTAGACTCCTCCAGTTACGCCTAAAGCAATTGCAGGAAAGTTAATTTTTCTTTTAACGAACAAGATAAGAAAACCAGTGGAAAGCACAACCCATGTAAGAGGAATTCTAACTCTATTGGTCAAGCTTATGAGTTGATTGACGAAGCCTTGTGGCTCCATAAATGAACGTGATATGTTGATTGTATATTCTTCACCAAACCCATAAATCGTTTGGGTGAACGCATCAATAATGATGGGGAGAAAGAACGTCGTGTAGTAAATTAAAACCGTGCTATATAGACACCCCATAAGCAGGAAACTGTTTCTGAATTCCTTTTTTTTAATGGCATATATCCCTAAAAACAGGAGATATATCGCAGGGATAAACAAGTGCGTGAAAACTAATACCGTAAAAATGAGAATACTCAAAAATTTGTATGCCGTCTTTTTTTGATCGAAAAATAACAGTAAAAGCAGGAACAGTATAAGCGCGAGTGTTTGAGGAACCCACTGATAATTAAGATAGGTAAATATCGCGATAAAATAGATCGGAACTGCTAAAAAAGCGATGTGATAAATGCCGTGTTCTGTTATTTTAAATATAAACAGATAGAGGTAGCATGCGATCAATATTCCAAAGAGAGCAAAGAATAGGGCAGCAAGGCCACTAGCAGTAAGCCCGAGTAGCTGGCTGGTCATTTCATTCAAAGTAAAAAAAATGGGATAATGAAAATAAGATTCGACTGCGGAATTTATGCCGGTGTGATGAAACACTTCAAACATTGCTTTTACGCCCCCACTGTCTGAAGTGGGTACATAAGAAAAGTAGAACACATACGCATAGAGGACGATGGGGAACAGTGATGCACAGATTACTCTCACACTTTTTCTTGTGGTGAAATATCCTGTTACAAACAATCCCATTAATGAAAAAAGTATTCCGGGCCAAATCATTGGATGAAACTGAGAAAAAATAATATCATCAAAGTCGGGCATGGAAATAGGATATGTAAAATGCCACGAAATGAGCAGAAACAATAACCCAACAAAAAAGAATATCCCCCCAATATACACTATGTTGCTACGGTTCATGTTCGAAAGTTCCTTACAATAGTTGATAGATATTTTTCCACATCAGTGGCAATGCTGTCCCACGTGTAGTGTGTTTCTATGATGTCCCTGGCGATTTTTGCCATCTCGTCAAAGTGTTTTCTGCTATGGTATAGCTCAGTTATTGCGTGAGCGAATATTTCTGGATTGCTTGCATGCACAAGTATGCCGCATTCTCCTTTTTCAAACAGTCGTTGATGAAAAGGAATGCTAGTAGCAATGACTGGTTTGCCCATGGCCATATACTCAAGAGTTTTTAAGGGCACACTGACTCTCCACCATTCTTTTTCTGGCGGGAGCGGAATAATGCCAATATCTGATTGAGCGATGTAAGATGGTATCTGTTCATAGGCTACTCTGGGCAAGATAGCAACTTGATCAGTCACTCCTGCCTCGCGACATATACGAAGTAGCGCTTCTTGATTTTTTTCACGTATTCCAATGAGCACGAGTTTGATTTTATTTTTTAACGAGTCATCTAATACCGCCATTGCTTGTATTGCCTCCTCCATACCCCTGCTGTTTCCATGAGACCCATGATGCATGACTACAAAAGATTGAGAATAGGTAGGATTGAAAGATTCTTTCTGCAGCGATGTTATTGAAAAATCTTCAAGAGACACACCAGAAGGCCAGATACCAATGCTACCTTTTAACCCGTATTTTTTACGTAGAATATCTTCTAGTTCAGGCGTAATCGTGGTTAACCCATCAGTCACATATTTACTCAGATGAAGACAGAAGTCGAATGCCACTGCTCTTGTTTTTTGTATCGGTAGCGTTCTAATATCCAGTACTAGCGGAATATTAAGCAACTTAAAGGTCAATACAAAGGGAAGCCAGACTGAGGTTCCATCAATGATAATGACATCCGGCTTATTCTTGCGTATAAAAAGGGGGAAATAAAATGTAAGCAGAAGACCAAAAAACAGTCCAGAGAGAAGAGACGAAGGTAATGTCGGAAGATAGACGATGCTTTCATCGGTGCGTGAATAATCTCCAATATGCCTTGTCATAACGAGCATGACGTTGTGTCCTTTCTTCCTCAATGCTGCTGTTAACCCTAGCTGTGTTGTCCTCCAATATTCTGCATCTGTTATTTTGTTAATCCAAAGTATGTTCATTTACCCTCCTTGCTTCTTAGAATTACCATTGCACAGGTGAGTATAACAATCTACAATGTTTTTTGCCACCGCATTCCACGTGTACTTGGCTTCAATCGTGTTTCTTGCATTTTTACCCAGGACACATTTATACCGTTCATCATCGACAAGCGACAGTATTGATTCAGCTAACTCATTAGGAGATTTTGGAGGCACTAATATTCCATTTTCGCCATTAACAATGACATCACCATTTCCTCGAACGTCTGTTGCAATAATAGGAAGGCCACAAGACATGGCTTCTAAAAGAACAGTTGGTAGACCCTCGTGATATGAAGGAAACACAAAGAGGTCTGCATCTTGATACATTTGTACAAGTTTGTCTCTGTCAAGCTGTCCAGTAAACGTAACACGGTCCTCAAGTCCCATCTTTTTGCTTTTCTGTTTTAATTTCGTAAGATCTCTTCCGTCGCCGACAAAATTAAAGAAGAGGTCAGATCGTTTGCTACAAAGATGTTGTGCACAGTTCAGGAGGTCAAACACGCCTTTCTCGTGGTCCATGCGCCCGACATACAAGATTTGTTTTTCCCCTTGTGATTTTTTTTGCTTAGGAGTAAAGAACTGTTCGTTAACGCCATTATGTAGTATACATAGTTGCACAGGATCAAGATGGTAGTTCTGTAGATCTTGAGCGACTGATGCAGAGACGGCAGTAATCTTATCTGAAGATGCTATTAATTTCATCTCTAGCGGATAACTAACAAATCTGGCAGAAATTTTTGAAACAAGAGAATAGATTGAGCTGATGGTACTGCATTTACTATCTGACAATATCGGAGAATGAATGGTAGTTATAATCGGTAGCGATGTTCTTACCAGAGGAGGCAGGGGGGTATGAATATGAACGATATCAACATGTGATTCCAGCGATTTCACTATTTTATTTAAAAATATACCGTGAAGATATAAATAAAATGGATAAAGCGGAATGAACGGTGCTCGTATTACTTCTATACCATCCAGATTTTCCCGTTGTGTTTTATGAAAAGAACCACGAGTGATGACAGTAACTTGGTGACCTTGCTCAAGTAATTTTGTACAATAACCATACACGTAGTGACCAATACCCTCGCAAGGAGGAAATGGAACAGAAATCACGTTACAGATATGCATATTATTCGCTCAAGAAACTTCTATGTACCAAGGTTATCAATATATGATCGCAATGTTGTAACCAAGGCGTTTTCTTTTGTCACGTTTGTCTTAGATTTCATAACAGCAAGATTAAGTGCGTTCTCTAGCTCTTCAATATCGTAAAGTGCGGTAATTTTTCCGCTTTTTTCCAAAGCCTGTACAAGTTCTAATTGATGATCATTGACGTGCTCATGATACTTTTTACGGCGAGGAATTGCAATAACGGGCGTACCCTGATCCAATGCTGTAATGATGGCGCCTGCACCACCATGACATACAACAAGTCGTGCCTTCTTATTTAACTCTCGAATTAATTGGTTATTTTCGGTAAACTCAAAATATTCTGCATTCTTTGGTTTATAGGTTGTTGATCCAACTTGCATAATGACTTTTTCAGTGCTTTTTTCCGCAATTTCATCCATTTTTTGGATTAATCGGTCAAATCCTTGAGAATGCGTACCCACGGTTACAAATATCAAAGCACTGACCCCCAGAATTTAGCCTTAAGATATTGTTTTGTCAGTTTTTCCCATTGAACCAAAAAGAGATTTGCGATAGGATAAACAATTTTACCAGATAGCGAAAGGTCGTTTACCCTACAAATACTTTCGATGAAAATTACCTTTGCACAAAAAAGTTTACTTATATAACAAAGAGGGATCGTAACATCTGCGCCTGTGCTTACGATAAGCTCGGGCCGTTCTTTAAGTAAAAGTCGAAAACTCTGCACAGATATGATAAGCATATTGCCTATCATGTGAAGTTTTGTTGGACCCATACTATCTCTGAGATAATGGACGTTGGCAAGATCTTTTGTTGAGGGGGTCTTAATCGTTGCAAAGCAAATATCGTGCTCAACAAACGCGTCAATCACTCTCTGCATTTCTGTAAAATGACCACCAGGAGAAAAGGCCAAACAGATTTTCATCAAGTCATTCCTCCACAAAGAGTGTTATACCACTGCTTCATTTTGTACGCTAGGGCATCCCATTCAAATTTCTTGACATGCTCTCTTCGTTGTGTATCCATGGTATAAAAGCGTCCTGAATTATCAGTTAACAATAACCTAAGTTTTTCTGCCAAATCGGCATGATTCTTTGGTTTGCACAATAACCCACCAATGCCTCCATCGGTAACCTCTCGTATAGGAGGAATATCAGATGCAACGTAAGGAATATCTGCAGCCATGGCCTCGATAACAACCATGCCAAAACCTTCAACGATGCTTGGGAGGGCAAAAACATGTGATTTTTTCAATACTTTTATTAGATCTCTTGTATCGTTTATTCTTCCAAGAAAATCAACCTTATGTTCAATGTCTAGCTTTTTTGACAGTTTTTGTAGATAATCTTTCTGCGGCCCACTGCCTACAATTTTTAAATTAATATCGGGAACAGCTGATTCTAAAAGCTGTATTGCCCTAAGGAGATCATCCACTCTTTTATACGGCACAAGTCGACAGACCGTTACCACCGTTGTATTGGGAAATTTTTCGTCAACAGTAGTTTTTTTGTATAGGTCTAGATCTATCCCATTATAAATCACGGCAATTTTTTCCTCATCTATTCCAAGTTTTTCAACTAATTTTTTCTTCGTAAAAACACTTACGGACGTATAGCCATCAAAATTATAGCCTAAATACTGTTTCTCTAAAAAATGTCCTGCAAAACCATTGACAAAACCCATGTTCTGTATCCATTCTCCTTGCCAAACTTCATGAATGGTTGCTACCGATGGCACACTAATCCTTTCTGCTGCTTTATAACATCCTGCGTATGAGACAAAACCACTACCATCAACAACATCAGGTTGCATGCTTGAGATTTTTTCTACAACTTGGCGATTAAATTTTAATCGTTGTAAAAAATCTCCTCGTTGAGTAAATCTCCTCTGCGCACCAACCCGATGAATGGTGACACCATCAAATTGTTCGACGCGTCTTCCGCCATCAATATGGGCAGTTATAATGTGAACGTCATTGTCTGTTGCCAAGCATCGTGCTAAATTAATGGTCCTTGCATCAACTCCCCCAAAACGTGGCAGTTCTTTAGGAGCCAAATACTCAGTAACCATGGCAATTTTCATTGATTGTCACCACCGTGTATGTTCAAAAAACCACTCTTCATTGGAACGTCTCAGAGCGTCCTTCTTCTCTCGCTTGTTTAATGATGTGGGGAAGAACATTCAACACCAGACCCATGAACATCCCAAGAGCGCCGATTATCAAAAACATGCTACAGAGCAGAGCATAGGGTATATTGAAAAATCCTGTTTGATTATAACACTGTAACGTGAGTATACCTAGGAATATTCCAATTACAGCAAGAACAAAACCAGGGACTCCAATAAAAAGTAATGGGCGTCGTTCAGCAATCAACCAAATAACATAACTAAGAACGGAAAAACCATGTGAGGCGGAATTTTTTGTAGAAGTATCCAAATTTTTATACTTACAGGTAACATTTGTGTGTGTAATCCCCAACCCCAACTCATGAGCTTTGATCAATTGTTCACTTTCAACGCTGAACGCATCTCCATTTAATTTTGGATATATGGCAGCTATTGCTTTTTTATTAAACGCACGAAAACCGCATTGACTGTCTGTGACATAGCCTCCATTGCCAAAACCAGTGGCATAATCTAATACCCTCTTCCCGATCCTTCTCCACGAAGGCATCTCGGTGTTACTCCCCGATCGTAAACCCAAGGTAATATCATGACCATTGTTCATCAAATTTCCTAAGACTAACGATATTTCATCGGGATTGTGCTGCCCATCACCATCGATAGTAATAACGTAATCAAAATTGCGTTTTATTGCATATTTAAATCCTGTTTTGATGGCAATGCCTTTTCCACAATTTTTGTTATGAGAGATAACAACTGCCCCTGCTTCTTTAGCGACTCGCGCAGTATCATCAATACTCCCATCATCAACGACCACAACCTCATTGACATAGCGTTTACTCTTGAGAACTATGCTGCCAATCGTTGCCTCTTCATTGTAACAAGGAATTAACGCAAGCGTATGAATGTTTGTTGTATCTTTCATTATTCTCCCCCTATTACTTAATTCTATCATTTGAATAAATTCTAGCGAGTACGGGCAATTTGCCCTGTTTTTATACCAAC
>JAFGDG010000049.1 GCA_016932245.1 Thermoplasmatota archaeon
AGATGGTTTGACATTTGAAAAAGTAGGAATTGCTATCCATAATGGTGAACCTGGTTCTATGGAGGAGATGGTTTCAAATTCTGCAATAATAGAGTTAAATAATGGAAGCTACAGGATGATTTATGAAGGCCGGGATGACAATTATGATAGACGACTTTTCAGTGCCTTCTCAGATGATGGTTATACTTGGTCAAAAGAAGAAGGTATTAGATTCCAAGATTATGGTGATGGAAAACCTGATGAGCTTTTTACCTCTGTACCAGAAACAATTAGGTTGGACAATGGTGATTTAAGAATGTACTATACACGCGGTGTCTCATCAGCTACAGCAATATCTCATGATGAGGGTCTAACTTGGGAGAAAGAAGGAAATTTGGATCTAGGTAGAATTGTTATCGATCCAGATATTCTACGACTTGATGATGGTAGTTATAAATTGTTTTTTACAACTTTTGATGAAGAATTTGGAGTGGGTGCACAGTATGTTATGAGTGCTAGTTCCTATGATGGCATTACACTTACTATTGATAGTGGTAAACGTCTTGAACCAATCTCTATCAATAATTTATTACTCGACCCAGATATTATTAGACTATCGGATGGCCCTTATAGGATGTATTTTTCTGAAATGCAAGATGATGGGTCAATCAGAATTTTAAGTGCTATAAGTAGCTAAATGATACCTTAACGGATAGCTGCATACAAACAAAAAAGATGCGTTCTAAATGCAGTCCCCTCCTTTAAAATCCTTCTAACCCGCCAGGTCCGTCTAAAATCCACTAGGTATCGCTTTCATAATGCCATGTTTTCAACACCATCAGAGCAGACAGAACCCAAAGAGCAGTTTTGTTAGAACAATTATTGAATAATTCCTGCTTTTTTGATTTGTTGATAGTTATCCGGATGCTTCTCAAAATACACGTGAACGGGCTTGAGAACCTCATTGACATACTGCGCTGTTGCATTTTTCACATCCAGTGGATGCAACCCCTCTTCAAATGCCTCAGCCAATGCACCATAGGAATCAAACTCAAGATTTCCACCAAACTTTTCCGGCCGTTCTATCAAAAACGATTTCCCTTCCAATTCAGGAAAGATAACAAACTTACAGATCTCAAGAACCGGATTTCCTTCCACCTGCTTTTCAGGACAATACGCCTTTTTCATTTTACTGTGTACTTCCTCTGGACTATCATGAATAGAAATCATGGAATCCGGCTTACTTTTACTCATTTTGACTTCCAGCGGATTCATCCGTCCGCCAGCCTGCAATCCCGTCAACAGCGGGGTATGCAATGCAACGGGAGGTTTTCTTCCAATCTTCTTTGCGACATCCCGAGCAAGCATATGCGCATGACGCTGGTCCATTCCCCCATAGGCAACATCAAGGTTAAGATAGAAAATGTCAGAGACTTGCATCGCAGGATAAAAGAGTTTAGACAAATCCTTTTCTGCTTCTTCCTCTCCGCGACCCATAATATCCAATGCTCGCTTTACCCGGGCAACGGTTGATGCTTTTGCCGTTCTCAACACCAGTTCCCAATACTTTGGGTCACTCACATACTCGCTGGCATAGACAAAGGTGACCTTGGTTTTGTCAACACCCATGGCAGCAAAACAATCTTCCATATATTTGCCACAGAGTTTAATTTTTTCAATATCTCCTCCCAGCTTATCGTTAATATACGCATGCCAATCGGCAAGCAAAATGGTCACGTCAAAGCCGCACGAAAGAAAATCGTTAATTTTATTCGTACAAATCTTCCATCCAAGATGAACGGTTCCCGACGGTTCAAACCCAATATAGGCACGGGGCGTTGGTTTATTCAAAACCTCTTGTAGTTCTTCACGAGTAACAACTTCTTCGGTATGTGCAGTCAATTGCGCAATCTTATCCATGGTATCCTATCTCTCTAATTTGGTAATGACTCGATCAATAATCTGCTCAGTGGCACCGAGATAATTCTTCGGGTCCAATGCCGCATCAATTTCTTTTGTGGCAAGCAGTGGTTTCTTGCTCTGTTTGGCAACAAAGACTTCCTTTAACGTTTTGTGTTCTTTGGCTGCCTGTAATGCTATGGTTCTCATCAACTCATGGGCATCTCCCCGACCCATGCCTTTGGCAATCAGCGTAGTCATCAGGGATTCGGCCATAGGAAGGCCGTTGGAGATGGTCATATTCTGCAGCATTCTTTGGGGGAAGACCTTCAGATTCTTGAACACATCATTGGTTTGATACACAATCCAGTCCGTGAGAATCAGGGAATGAGGAATAATGAAGCGTTCTGAGGACGAATTACACAGATCCCGCTCATGCCATTGAATGGCGTTTTCATACGCAGGAGTAAGAAAGCCACGGACGACACGGGCCAGCCCGCAGATCTGTTCACAAGTGATCGGATTTCGTTTGTGCGGCATCGTTGACGAGCCAACCTGTTTCTTTGCTTCAAAAGCTTCGGCCACCTCGCCGATTTCATCACGTTGTAAATTCCGAATTTCGGTGGCAAACTTTTCCATGCTGGTGGCAATATTGCACAAACAACCAAGCAGTTCATTGTACCGGTCTCGGCACACAATCTGTGTGGAAACATCTTCCACTCCCAGTTTGAGCTCCCTGAGCATGTAATCTTGTAGTTTGAGGGCTTGTGTACCTAATGCAGCACCCGTACCAACGGCACCGGAAAGTTTCCCGACCAACAATCGACTCTTGCATTCATGCATGCGTTCTAAATGACGATCTACTTCCATGGCATAGCCTGCCATTTTGAGACCAAAGGTAATGGGTATAGTATGTTGGCCATGGGTTCTCCCCAGCATCACCGTTTTTTTGTATTTCTTTGCCAAACCGACAAACGTTTTCCGCAACTCCTTGAGTCCTGAGGAAAGATAGGCGGTTGCTGCGGCAAATTGCAATGCATTTGCCGTATCTACAATATCGTAACTCGTGGCACCAAGATGGATGTATTTTCCGGCAGTACCCTCACATTGCTCAGCAAGCGCACGAGTAACGGCCATAACGTCGTGTTTCGTTTCTTTTTCTATCTCGGCCACTCGTTTGAGTTTGACAAACAACACCGATGCTTTTTTGGTAATCTCTTTGGCATCCTTGTCTGAGATATTGCCCACTTTTGCATGAGCGCGAGCAAGGGCGGCCTCAACATCCAAGAGATACTGCAGGCGCTGGTGCTCATCAAAAATCGTCTTGAGTTCCTCTCTTCCATATCGATAATCAAGTGGGCATACGGGGCTGTACATGGGAAATCTCCAATCAAAGAATCCCGTTATGCTTAATGATTTTTTCCACCGCCCTCTAGAATTCAAAGAGACATCTTTTATATATGGCCTAAAGAGTACTAGAAGACACAGTAGGGAGGAAAAATTATGGATAAATCTGAGAAAGAAATGATACATCAACCTGGATTTGGATGGCGTGTGTCCCTCTCAATACTTGTTGGTGTCGGGTGGCTGATCTTTTTAGTTCTTTGGCTCTTTTTTTATGCAGAGATATTCAGCTGGGAAAAGAACGTCGCGATATTTTTGCTTTCCATCCTTCTGGTTGGCGTCATACTAGGCATCCCTTGGACGATTTGGGGAGTGCGCTTTCGAACCAGACAAGAGAACGAAATATGGCATATGAAAGGATTCAGAACCCGCGTGTATGCATCAGTTGTTGTTGCATTAGTAATGGTCGTCTTTTTGATTTGCTGGTTCTGGTTCTTTGCGGAACCCTTTAGTGTCTACCAAAATCTGGCCATCTTCATTGTCTCGATTCTTACGGTCGGTGGCATCATGGGCGCATCGTGGGCACCGTGGGGCATGAAGCATGGCCCTGAATTCGATCAGCATCCCAAAGGGAAAGCAGCATACTATCACGAAGAAATAGATGGTGAAGAAAACAAAAAAGACACCACCTCCAACGAATAAATCGTTGGATTCTTTTTCTTTTTAAAAAATAAAGAAAGGGAAAAGAAGGGGCGGATTGATACGAATTACTCAGGTCTTGCAATCCTTGACCAAATATTTGTGACAAAAAGGATTATCGCACCAATCAAGAATACATAAAAGCCCCAGCCAAGCCCTGAATGAATACCAAATGTAGTTAGGTCGGATGTATCTGGTATGTTCACAATATAGTAGACGATCGTGATAATCGCTACAATAAATGTGAGGAAACCGCAGATTTCACCGATGTTTTGCATCATTGATCTATCTCCAAATCCAACCATTGTCCCAAGAATTCCTATCAGGGTAATGCCTGCTAGAATTATGGTTAGTATCGCCATGTACATTATGGTATCAACTTCACTTCTATCAATAGATGTGATTAAAGTAGTTGCACCGGTTCCACCGCTAAAGATTGTTTCCATCAAACCAACATCGATTGATGCTTTTACGCCAAAAAACTCTCCACTTATCGTATACCAAGGCCCTATGAATCCCATTGTGAATACAATTATTGCTAAAACAGCCCCTATTGCTGTGTAATTATATTTTGCCATTCTTCCTCCCTCGATCTACAATTTGAAAACTGCTACTATTTTAAAAACCCTGGGGTAACAGGTTTATATACCCATCCTATGTCCATGGGTTCAAATCCCTGCATTATTAATTATCAAAAGATAAAAAGAGGATTATTCTTTCTTGACCATAATTCTTGCTACGATTGAAAGAATCAATCCTGCTGCTCCTATTGAAAAAAAACTACCAATGGTAAGGTTCTTCTCCATATAAGCAACGACAATTGAAACTATCAAACCAATCAAACCAAGTCCTGTTCCAAGGCTAATAAGAAGTTTACCGGTTCCAATTTTATCTTTACCTATTAATAAACCACCTGCAATTACCGCAATACCGCCTAATGATGCGATAAAAATTAAAATGACAAATACAATCTGAACTATACTATTATCCATGATATGGGTAGTAACAAAATCCTTAATTGTTTCCCATGTTGCTACACCACTTACCCCTGCCACTAACAATAATATACCTGCTGCAATGGCAATAATCATAGCTTTACTATTTTGTGATGTCATTATTTTTCCTCCACCCAATATAATATTATGTAATTTATTATGAGTTTAAAAAGAATTTCCAAGTCCTTGTATTTGATTTTTTCTAATAAATCATGGGTTCAACTCCCTTCCCTTGCGTGCAACCTTGCGCAAGTTTGTTAGTCAATTTTTATCTTTTCTCAATCAATGACTTGATCTTTTGGTAAGTGGATGTTTAAATAATGTATAGTTAAAAACGTAATACCACAGTAACTGAAGTATTGTTTACTTATATAGTTCGACCTTCAAACTCTCTAGATGTATCCCGTTATACTGTCTTTTACTGATAGCTACGTCTTCGTCTAAAATGCGATAGGTAAAACCAGCATTGGTAATAATTTCTAGATACTCATCTTTTAACAGTGCTCCACTCACACATCCAGCAAGTAGCTCATCATTATTTTTCTGCTCTTCAGTTAACTCATCCAATAACACAATATCAGAAACGTACATTCGTCCTGTTTTTTTCAAAACACGATGCGCTTCCTTAAAAACCTTTGATTTATCAGGAGAAAGATTGATTACGCAGTTACTAATGATGACATCGATCGATTCATTTTCAACCGGTAACTGTTCAATATCGCCAAGCCTAAATTCTACATTTTTAAAACCATATGTATGGGCAAGATTTCTTGCTTTTTCAACCATTTCTTCCGTCATATCTACGCCGATTACCTTTCCCGTATCGCCTACTTTTTTTACAGCTAAAAACGCATCAAAACCTGCACCTGAACCTAAATCCAATACGACGTCGCCTTCAGAAATATTTGACAAAGCCACAGGATTTCCACATCCAAGTCCCATATTTGCTTCTGATGCAGTTGCAATTTCTTCGTCAGTATACCCCATGGATTTTGCAATCTCTACATCATTTTGTGAGCCACATGAACAACTGCAACTTCCGCCACTTTTAGCAATTTTACCGTAACTATTCTTTACAATTTTTTTTACATCCTTCATACTATCTACCTATGCACGTTATGATATCAACACATCTTTTTGTTTCTTTTACATCATGAACCCGAAGGATATCAGCACCGTTCATTACTGCAATGCATGCTGCTGCCAGGCTCCCTTCCAAGCGTTCGGAAACAGGAAAAGGCGTTTTTTCACCACACACATTGCCGATAAACGTTTTCCGAGAGGCACCAATCATGAGCGGATATCCGAGTGTTTTCAATTCAGACAATCGCCGCAAGATCTCACAGTTGTCTTCAATGCCCCTTCCCGTTCGTTTGCCAAATCCCAGACCAGGATCAACGATAATGTTTTCCTTTTTGATATCATGGAACAAGGCATAGTCTGCCCGTTCTTTCAAAAAGGCACGTATCTCGCGTACCACATCGGTATAGGTAGGATGTTTTTGCATATCGCGCGGATTTCCCTTCATATGCATCAGACAAACGGGAACGTCGTATTCAGCGACGATATTGACCAGTTTTGTATCGCCCTGTAACGCGGTGATGTCATTGACCATGGCAACACCGAGATCCAGTGCCCTCATGGCAACATCTGCGTTGTAGGTGTCAATGGAAAGAGGAATACTCACCTTGTCAACCAGTTCTCTGATAATAGGAATAACCCGTTTCATCTCTTCATCGGTTGAAACCTTCATTGCACCGGGTCGTGTTGACTCTCCCCCTATATCAATAAGGTCTGCGCCTTGCTGCTCCATTGCGAGGGCATGGTTGACGGCCTGTTCTGTTGAAGTATAGCGTCCGCCATCGGCAAAAGAATCTGGGGTGAGGTTTAAAATACCCATAACAAGCGGTCGTTTTCCCAGGGTGAACGTTTTTTTTCCAATGGTTAACGAGGTCATCTCACGTCCTTCACTACCTGATCGATTTCGTCTGCAATGGTACGGAGCCGAGGATAATGTCGCTTGAGTTTTTCCACCAGGGTTTGTAATTGAGCGAGTGTACCCATGATGAGAATGTCTCCTGTTTTCTCGTGTAATTCAAAGGTCTTTTGGGGAACGGCCACTTCCCCGCCGAGAGAAAGCATATCTTGTTTGATGATAATGGCGTCCTGAAGCACCACGTGTTCCAGTTTGATGACTTTTAACACCGCTTTTGGTGCCATGATGTCTATGCTATGAGGGTCGCTCCCAATGTTGAGTATTGCCTGTCTTGCGTCATGCATGGTGTGTATATCTACAATATGAGGATTATGGTCGGTCACAAACACACAGAATACAGTTTTTCTATATCAAATATTTGTAGAAAACAAAATCATTTCTTTTTTTGCTTCTCTCGTGCTTTTTTTACTTTGATGGGAAGATACAGAATATAAAAAATGACAAAAAACTCAATATTCCCCATAATAATTAGCATGATTGGGTCCCGAAAGATTCCACTCCAGGTATAATAATGGAACGCCCCTAATGCAAATGTGACCAAAAGTGCAATAATGACATAGATGACAATAAGTTCTTTTTCACTTCGATGTTCAAACATGAGCTCAAGCTATCAACTTTGTCATATTAACATTTTTGGAGGCAAGAAGTTTACTGCTTGGTGTATTTTTTCCTTTCGTGTTCAAACACAGAAGATCCAATCAATGTTAGAGCAATAAATAACACGCTTACAATCAGCGTCCATACCCATAACTCGACAGGGCTTTGAGGGCCTATTGCCCAATATTGAATATAAAGAAAGAACAATCCCGCTCCAACAATTACTGCCGTTAATAGAACGGTTTT
This sequence comes from Thermoplasmatota archaeon, assembly GCA_016932245.1. Lineage (GTDB taxonomy): Archaea > Thermoplasmatota > E2 > DHVEG-1 > DHVEG-1 > JAFGDG01. The sequence goes on from JAFGDG010000049.1 coordinate 7,756, forward strand.
CCTTCTATTCATGTTCTGATAGAACCATTTCTCGGTTTCAATATGCCTTTGTTTATAGTCCATCTGCATCCCATCACCATTTTGTAAACCGCATGGACCGTATTAATATTTTTCAGCACTCTTCACAAGAAAATCTCTTGCTTCTCCAACAGTAAACAGTGATCCAGTAATACAGATAAGATCGTCTTTTTTCGCCCTATTCTTCGCGTATCGGATAGCATCAGCGATTGTTTCCTTTACAATAACCTCTTTTTCCGCACCTATTTGTTTTATATTTTCTTTGAGTTTTCCTGGTTCGCACGCCCGTGTATTTTTTGATTGGGTAACCACAATTACATCTGCCAAGGGTACGATGATGTTCAGCATTTCTTGAATCTTCTTATCGGCAAGGATGCCTATTACCAACACTAATCGATTATAGACAACATCGTTTTCTAGTGTCTCTTTCAATACGGACATTCCTGCGATGGTATGGGCTCCATCTAACAGTAGCAAAGGCTCAGTACTAAGAATTTCCATTCTTCCAGGATGTGCTACCGTTGCAATACCCTCGTTGATTGCCTCATCAGTGATATACATCCCACTCATCTGTAGCTGCTCTATTGCTGCTAATGCTAATGAAATGTTTTCTCCTTGATATCGCCCCATCATCGATGTTTTAACCACATACTCTTTCAAGGTTCCGGTAACGTGAAATTCTTGCCACGACAAACCACCTTTGCACCGTTTCCAGGAATGATGGGTAATAACCGTCAGCGGTGCGTGTTTTTTTTTTGCTATATCCTTGATAACCGATAATGATTGGCCTTCTGCTGCAGTAATGAGGGGAACGTCTTTTTTGAGGATGCCTGCTTTCTCACAAGCAATTTTTTCAATCGTATCGCCAAGGATTTCTTGGTGTTCAAGGGAGATATTGGTGATGATACAGAGTGCCGGAGTCACGATAGTAGTGGCGTCAAACTGTCCCCCCAAGCCCACTTCAACCACTGCGATATCAACATTCTTGTTTTGAAAATATAGAAATGCCATTGCCGTGACAATCTCAAAGTAGGTGGGTGTTTTTCCTTTGTTCGTCATGTCGTCAACAAGAGGCTTTATCTGTTCAATGAGCGTGAGAAGATCATCCTGAGAAATTTCCTCACCGTTTACCACCATGCGTTCTGAAAATCGTTGCAGATGAGGAGAGCGATACAGGCCTACTGTATAGCCGCTCTGCGAAAGAATAGAAGCAATGATGGTGGAGACTGACCCTTTTCCATTGGTCCCGCCAACATGAATAGTTTTGTAGCGATGTTGGGGATTATGTAATCGTTCACAAAGATGAATAATACGTTCTAATCCTAACTTCATACCAAACGATTCAAAGGCGTTCAACCAGTCAAGCGCTTCCGTATACTTCATGGTTTGTTAGTATCCTTCTGCATATAGTACATCAGGAATGGTGCCGTATGTTTTCTTCCAAGAGCTATCCTGTTTAATGTGCACCTTTCGTCCCTGAATGCTAAGCTTTCCTTGGGCAAATAAATCAATCGTTCTTGGTAGGATCTGATGCTCAACGGCAAGAATTCGCTTTGCAAGTGCATCACGATCATCATCAGGCATGACGTTTACGGCTGCTTGTAAGATGATGGGTCCATGATCGGTCTGTTCATCCATAAAATGAGTCGTGCAACCAGAGATTTTAACCCCATACTCTAAAGCATCGCCTTGGCCGTTTTCCCCTTTAAAAGAAGGAAGAAGGGCAGGATGAATGTTAATCAATTTTCCATACCACTTCTTGACAAATGAGGGGGAGAGGATGCGCATATACCCTGCACCTACTAGCAACCCTACCTTATGTTCTGCTAAGATCTCGTGAATCTCTTTCTCATGTTCTTCTTTCTTTTTTCCCGATGGATTCACGAAATAGGCAGGAATGCTGTGTTGTTTTGCACGTTGCAAGGCATACGCCTTAATATCGTCACTGATAACCGCAACAACGACCGCATCGATCATGCCTTTTTCGGACGCATCGATGATGCTTTGCAGATCAGTGCCGCTACCCGATGCTAAGACGCCCACGCGCAGTTTTTCTCCCATACTCATCACATATCAGGTATAGCTGGTAGCTGTTAATCCCCCATTTTACAGACTATGTATGTACTCTAGTATTTTAGATGTTTTCCCTCGCCAAACCACATTTTTATTATAATAAAAAGATATTTATATAAAAACAATATTAAAAAATCGAATGAACGCACTTGGGGAACAAAAATCTACCGCTCGTATTATTGTAGTGGGGTTCTTACTTGTCTCTAGTATGATACTTATCACCACTCCTGTTCACGAAGCAGCACATTGGGTGATGTCAGAGATTGATCCGTATATTGAGCCTGTAGAGTTTCATCTCTTTGATGAGACCTCGTTTCAACAGGGAGATCATATGCTTTCATCAGCGCTTGGCTGTGTGATTATCCGAGAGGCCTATCCTGGTGCGTTTAAAGAGAGAGGACCCTGGGCAGATATGTTGCAGGAAATCATCTGCATGGTTCTTCAGCTAGCACTTACCTGTATTGTCGTGCTAAAACTTCTCCGCCTGATTATGAATAAGCAACAGGTAATGTTGTCTACTTCTGCTGCATAAACATTGATTTTATCGTCGCGAGAGGCGCGTTTGTCTTAAATCCTGCGGGCGTGCAATGTGTTCGGGAAACTGTGTATCCATTCTTCCTCAGAAGGCCAAACAATAACTTCCGTTTCGGAGGTGAGCATTTTAAGGTTGATGCTACTTCATCTACGGAATAAAAAAACGGAGGAGCTGTTGCTTCTTCTTCTAGGATGTCAAGTAATTTAACAAGGTCATGTTTTGTCTGTAACTGCTTTGTAAAAAGGATGTTACGTACTTCTTGGATAAATTGTTTCTGTTGTATGGGTCCTAGCCACAGAGGCCCAACCATTGTTTGCGAAGCAGTATAAAATCCATCGATTGCTTTTGATGAGATGGCAGAAACACGACTAATCGCAGTATCAGCTGCACCTACTCCTCGACTCACTTTGACGTAGAGACGGCTATAATGGTCGGTTGTATAACAAAGGAGAGGTTCAATCCCTTTTCCATACTTTGTTGCCTCTCGGCAGAGGGATCCTAACAGAATACGCAGTCCTATTTCTTTCATACATGGAGCGTGCAATGGTTGTGCATGATACCGGCGTTGGCATGCCTTTGGGTAAACTCCACAGAGTGCAGCAGTGTCTGTTGCCGTGCACGCAATAATGCCGCCGTGCTGAATACTCTTCATTACCACATCAAAAAAATATACTGGTGAGCCAAACGGGTCAATATCGATATACTCAAACTTTTCTTCAGTAAGCAGGAGATGCAAATTCTTTTTTGTCGTGGTGATATGGGGACTCGAGTATATTTGCGCATTTTTTTTAATGAGTTGATATGACTCTTCATTCCAGTCATTAATGGTTACGTGAAAATCCCCTTCAAGTTCATGGGCAAATCGTATACCTCTAATGCCCGAAGCTGCCAACCCATCTAAGAGACGAACGGATTTTTTACTACTCGCGATTAGGTTTTGGGCGACCAGTATAGATACATCTCTATTAAGTATCATTGACGGATTGTAAAACGGAACCTTCTCTTTTGCACCTGGTCCTTTTGTTGCCTGCTTAGTGGAAACCACAAAAACAGCACTCTTTCCTTCAGTAATCTTGGTAGCTTGAGTCTTCATGTTAAAATAACGGTGGTAACTTTTCTTCCATGATTTTCTCAATCTTATACGGAAGCAGATTTCTATTGACCGGCGTTACTTCTAAAATACGAATATCATCGCGTCGTCGTACATCTTGGAGTAACGGTGTTCGTGATTTTTTGTGCAAGGTAACCATAATCGGCTTATCAGAATCAAACGCCTCGATCACCACTTCACAAAACCGCTCAGAAAGCATTTCCATTTTGCCGATTTCGTCAATAATGATGATATTTGTTTTTTCATCGGCAATGGCTCTTTCGACAGCAGGTATTCCAGCACGTTCAAGAGCAGCAATGTCGACTCCATATTTGCCGACTTTTTCTTTGGTGTCGTAGTCTATATGGGCAAATACTTCACTTGCTCCTGTTTGCCAATCCCGAACGGTAAAGCCCACTCGCTTTTTCTTTTCAATGACCGGCTCGGTGACCATGCCGCCAAGAGTATAGCCATGTCCTTCAAGAAACTCGATGATTTTAATCAGGGTTTGTGTTTTTCCAACGCTCGGCATTCCAGTAATGCCAATTTTCGGTATATCGTCCATAAACAGCATCATGTAATGCATTTTTTGTTTAGAAATGTTTTTATTGCGCTCTTTCGAAAAAAAATCAATATTCTCTTCAGTTATGTCTTACTATTTGCTTTTTTTCTGCAAATACAGTGGCCCGCCGATTGCATAGCACATGAGTGCAACAAACAATATCATGGGGCCAATGCCGTCATAGAGTTTTCCGGTTAGTATGGAAATAATGATAAGAATCGTGGCGACACCATTGATTTTTAACCCTGGTTTTGGAAAAGGTGTCGGGGCAATTGATGCAAGAGACACCACCACGACAATTGCCAAGATGTAGAAAAAAGAAACCTCAAGAAAGGCAGGAACCATAACCAATACGGATCCTGCAGTAACGGGCAGACCAATAAAATACTTCTTGTGTTTCATACGATGAAAGGCAGTGAGCCGTATCATGCTGCACGAAAGAAAGACGACTAGGACAATAAGAAGATAGCTAGTGTAATAGGGGCAGTAGGAAACCTTTGCATAATAGAGAGTAAAGATGAACAACGCAGGAGCAATACCAAGGGCGGTCATATCAGACATTGCCTCAAAATATTCTCCTAACTCTCCTTGTTTAGTCTTTCGGGCAACCATGCCGTCAATCCCATCCACAAGTATGGCCAGCAGAATAAATGAAAACGACCAATGCACCTCTCCTAAAAAGATCAGTATGCTGGAAAAAAAGCCAAATAGTGATTTAAGCAAACTTATCCCATCAGCAATGGAAAGAAGGCTAAGCATTGATTTCAGCAAGGGTATCTTCTCCTGCACGTATATGGTCAGCCACACGCACGGTAAGATGTTTAATTGCTTTGGTTGGTAAATAGATGTCGACCCGAGAACCAAGGCGGATGATACCAATTCGCTGTCCTTTTTTTAGCATATCTCCCTTTTTGATATAGGGAACAATACGGCGTGCTACAGTTCCTGCAATTTGCACTACCTTTACCCTGCCAATTGAGGTATCTAGAGTAATGACCACGCGCTCATTTTTCTCAGATTCTTTAGTAAATGCGGGAAGGTGACTACCAGGAACGCGGGTCATTTCTTCGACTGTACCATCAAGAGGCATTCGATTGACATGCACATTATGAATATTCATAAATGTTGAAATGCACGTGTAAGGTTGGTCATTTTCTGTCGTTGTGGTAATCGATCTAATTGCCCCATCAGCAGGAGCGACAATTCCTTTACCCACCGTCCGCTCTGGATCTCTAAAAAATACAAGAAACCACATGGTAAGAAGGAGCAGTATGAAGGAAAAAAATACTGCAATAGCAAAAAATGATGTCGTCGCAAAGACAAGAGCAATGAACAGTAAGAGTATTCCGAGGACACATGGTATCAGAATCCAGGTGTACGATCCTCGTGCAAGTTTCATATTATGATTTTCTCCATAACCTTTTAAGTTGTTGCTCGAGTGGCCCATTCCTCGTGGGTAACTCCGAAAGACAAATGATTTCATCAAAGAGTTCTGGTATTCGTTTAGAAACTATTAAAAGCAAGAGTACCAAGGCAACTAAACTCAATCCTTTGCCAATGACGTTATGCGCCATAAAAAACATGTCGGGATTATCTTTGACAAGGAGGGCAATGAGTGCATTCCGAAAAAGATTGAGGAAATAGATAGGAACAATCGTGATGAGCAGTCCGTACATCTTTCGTTTCCATTCCACCTGTGAAAGAGGGAGAATGCCACCAACAAAGATAACAATTGATTGTATTGCGGTGCATGCAAAGATAATATTTACGACATATGCCCCATCGTAAAGAATAACATTTCCCTCTGTTTCGACATTTCCTATGATTAGATTCAATAAGGCAGCACTTTGCACCGTGACAACATCAACGAGCCAGTATGCTAACGGCGTGAGCTCAACCACAAAATAGATCAGGCCTGCCGTAGCTGCTACACCAGCGGCCCAATTCAAACAACGGACGTGTTTTTCTCCTTTTGCTGTTATCCATTCATGATATGCTACATAACAAAGTAAAAAGATACCCGCAATACAAAGGAACGCATTGACAATATCTTCCCCTTCCCCGTAATAGAGTTCATTAATTTTGGTTGCCCAAAAAAAAGAAAAACCAAACCATCCTGCCATTTTGAGATAATTTTCAGTATTCTTTGCTTTCCAAAAAAATCCTAGAAACAAACATAACAAACTACTAAAGAGAACAACGGTTTGTAAAAGTAAATCGGGCTCTTGGAATCGTTGAAAAAGATACATTGATTTATAGGGAAAGAACAACACTCCAACGATAACAAAAGTAATAGGAATGACAAGAAAAAGAAACGAAAAAGACTCATCTGTCTTTGAATACTGTTTCATGGGGTGATCCGTTCTTTTGAATGCCTGATGACTTTAAGAGTATTATGATGTCTAAATTGCCTAGGCTAATCCAAGCATTGAAAGCACAGGTTGCAAGCCAAACTCCTGCATGGTATAGCTATCCCACATGATACAGATTAAGCCTACCAGGGCGATAAGGGTAAGTGGTACCCAATACGCATACACGATTTGATCGATTTTTAGCCGAGCCACAGCAACGCGTATCAGAGTTACGGAGAACAGGACGATTAACAGGACTTTTACCAGATAAAAGATGATATCAACGGCAAACGCGGGATAACTGTCCAGTCCGAGTAATGGAGAGAGGTTGTACGGGAAAAAGAGTGCCACTATTAACGAAGCCAAAACAAGAGTTTTCACCCCATCGGTCAGGTAAAACATAGCAAGGTTTCTCCCCGAATATTCGACGAGCAGACCACCAGCAATCTCTGTTTCTGCTTCAGGAGAGTCGAACGGAATTTTTGACAGTTCTGCAGGAGTGACGATAATGAGGACTAACAACAACAATAGTAGACCTATGAAACCCAACGGTCCAACAATATTCCATACTGGAGTACTGGCAATAGTTGATAAAGCAAAGGGGGTTGCTGCTCCGTAATAACTCAATCTCCAGGCAATACTAATGATGATAATGGCAAGAGGAAATTCATACGCAATCATGGTAGCCATTTCTCGCTGTGCACCAATAGTTGCATAGGGTGATCCCGCGGCAAATCCGCCAATAACCATGGCAAGCGAAGGAATAATCAGTAGGTAGAGTATGAGAATTAAATCTCCTTTTGTGGCAAGCAGTGGTTCAAAACCGCCTAAAGGTAAGTAAAGTAAAATCGAAATGGTTGCCACCAGTCCAGCTAGCGGTGCAAGATGAAATACCCAGGGAATGGCATTTTCGGGAACGATATTTTCTTTGGTAAACAATTTTACGACATCACGAAACGGCTGTCGAATTGGTGGACCGATTCTTCCTTGCATATGCGCAGAGAGCTTCCGGTCAACACCTTTATAGAATAACCCAAAGACGATACCAAAGAGTGCAACACCGGCAGTTCCAAAAATAACCAGGGCGGCTGTTGTTACGATTGTTTGGATATCCATTAGAGCATCACCACCAGGATAAAGAGTACTCCCATAACAACCACAAACCACATGACGTAATCACTTGCATTTCCGTTATGCATCTTTTTGAGAAGGTCGTATACTCCTTTCAGCACCTCCGTAAATCCCCAGTACACGTTGCTTCCTTTGATATGCATTTGTTCTTTTTCATATTCGGGATTTCCAGAGAGAAATGACTTTGTTTGTTCTGTTTGCTTTTTGTATGCTTTATTCCCTAATCCTCTTAGGATGTAGACAATGAGCAAGGCAATGCCAATAGCAATTCCCCAGATGAGAGGATGCCAAAATCCACTTCCTGTTTGTAATGATTCAAGTAACGCCTCAAATGATACCATCTTAGACTCCTCCTAGTACTGCACCAATGTATTGTGTATGATTCAGAATGGCTGTTGTTGCTGGTTCTACGATATTGGTGATAACAAACTCTGGAAAGAGCCCAAAGAACAAAATGATGCATACAATGATACCCATCGCAATGAGCATAGGTTTTGGCACTTCTTTTACATTCTTTAAACTCTCTTGTTCAGGACCTAAAAAGATTGCATGAAATACCTTGACAAAGACGGCAAGAATCATAATACTTGCGAGTATTGCAACGATGGCAATTATGGGATTTAACTGATACGTTGATTCATAAATCAGTAATTTTGACACAAAGCCATTCAAGGGCGGCATACCCGCAGCAGCAAGCAATCCAATCACGAAAAACACTGTCGTGTATTTCATCTTTCGCGCTAGGCCACCCAACTGGTCTACAGAGATCTTTTTTGTTGCATAGTAAATAGATCCAGCAACCAGGAACAGCAATCCAATAGTTAATGCATCATTCATTATGTGAAGGATACTTCCTTGTAAGGCTGTGGTGGTATATGGAGGCCACACCACGGTTTGGGTTACCTCATTATAGAGTGCTGCGTTCAACCGAACGCCAATGCCAAGTACCATATAGCCAATCTCTGCAACAGCAACATAGGCAATCATGCGCTTGAGATTACTCTGACGCAAAGCCATAATCACGCCAATAAGCATGGTTGCAAGTGCCAGGATTACCAAAAATGCACCAATCACATTAGAAGCAAATGCAGTATCACTAAAGACACCACCATACACGGTAAATATTACCCGAAACGCACCATATAAACTGGCTTGTGTCGTCCCAATTAAAATGAGCGTAACCGGTGCAGGTGCACTGCCATAGGAATCAGGTAGCCACATGTGCATGGGGACAAGTCCTGCTTTCATCGCAAGTGCCGCAATTAAGATGACAAGGGCAATTTTGTCTAGGAACGTGTACTGTATTGAATTCGCTAGCACAGCCATATTTAGCGCGTTGTATTGCCCATAGAGCAAGGCAATTGCAAAGAGGATGAACAGTGCACCAATGGCGCTGATAATAATATATTTAAAGGCAGCCTCCACCGATTCTCCTTTATGTGTCCAAAAGGCAATGAGTGCACACGATGCAATAGAGGTGATTTCTAAAAACACAAAGAAGTTGAACAAATCACCAGTCAGCATCATGCCCAACATACCTGCGGTCATGAGCAATGCCAAAGTGTAGAATTTATCCAGGCCCGAGTATTCCTTCATAAAGGAAAGAGAATAGAGCACACCAACGAAGGAAAGAATGGCGGCGATAAGTGCCATAAAAACACTCATGGCATCGACTTCAAAGAGAATGCGAACAACAGGCAAACTTAAGTCAGTAGCACCAAACACGTAGGTACGAATGCCGTTGGTAAGAATATCTGAAGCAAGAAGACCGATAAGAATGCCATTAACACCTAACACTATAACGACAAATGCATTTCTCGCCTTTCCGCTAAGACGGCTGACCAGTGGAGTCAAGAATGCCCCAAGTAACGGAAGTGCAACAACTAAAGGAATGAAGTAATCAGGAACGTTCATTCTTTCAGCCTCCGTATCTTCCGAACATCAAGTGTTCCGTAGTGTCGATAGATATGAATGACCAACGAGAGCATTAAGGCCAGTACGGCAACACCAATCACAATGCTGGTGAGCGTTAAGGCCTGTGGCACGGGTAATGACATGATGCCACCGGGAGAGCCGGTATAGATGGGTGCGATACTGTTCTCCCGGTACCCAAGAGTAATCAAGAACAGATTCACCCCACTCTCGATTAAGGTAACACCGATGACCATTTTGATCAAGTTTCTCTTGAACAATAGTGCATAAAGGCCAATAAGTACTAAGGCAACAACCGCAAGATAAGGAATGTTGTAGATCATAGTTTTTCCTCCTTAGTATGAATGGCATAGGCCATGACAAGCACAATTGCAAAAAGCCCTGCAATCACTTTTAAACCTACAGCAAAATTCATCAAGGGAAGTACACCGCCCGTGTTGAAATTGGCAAGGGTTGATCCTGTTTCGGGCACCATGCCAAAGAGGAAATTATTGTCAACTAAAAAATTCTTAAAAAATACCGTACCAAACCCCAGGCCAAGAAATGCAAGTAAAATAAATGAGATGGCACCAAGACTTTCAAACAAGGAAAGTTGTTTTTCTTTGATTTTTCCCATGGTCCAAATGGAGCCAAAAGCAACAAGTATCATGGCAAGTGCAGAAGCAACAATAGCACCTCCCTGGAATCCTCCCCCAGGAGTTAAATGTCCATGAGCAATAACATATAACCCATAGATCATGATGAACGGAAAGGCAGCACTGGCAATAGTTTTTACAATCTTTGACATGCCTTCGCTCATTTCTTTAACCTCCTAAAGACAAGAATAACCCCTGCAACAGCAGTAAACAGTATCGTCGCTTCGCCGAGCGTGTCGAACCCTCGATAGTCAAATACTACGGAGGTTACCGCGTTGTTTGCTCCTGTTTCTTCTTGTGCATTTGCAATGATAGATTCATCCATCTCTGGGCTTTCTGGTTCGCCAAAAGGATGCATCATCAAGGCGCTGAAGCATAAAAATAAAGCAACAATGGCAAAGAAAGTAACAGCAAGAATCGTTCGTTTTGACATCATGCTTCTTCCTCCATACGTTTCGTTCCCTTAATCGCAAGAATGAGAATTGCGGTGGTTAAGCACGCGCCTACTCCTGCTTCTGCAATGGCGACGTCAGGAGCTTGTAGGATAAAAAACTCTAACGACAGCAGCAGGCTCATAGCAGCAACAGCAATGGCGGCTGCGAGCAAGTCTTTTAAGATAACGGCAAACACTGATGCAATAATAATTAAAATAGGTAACAGAATATGAATAGCAGCAATGAATCCATCCATCATTTTTTCTTCACCTCTTTCTTTGTTGCAGATGATTTTTTTGCAGTAGATGGTTTCCGCCGTGCACTTGGTTTTGGCTGTTCTTTTTTCGGTTCTAATTCATCAATCACTGCACCTGCAGGTTTGATACCACTCCGATGAGCTGCACGAGCAAGCGCATGAGCACCAGTAGGATTGGTTACCAGAATGGCAATGAGAGCAACAGCACTATGAATGGCCAATACCGAACCATTTACATTCCCCTGGTACCACATTTTCAGTCCAAGGAGAATCACAGAGCCACAGATGAAAATGGAGCCGAATGTTGTACATTTTGTTCCTGCATGAAGTCTCGTATAAACATCAGGGAATCGTAGAAGACCAACGCCTGCAAGCACATTGAAAAAGACACCAATGGCAAGAAACAGATAGACAACCCACTCAAAAATCATTAGAACTTTCCCCCCTCAAGATATTTTGCAATAAACAATGTTGAAATGTATGAAAGCAGCGCGTAGACGATAGCGACGTCGATATAAATCACTTCATTGAACGCGGCGCCAAAGATGACCATACTGACAATGACAATGGTATTTATGGTATCCAACCCTACTGCCCTATCTGGGGCCGTTGGTCCTTTGATCACTCGTATAATGGCCATAATAACACATAACAAGAGCGCAAAGAGCACCACTAAACATTCAGTAGCCATGGCAATCATTCTGCAATCCTCCTAATCCATTTGGGAAAACTTCCACAGATGTAGTTGCAATCCACTGGATTTTTGGTAAGTGCTTCTTTTTTCACATTGATCCAATGAATGTACAAATCATTATTTTTCTCATCAACATCAACCGTTAATGTACCTGGTGTTAGGGTAATAGAATTGGCAAGCATAGTTGTACCAAGATCAGTTTTCAACTCTGGCGATATCTTGACAATGCCTGGGTTGATTTTTCCGGTGATAACTCGATAGGCAACGTCGATATTGGATTTGGCCATGCCGTAAAAAAACGGACCGATGACATAGCCGACAAACAACCCCCATCTGACCGGGTTGAGCATACGTAAGCTTTTTTTTATAAAGATGGTCCGCGTGATAAATCCTACGATGGCTGAGAGAATAAACCCAAACAGAAATTCTTCGATACTCCATAACCCAAGAATGTTGGATGCATCGGTTGCACTTCCTGTGGTTAGCAGGAGATAGGTGATAAAACAGACAACCGTCGTTACAATAAATGCTATCATGTTTTCCTCCCTTTTTTCCAGTATATGGTATCACGGTAATTCTGTTGCTTTTTAAAAGCTTATTGTTTTAAACACAGCTGGAGTATGATGGAAGTAAATAAAGGAAAGACCACCTCAAAAGTAATAAAAGCAGATGATATACTGGCTGCGGGGAGTTCTTGATGAACGTCAAACTCATCGGTGTCACACCAAATCCAGAATTGCTACCTGCCATGGCGGCAAAGCTTACCCATAGCAAAACCAAACCAGAAGATCTTGATAAAAGTTCAGAAAAAGAACTAAAGGCAACGCTTGAGCAGGTGATGAAACTAGGACATACCAGCGTAGTTGAGCATACCAGTTTTACCTTTGCTATCAGTGATGTTAGTCGATCACTTACCCACCAATTGGTCCGTCATCGTATTGCGAGTTATTCCCAACAAAGTCAGCGATATGTGAATTTAAATGACCCGTGCTATATTATCCCCCCCAAGATAGAAAAAAATAAAACCATGAAGCAAGCATATGAAGAAACCATGCACACCATCTGGGAACAATATAACAAACTACTATCCATGGATATCCCTGCAGAGGATGCACGGTATGTACTTCCCAACGCTACGTGTACCAATATTATTGTCACGATGAATGCCCGGTCGTTGTTGAATTTTTTTGATTTACGTTGTTGTTTACATGCTCAGTGGGAAATTCGATCACTTGCTAACCGCATGTTACAGGAGGTCAAAGTAGTTGCACCTACCATTTTTAAACATGCGGGCCCCTCTTGTAAACGAAAAGGAATTTGTCCTGAGAATAAGAAAGACTGTCCGCTATATCCTAAGTGATACGTATGAGACGGCCACATGTTACCATCAATTGTGCCATGTCTGTTGATGGAAAAATCGCATCGCCTTCTGGAAAACAACTGCGTATTTCGTGCGAAGAAGACATCCAACGCATGTATGAATTAAGAAATGCATCAGATGCAGTGTTGGTCGGCATCAATACCATTCTTTCCGATAATCCTAAATTAACTGTGAAGAAAGCCTATGTAAAACAACCACAGCATCCGCTACGCATCGTGTTAGACACGCATTGTAAAACACCGACTGATGCGTTGGTAGTCACTGACAACGCAAAAACTTTAATTGTGGTGGGAAGCGCGTGTACCAAACACTATGGCAGTAATGTTGAAGTGGCAGTCTGCAAGCAAACGGCGAACGGTCTTATCGATTTGGAATCATTCTTGAACATGCTTTCACAACGAGGCATCAAGAAATTGATGGTTGAAGGAGGTAGCACGGTCATTTGGCAATTTTTACAGAAACATCTTGTCGATGATATGTATGTGTACGTTGCTCCTATGGTCATCGGTGGAACCAATACGCCGACACTTGCACAAGGCGATGCTAGAGCCCCCATAGAACTTAGTCTCGTAAATGCAAATAAACTTGGTCCTGGTCTACTTCTTCATTATCGATTGATACCATGAAACTCCTGTGTGACCACATGCTCGGTACTCTTGCAACCTGGCTCCGGTTATGTGGATTTGATACGGCGTATGCTTCGGCAAACATCGATGATGCAGGGCTCCTTGATCTTGCTCAAAAAGAAAATCGTGTTCTCATTACTAGAGATAAACAACTCTTACATCGTGCGCAAACACGAAAACTCACTGTTGTCGGGCTTACTTCAACAGATCTCGATGAGCAACTGCAGCAGGTTCTATGGCACATACCACTTGATCCTGCCCGCATCTTAACTCGTTGTTCTGTGTGTAATACACCTCTTGAATCTATAGAAAAAAACAGGGTCAAAGAACATATCCCTCAGAAGGTGCTTGCACATCAAGAAACTTTTTGGCATTGCCCTCATTGCAACAAGATATATTGGGAAGGAAGTCATGTTGATAAAATTCGCAAAAAAATAGATATCCTCAAGAAACCCCGTTAATGTGTTATGTCAACATGCGAACCATCTGCGCGTGAGGCACTCCTTTAACCTTAAGAACACACTCAGCATCAACAAGACCAAGTTCGATAGCACAACGAACTGTTTTTTTACCCACGAGATTAGCAATAGTCACATCGGCCAATATTTTTTTCAATGCATTAACCCCTACCCTTTTTCCGTCATAGAATTCTTTAGTGACTTTAATTTCAAACTTCCCCTCAGAAAAGGTTTTTCCAATCAATTCTTCGTCACATGCACCTAGAAGAAGGTCATTTCCTTGTTTGTAGAGTTTGATACTGATCACGTAGGTCCCTTTCTATCTAATTCTATGTTAGTTTTTTCTCTTTTATATTTCTTTCGAAAAAGATGGTCAAATGTGGCGATTTTTTATTTCCTTAGTTAAATTTGATATCACTTGCAAATAAACAACTGATTTTTGATATTTTTATGCAAAAATATATATAATGCCAAAATAACGCGCATTTTGCACGTGAAACATTCTCGACCATAATGCTAAAAACCTACGATGATATATACGTGTTCTGCGACATATAAACACAGTATTTTTTGTGGGATAGAGGAATGAAAACAATACTCAAGTTGTTCTCTGGCCATGGAACGTTCGTTCAACCAGATGCATTAACTTATATCTTATCAAAAGAACATCCACAAACGTTTACCCAATTCATTCTTGATAATTTGAAAGAATATCCTTTCATTCTTACCCTTGAGCAGATTAAAACACTTGAACAAGCTGATGAACCCGAGAAACTGCCTCTATCGCCAAATCCTGTACTAGTGAATAAAGAGCTACAAACAAAAATACTGTCAACGATGTATGGCAGTCAGACCATTCACATCCCTCCTGCTGATGATGCCGACTTAGAGTACGATGATCCTGATAAAGACGATCAGATTGTCCTACCCTCAGAAAAACAAGAAAAATCAACAGCGTTTTCAGATATCGACGTCAAAAAAGTCAAAGGATGGAAGCCAAAGGCACGAGACTACGAATCTGAAGTACATGTTACTAAAGATATTACTGGTAATAGCACGTGCGAGGGGACAACAAGTGATTTCACCAAGCTTTTCGTTAATCGATATCAGTCATTACGCAAAATACTACAAACACAACGTCGAGAGCTCGTTAATGTCATGCCTATCGATCGTATCAAACGAAATGGCGTGAAAGAGGTTCAGATTATTGGTATTGTTAAAGCGGTCAAAACCACCGTCAATGGTCACCGATTAATCGAACTTGAGGATGAAACAGGTGTGCAACCAGCAATTGCACTGAAAAACAACCGGGAGGCGATGGCTCTAGCGAATGAGGCATTATTGGATGAAATTATTGGTATTCGCGGGCAATTGAGCAAAAACGGAGATTTGCTCATTGTTCACAGCATCGTCTTTCCAGATGTTAGTATTCAAAATCAACGACACAAAGCAGATGTTCCTGTGTATGCTGCATTTCTTTCGGATATTCATATTGGCAGCAATAAATTCATGAAAGATGAATGGCGTTCTTTTCTTCGATGGATAACTGGTGGTATTGGTAATTCAAGACAAAAAGATGTTGCCAGTAAAATCAAATATTTGGTATTGCCTGGAGACCTGGTCGACGGTATAGGTGTCTATCCTGGTCAGGAACAAGAACTGGATGTTGCTAATCTGTATGAACAATATGAGACGTTAGCAAAACAGCTCGAATTTATCCCCGGTCACATCACTATGATTATGCAACCCGGAAACCATGATGCGGTGAGACCTGCAGAACCCCAACCAACATTTGAAAAAGAAGTGCAGCAACTCTTTTCTGGTAAAGAATTTATTTTTGTTGGAAATCCGTGTTATTTTTCTTTGCACGGAGTCGAGATTCTTTCGTATCATGGTGTAAGTCTACTTGATTATGCTACCAGTATTCAACACCTCAATTACAATCAACCAACAGAGGTGATGAAAGTGATGTTAAAAAAACGTCATCTCGCCCCCGTCTATGGCGGATACACACCACTAGCACCTGAGCATTTGGATCATATGGTAATTGACAAAGTGCCTGATATCTTTGTGACGGGCCATGTTCATACCGCCAATATTGATAAGTATCGCGGTGTCACGCTTATTAATGCATCTGCCTGGCAAGCACAAACCTCATATCAAAAAATGTTGAATTTTGTTCCAGATTCAGCAAAGTTGCCCATTGTTGATTTGAAATCAGGCAACGTCACAATGATGGATTTTAGTAAAGCCTTTTCGTAATTATGGGAACAAGCATTATCCAAAGATTTAAACCCCTTCTTTGCATTTGTTAATTAATACATTTTTTACGAGTCCGATATTATGGGTGGGGACCTATCCAACGATGTGTCAGCGAGCTCCATCATGCGCGAGTATTTTATGCAACTGCAAGAAAACATCGAGGCGTGCTATTCCCTTGCTGGACAAGCAAGAAAAAAAGGTTTTGATCCAGAGTTCATCGTAGAAATACCTCAAGCACGTGATTTAGCAGATCGAGTCGAACAATTAGTTGGCCCTAAAGGCATCGCCCCTACTATTCGTGAGGTGACTAAAAAGATAGGAAATCGTGAACTAGTTTCACTTGATATTGCCAAACGGATTGTCAACGGAAAAACCTACAAATTTAAAACTACCGAGGAAGCACTAGACCAAGCAATACGAACCGGTCTTGCTATTCTTACTGAAGGCGTGTTGGTTGCACCGTTGGAAGGCATTGCTGAGGTAAAATTGGGGACAAACAAGGATGGAACAACCTATGTTGATCTCTATTTTTCAGGACCTATCCGAAGTGCAGGTGGGACAGGTCAAGCAATGAGTGTGTTGATTGCTGATGTCGTTCGCCGAGAACTTGATATTGGGAACTACCAACCGACTCCTGGAGAAATTGAGAGATATAAAGAAGAAATCCCTCTGTATAAACGAGCCCAGCACCTCCAATATACGCCGTCTGTTGATGAAATTGATAAAATTGTGAAGGGATGCCCCATCTGCATTAATGGTGAAGGGACAGAGGACGTAGAAGTAACTGGTTATCGCGATTTGCCACGTGTAGGCACCAACCGTTTGCGAGGTGGTGCCTGTTTAGTTATTGCTGAAGGACTGTGTCTCAAAGCCCCTAAGATTCTCAAGCATGTTAAAAAGTTGAAACTGAAGGGATGGGAATTTCTTGATAGTTTTGTCAATAAAGATGCTGGAAAAACACCGGATGGGGAAAAAACAACCAAAATTCCTACTATTGCTCCTTCAGCAAAATATATTGGTGAAGTTATTGCTGGTCGTCCCGTATTTTCACATCCCTCTCGAAAAGGAGGATTTCGACTACGATATGGACGGGCTAGGACTGCTGGGCTAGCAGCTACCGCGATAAATCCTATGGCTATGCACATTCTTGATGGGTTTATTGCTGTTGGCACGCAAATGAAAACAGAACGACCCGGTAAAGGAACCATTGCCACTCCTTGTAGTCAAATCGAAGGTCCGATTGTACTTTTACAAAACGGTGATCTCGTTCAAATCAATACAAATGACAAACATTCCGTCTATGCTGTTAAACAAATTGTTGATCTTGGGGAAATTCTCATTCCTTTTGGAGAATTTATTGAAAATAATGCACTGTTGCCTGATGCAAGCTATACTTATGAATGGTGGATTCAAGAGTTACAACAATCAATTGATTGTTTACCCAAAGAGTACACTCCTCAAGCGATACAACAAGCAGATGCAGTGCTTCAACAAAAGCTCAACGACGTGCTGAGGAAACCCATAAATCTCCAAGAAGTATCGGCACAAGAAGCGTTTTTCCTTTCAGAATCCTACAACATCCCCCTGCATCCGCGATATAATCTCTTCTGGCACGATATTGTGGCACTAGATGTCGTGGCACTTTCCCAGTATATCAAAGAAAAAGGAAGACTCGTCGATCAAACATTGCAGTTGCCTTTTGATACTGATATCAAGCGCATCCTCATCGATCTCGGTGTACTGCACAAACAACGAAATGAGGAATTCATCATCGATCATTATGCATATCCACTCATACGATGTTGTGGATTTGATGTAAAAAACACCAGTATTATTGAAACGCCAAGAAGCAAGATACTTCAGGATGTAGATACTAAAATGGATCCTACATCTCTTGTGTCCTCTCTTGCAGGTGTTGAGGTAAGAAAGAGAGCACCGTTTCGGATTGGAACGAGGATGGGCAGGCCTGAAAAAGCTGCAGCACGAAAAATGAGACCACCACCACACGTTCTCTTTCCTATTGGTAATTATGGTGGTAACCAACGATTGCTACGCACTGCTGCCGAGAAAATGGAAATTGAAGTTGAAGCGGGAAAACGAACCTGTAAAACTTGTGGAAAATCAACATATAGGCTAACATGTGGGTGTGGTACCCATACCGATGTTGTTTTCACGAAAGAAAAAACAAATGGCACAAGCACCGTCAAAGGAAGAATAGAGGTTCATAAAATCAACATGGGGGAAGAACTCAACCGAGCAAAAAAGGCGTTGAAAGAACGTGCTCTCCCCGAAACTATCAAAGGAGTCATTGGCACCATTTCAAAACACAAGACACCCGAGCCCCTTGAGAAAGGAATTTTGCGAGCAAAATATGATGTCTCGGTGTTCAAAGATGGTACGACTCGATTCGATATGACTGATTCTCCGTTAACCCACTTTAAGCCTAAAGAAATCGGTGTCCCCCTGGAGCGGTTAAAAGAGCTGGGATATACCACAGACTATCTTGGAAACCTGTTGGAACGAGAAGGCCAGTTGTGTGAACTGAAGGTTCAAGATGTTATTATCTCAAGGGCATGTGCTGAATACTTTGTTCAAGTTTCAAAATTTATTGATGACCTGCTTGCGAAGTTCTACAAACTCGATCGGTTTTATACCATACGAAAACTGGAGGATTTAACAGGTCACTTGGTCGTGGGTTTAGCTCCCCATACTTCAGCAGGTTCCCTTGCAAGAATTATAGGATTTACCGATGCCCAAGTGTGTTTTGCCCATCCCTTCTATCATGCATCGAAACGAAGAAATTGTGACGGCGATGAAGATGGTCTCATGCTGCTTCTCGATGCACTGTTAAACTTCTCTCATTCCTATATTCCTGATAAAAGAGGGGGACGCATGGATCTACCTCTCATTCTCACCACTCGTATCGATCCATCAGAGGTGGATAAAGAAGCACATAATGTTGATACCCTTGCACGATATCCGCTGGAATTCTATCGGGCAACTATACAACACGTTCATTCAAAAGAAATGGAATCGATCATGGGTTTGGTGTCTTCACGGTTAGGAACCGAATTGCAGTATGAACAGTTCGGGTTTACTCACGGCACCAACGATATTTCAGAGGGACCAAAGCAATCTACCTACAAAACGTTAAAAACCATGATGGACAAGATGAATGCACAACTTAATCTTGCGGCAAAGATTCGGGCTGTTGACGAAGCTGATGTTGCCTACAAAGTCATCGAGCGTCACTTTTTGCCAGATATCATTGGCAATATGAGAGCATTTAGTAAACAAGCTGTTCGCTGTCCTACGTGTAATATTTCCTACCGACGACCTCCGTTGCAAGGATGTTGTACAAAATGTAATGGCAAACTCACTCTTACTGTTCATGAAAAGTCAGTAAAAAAATATTTAGAAATCTCAAAAGAGATTGCAGAACGGTACAGTATTTCTCCCTATGCACGCCAACGGATAAATTTAGTTGAGAAAAATATTGACTCACTGTTCATGAGCGACAAAGTAAAAACAACGAAATTAACTGATTTTTTCTGATTTTGTAGGAGCATAACCTTCAAATAGCAATTCTATTATGTAGTGTGTACTAAAAGGAGTTAATAGCATGGCGAGTGATATGTTACAACAAATGAGTAAAAAAACATGGTATCGTTGGTCATTTTACATCAACATTGTGTTATTCTTCATTATTGCGTTGTGCATCTATTTATTGGTAATTGATTGTCTTAGTTTACATCTCTCCGCAGATCCTTATGCATGGTTGTACATTACACGAGACTTAGCATTTCTTTCCATCGCACTCGCGTTAATTTTCTTTCAATTCTTCAGAAATTTACTGCTTATTATGCGACGAGCACTATAATGACAACGCAATGGCGAAAGGTGTAGAATAGACTGGGGAGGTAGGCGTTCCCTGTAACCAGAAATCGCCTTCATGCTGGGGTCGAAACCAAGAGGCGATGTAACGAGCGTTTATTGATCCGTTTGTTGACGATGAGACCCTGTCCTCTGGGATCAGAGGTGGTGCTACATATGACCGGAGGGCCATATGTACATCTTCGTTGCGGGAACCGGGCGAGGCACGGAAGTGAGCAGCCTTACCGTAAACTGCTGATGCTCAAAGGGTCAACGGGGTCGAGAAGGCAGATGGGTAGTCAATGAACGACCCGTGCACCCACTCGCGACCTTCTACACCCGCTAAAATTATTTAACCTAGATTTGCATTTCACCTTTTTACCGATAGTTGGGGGAATTCATATGGTACGATTGCTAAAAGATGAGAGTGTAGTCGCGCAATGGAAGAACTTCTTTGAAGATGTCTGCCGATCAGAAATTGAAACTGTTGCTGTATCTTATCCAGAGAAGCGAAGTCTTTTTGTCAATTATTGGGATATTGATAAGTACGATACAAAGCTTGCTGAGCTTCTTATCCACCAACCATATAAAGCCATTTTTAATGCTGAGGAAGCACTGAAACAAGTTGATGCGACAGCAGAACGTAAATTGGCACTTCACCTTCGGGTCAACAACCTACCCGAACCTCAGAAAATTGTTATTCGTAAAATACGAGCAAGTCATTTAGGAAAATTGACAGCGATAGAAGGCTTGGTCAAGAAACGAACGGAAGTACGACCAAAGCTACAGGTTGCTGCATTTCAATGTCAAAAATGCGGAGCAATCATAAAAATTGAACAAGAGGAAGATATTCTCAAGGAACCCTCTGAATGTTACGAGGACCAGGGAGGGTGTGGCCGTGTTTCGTCTTTTAAGTTACTATCAAACCTATCGAGCTTTATTGATTCACAAAAAATAGAGATTCAGGAAAATCCCGAAGGTCTTCGGGGGGGAGCCCAACCAGAGCGAATTAGCGTCTTTCTGGAAGATGACTTGGTTGGAGAAATTGCACCGGGCGATCGAGTAATTGCCAATGGTATCTTGCATTCCGCACAACGACGAAGAGGCACCTTTCGCTTAACATCTTTTGATAAAGCCCTCGAAGCAATTAGCATTGAAAGTCAGGAACTTGCCTTTGAGGAGGTCGAAGTTACTGAAGAGGATGAACAAGAAATTATCAAGATAAGTAACGACCCTCGTATCTACGAAAAAATGATGCGAAGCATCTCTCCAACGATTTATGGTATGGAGGTGGAGAAAGAAGCACTGGTCTTACAATTATTCGGCGGTCTTGCAAAGAAAATGCCTGATGGAACATATATTCGAGGCGACATTCATACCCTTTTGGTGGGTGATCCCGGTACAGCAAAGTCACAAATGCTTACGTATATGTCAAAATTAGCGCCTCGAAGTATTTACGCCTCTGGAAAAGCTACGTCAGCAGCAGGTCTTACTGCTGCAGCAGTGAGAGATGAATTTGGGGAGGGGCAATGGACCCTTGAGGCAGGTGCCTTAGTACTTGCTGATATGGGCGTTGCCTGTATTGATGAGATAGACAAGATGGAGGAGACCGATCGAAGTTCCATGCACCAGGCGATGGAACAACAAGAAATTTCTGTTGCAAAAGCAGGAATTAATGCCACCCTTAAATCACGCTGCGCAATACTCGCCGCGGCAAACCCCAAGCTGGGACGGTTTGATGAGTTTATGCCCATCCATGAGCAGATTAATATGCCTCCTGCACTTCTCTCTCGTTTCGATCTTATTTTTTCCATTCTTGATAAACCAAACAAAGCACGGGATACCGATCTTGCGACTCATGTGCTTCGTACTCATAAGGCGGGCGAAGTGAGTGAGAATATTGCCCATTCAAAAAAGACAAAACATACTAAAAAAGAACAGGAAGGATTGGTCGAGAACATCATGCCGGTATTTCCGCCAGATTTCCTCAGGAAATACATAGCCTATGCAAAACGAAGTATTTTTCCCGTATTGAATAATGATGCCTTGGAGGTATTGAAAAACTATTACGTCGATTTTAGAAGTAGTTCTGAAGACTCGGTTCCCTTCACTCCGAGACAATTGGAGGCCTTTGTTCGACTTTCAGAAGCAAGTGCACGAGTGCGACTCAGTGAAGAGGTGACGGTCACTGATGCAAAACGAGCAATCGGCATTATCGACCAATATCTGCGCCGGGTAGGAATGGATAGAGAGACCGGTAAGTTTGACATTGATATTATTGCAACAGGCATCAGCCACAGTCAGCATGAGCGTATGCGATCATTAATGGATATCATTCAGAAAATCTGCAATGAATCTAAAGATGGCAACGCTGCTCGAGGAGATATTGTCCAAGAAGCTGAAATCGAAGGCCTTGAATCAAGTAAAGTTGAAGAAGCATTAGACCGACTCAAAAGAAACGGACAGATTTACGAGCCGGTTCATGGGAAATACCGGATTACTAACCGCTAAAGTTTAGGAGAAGACAACTTACTTACCGCCCTTTTCACATGTTCTCGTTTTTTTTCTCCTAATTCAGTAATGATGTAGTCAGTAAATTTCGTTTTGATGTCATTCCAGTTTAAGGTGCTAATGCCAAAATCTAGTTTTTTATTGCCGCTTGATGCTTTATATACTCGAGGCATCATCTGCCTAGTGTTTGCATTATCCATATGCATGACATACTGTTTCTTTAAAGTCTTTTTTTCCAACACAATAATTTCAAATTTTCTATTGAAATATTTGTAACCAGGATCTCTGTCATAATACCGATATTCAAGTTCAAAATCTTTGGTTATCGGAATACATCCTCTTTCCATCGTGCATCTCCAACAGGTGTAAGTGTACCTTCTTTATAATAATTTTTTATTTTTTAATAAAAAAAGAAAGATTAGAGTTGAGCTCTAATCCATGTAATACTCTGGCGGGTAAGGTTCTGGTTTCAGCCCTTTTCTTTCTCTAATTTGTTTAACAATTTGCGTCTGTAGTTGTCGTGGTAACGGCTCGAATCCCATATTCTCCGTGTTCCATAATACTCGTCCACCTGTTGCTGAGCGGATCGCAGAGGCAAATCCAAACATCTCTGCAACTGGTGCCTTTGCATCGATATTTACACTATCTCCTTCGGTAGTCATATCACGTACTTCAGCACGTCGTTGATTTAACTCACGTGATGCATCTCCCATCAACTCTTGCGGTGTACTAATGAACACTTTTTGCATCGGTTCAAGTAAGATGGGATCGGCAATGGTCATTGCACCATAAATAGCGTTTCTTGAGGCAGGAATAACTTGTGCAGGCCCCCGGTGAATGGCATCCTCGTGTAATTTTGCATCAACTAACTTAATAAGTAATCCTTGGCAAGGCTCATTTGCTGTCGGCCCGCTTTTCATGACTTCGTCAAATGCTTCTTTGATCAGCTCTCTTGTTTCAAACAAGTGTTGGATGCCCTTGGTAACATCAGTCATAATATTTTGACCATGGATGCCAAACACTCCTTTTGCAACATCCTTCGGCATACCTAATTCTTGTAAAATTTTCACCACTTCGTTTTTATATTTCTTTGCATTCTCAGGAACCTCGTTGTTATACAGTGCTTTCGCGATATTGTCTGGAAGTGGTTCCACTTCAATGTAAAATCGGTTGTGTTTGTTTGGTGATTTTCCTTCAAATTTAT
The DNA here is from genome assembly GCA_016932245.1 of Thermoplasmatota archaeon. Taxonomy (GTDB): domain Archaea; phylum Thermoplasmatota; class E2; order DHVEG-1; family DHVEG-1; genus JAFGDG01. Next base: position 31,782 of record JAFGDG010000049.1, read on the forward strand.
AGGGGCTGGATTTTGATACCGATTCTCTGTACACAACAATCGGTTCAGAACATACAATATCGACGCCGTGTTCATTTTTAATGCGATATTCAGTAATTTCAAGATGTAATTCACCCATGCCAGACATGAGATTCTCTCCTGTCTCTTGATTAATATCTACTTGAATGCTAGGATCTGCTTTAGAAACAATACGGAGCACTTCGATGAGTTTTGGTAAATCCTTCATATTCTTTGCTTCAACGGCAACTGTTACTACCGGCTCGGAAACATGAACAATTCGCTCAAATGGCTCCGCATCGGGATCGTCGGTAACGGTACTGCCTGCCATGGCGTCTCTGATGCCTGTTGCCGCAACAATATTTCCGGCGCTTACATATTCCACGGGAATACGATCTCCACCAACCATGAGGTTAACCTGTTGTACTCGATTCATTCGCGGCATGCCAATGACATAGCATTCTTGCCCTCGTTCTATTTTTCCGCTATACATACGTCCAACGGCAACCTCGCCAGCGTGAGGATCCATAATGATTTTGGTAATCATTAGGGCAAGCGGTCCGCTTTCTTTCACTTCTGCCATACTTTTTCCGAGCTTACTTGCTTCATCCCCTCTCCATATGTGAGGAATACGATATTTCTGCGCCACTTTTGGGGAAGGAAGATGATCAACGACCATATCTAACAAGACTTGATGAATGGGTGATTTTTTCGCCAGTTCTTTTTGGTTGTTTTCATTGCAATAGTTGTAGATGTCCTTGAAGCTGAGTCCTGATTTTTGCATATAGGGTGCTGAAATTGCCCAGTTGTAGTAGGCAGAACCAAAGGCAACACTGCCATCTTCAACTTTCACATTCCATTTGCCTTTGAAATCTTCTGGAACGACTTTGTTGATAAGCTCATTGAATTTTGCAATGATTTTTATAAATCGCTGTTGCATTTCTTCAGGAGTTACTCGCAATTCGTTGATTAACCGATCAACTTTGTTGATGAATAAGATAGGTTTTACTTTTTCACGGAGTGCTTGTCGTACCACAGTTTCCGTTTGAGGCATTGCCCCCTCAACGGCACAAACCAAAACAATAGCCCCATCGACTGCTCGCATCGCTCGGGTAACGTCGCCACCAAAATCGACATGCCCAGGTGTATCGAGTAAATTAACTAGGTACTCTTTTCCTTCAAATTCATGCACCATCGATGCAGATGCCGCATTAATTGTAATGCCTCGTGCTTGTTCTTGCTCATCATAATCAAGCACTAATTGTTTGCCGGCAAGCTCCTCACTCATCATGCCGCAACCTGCAAGCAGGTTGTCTGAAAGAGTCGTCTTTCCATGATCGATGTGGGCAGCAATGCCGATGTTCCGAATCTGATCAAGCTTATTCATCAAGTTTTTTGCTTTCTTGATGTTATCTTCTTTCTTTCCCATACTAATGTCCTCATATTTTCATTATAAATTAATTTCATGGTTATCGAGCTGATTTTGCAACCCGCTCTGCATCATTTTTCTTGGCAACTGCAAAGGACGAAACGTCATTTTTGCTTGCTTTGATAATTTCGTCAGCAAGGCATGCTTCAATACTTTTTTTATTTTTGTGACTGGCAGAAACAGATCCTTGACAGATATTGCGAAGTGCAATATCCAATCGTCTTTGAGGGGCAACATCAACTGCTTTGGGGACAGAAATGCCGCCAAATCGCAACCGGGTTGTCTCTTCTTTCGGTGCTGCATTTTGCAACGCATCAACAAGAACCTGCATCGGATTAGTTTTTGTTTTTTTATCAATACTCTCGAAGGTAGATCGAACTACTTTGTATGCTTTTGTTTTTTTACCGGTGTACTGCTCCGTTCGCATGAGATTGTTGATCAAGCGTTCAACAAGAGGCATCTTTGCTTTTGCAAACATTTTATCTGAGTATATGCCGCCGACATGGATGTTTTCTGCATCAAGATTAATGTATCGCTCCAGCCCTTTGTCCTCGATTTTTACTTCATCCATATTGTACTTGGTCAGCATAGGAAAAAACGGGTTGGTCTTTTCAACAGGTTTTTTTGCAGTCATATTTACCGTCTCATTGCCTTTTCGACTTTTCCTTTGATCATTTCATTAAGTGATACATCGTTGACTTTAATCACTTTAAATCGAACGCCGGGAATGTCGCCATAAGAACGTCCCATTCGTCCTCCAATTCCTTCTACCATGACTTCGTCGTGCTCATCAATAAAACTTATGGCATTATTCCCAGGGGCAAAGGCCGTGATTTGCCGTCCGTTTTTGATGAGTTGAACTTTAACGCATTTTCTGATTGCGGAGTTGGGTTGCTTTGCTTCAATCCCTACTTTTTCAATAACAATCCCTCGAGCTTGTGCTGTACCCTCAAGCGGATCTGCCTTTTCTTTGAGATGCAACACTCGCTTCTTATAGTATCTATCATTCCAGAGCTGTTTTTTCCGCCCCTTTTTGAGTTTCCGTGCTGCATTAATTCCTTTACCCATGGTTCTACCTACTAGATAAGAGTACGCCAGTATACAGCTTTTCATATTTAAATGCTTAGCTTATGATAACATAGTTTTTCCGTTAAAAACATCGAGAAAAGAAAAACTACTTTATTTATATCCGAGTAAGAAAATATTTTACTTTTTCGCACTCAGCACTTTGTCAACTCGCCGTTTCAAATCTTCAGGATCATAGGGCTTTTCGATATAGTCTTCTCCCAGAAAGCTACCGGCATTTTCTGCCGTTCGATCGACACGTGCCGTTAAAAAGACGATGGGAATTTTTTCCCATGACGGATTTTCCTTTATCTTATTATAGGTTTCCCATCCGCTCATCTCCGGCATCATAATATCGAGTAAGATGAGATCGGGAATTTGTTTTTCTTGCAGGAGCTCTAAGCATCGCTTGCCGCTCTCCGCTCGGATGACTTCATACTCTTCGTTAAATTTTTTAAGATTAAATTCAACTGCAAAGATAACATCAGGTTCATCATCGACAACCATGATCTTTTTTTTCAATCTTTTTCACCCCTCTTTTTATGTATCGCTCAATAATTTAATTAATTTTCTTATATTTATCAATCTCTTATTTTTATGCGCGGCTTTTCGTTAAAATTTTCTGTAATCTGTCCCTCAACTCTGTCGGATCGTATGGTTTTTCGATATACTCCTCACCGAGATGGGTGGTATGCTCTCCAGAAAACTCATCAACTTTTGCAGTGAGAAACACTACGGGAATGCCCTTCCACGAAGGATTTTCTCTGATTTTTTCATACGTCTCTTCGCCACTCATCCCTGGCATCATAATGTCAAGTAAGATGAGATCTGGCGATTCCCCATTCTTTAAAAGTTCTAAGCATTGCTCTCCACTACTTACTCTGGTAATTTCGTAGTCTTTGTCAAACATTTTAAGATTGAGTTCGATAGTATATGTTACGTCAGGCTCATCATCGACTACCATAATTTTCTTCTTCATTACATCACCTCTTTTTTTGATTATATGGTAATGAGAACTTAAACATCGTTCCCTTATTGAGTCCCGGGCTTTCTGCCCAAATTTTCCCTCCATGTTTTTCAACAATACGTTTACAAATCGATAGTCCCAATCCACTTGATTCTAGATCATGTCTTGCAGGGTCAACCTTGTAAAATTCTTCAAAGACATGGTCAATTTGCTGCTGTGTCATACCAATACCTGTATCTTTTACTGATATGATTACCTTTCCCTTCTCTTTTACTGCATCAATGGTCACGTTACCTCCCTTTGATGTAAATTTTGCGGCATTTGTTAAAAGATTGTCAAAGACTTCACTGAGTTGAAGCTTATCTCCTTCTACAACTAGACGTTTGTTGATATTGTTATTAACAGAAATTTCCGCTTCTTTAAAAATCAACTGCTTGGTATCAATGATAAAATCTACTAGTTCTACTACGTCCACTTCTTCAATATTAAATACGGTGTTTGGTGAATTCAAACGCTCAAGTTGCAATGTTTTTACAACAAGATCGCGCATATATTTCACATTACGAATGCTGACTCTAATAAGTTCTTTTAACTTCGGATCCGTTTCCTCTTCTTCTACCATGGGAAGTAATCCAATGAGCGGTGTTAATGGGCTTTTGAGATCATGACCAAGTTGGGCAATAAAATCATCCTTATGTTTGAGTAATGTTTCTATTTTAGCTGTCCTCTCTTCTACTTTTTGTTCAAGTTCTTTGTTAAGGTCCCGAAGTTCATCCCGCGTTGCAGTTAGCATTTCATTTGCCATTCTTAGATGTTCAGCACCACTACGTCTCTCTTCTTCTACCTTCTTATGATCAGTGATGTCTCTTAGTGATATAACATGACCTGTAAAACTATCATGGCTGCCATACAAGGGGTTTATTTTCATATCGAAATAACGCTTCTCCCCGTTAGTATCTACGAAAATTTCAACTTGAGCTTCTTTCTTATCTTGAATATATCCAACAATATCATACTGATTAGAGAATACCTCTTCAACTTTTTTCCCTATTGGCCCCGAACCATCATAATCAAAGATTTTTAATGCAACAGGATTAATATCAACAATTCGATCCTGAGCATCCAATACAAATACCGGATCGCTCATATTTTCAAAGACAATATCTCTAGCTATTGGTATCGTCTCAATCAGCTTTAATTTGGAGAATCCCCAAACATAGACTACGCAAGTTATAACAAAAAAGATAGGGGTTATATCTAGATTGTACAGAATTGGAATCAAATATATGTTATAGAGTATATTTGCTACCCACGGTGCTAGAGTCCCGGCTAATAAAACAACGACCTGTTTACGATAGATGCGTCTTAAATTGATCAATTCTTTCATCAGAATAAAAACACCTATCAGGATTAGGAAATAGCAATAAAGTGTAAAGAGCCACCAAAGTCCACTATAGCCATAATCTATTAATATAATCGACCCATGCGAAAAAAAATCCACTCTAGTAAAAATCAGATGATGCAATTCATCAGTAAAAATAAGAAACAAAAACAGTAATGGAACGATGTATATGAGAGAAATTTTCTTAGCAGTCAGCCATTTATCCTTGCCCGTCCATTGTAACGCAAAAATAAGCCAAGTAGGACAAAGTAGTATTGTTCCTATGTACAAAAATTGTTCTATAAAAAATTTATAAGAAAAATCTGAAGTTATAAATCCCAAAGCAAAACCAAACATCCATAAAATCATTAATGACATTAAAAAAATGAGATATCTAGCGGGATGCAGGCGTCTCTCCAACCAGTATTTTCGCCAGACGTAGAAAGCCAATGCTAACATCAAGCAACCGGATATACTGGATATAACCATCAATATGAGGTATATTTCATGTAGCTCTAGCATGATGTTTATCTCCTACGTTCAAACTAGTTTGCATTAATTTTTTCTTATTATTGCCCTGCCATTATGTTTTTCAACAATATTTACATGAAAATTAATAGTTTCTTCAATAGCAGAGACTAATGCATTGCACAGTTTGCATCCCATTTTGTTCCTTCCAATAAACGAAACGTTTTGTAATATAAAACATTAATGGCACCACCATTCAAGAGGATGAAGTGTAGGTTCGTATACTATTTTCATCAATGGTGAGTGATTTTGATTCCAAGACTTCAAAATTTTCAATCGTCACAAACGGAACTAAATTGACTGTTACCCCACTACCATATCTTACGCGGGGACCTGAAAGGGAAACATTTAATGATTCGTTACTCCCATCATCAATAAATAATCGAAGATGCCCTGCGCTTTCAATGGCAAAATTTTGATAAATTTGCACATCACTGCACTGCGAAGGACAGGCACATTCGACGGAAATCCATCCATCATGTCCTAGACTTCCTCCAACAAATACTTCGGCCCATGCATGGGAAACGGCAGTGGCAATGCCGTTTGTCTCTTCAATGAGATATCCTCTGATGAACCGCGCAGGAATTCCGATGGATCTACAGAGTGAGATGTATAAAAAGGACAGATCATCACAATCTCCTGTTTTTAATAAAAAGGTAGTGCGTGCAGGTTGTACACTACTATCTTCAGGATGAGTTTGATAGGCCGTCTGTTCTTTTAACCACCTAAATAAGGCTTTAGCAAGGAGAAACGTGTTGTTGGTTCCTATTTCTCCTGCTATTCCCTTGGCAGTTGAAAGAACCAACGGATCATCTGGATCAATGTAGGTACTATTTTGAACCTGTTGTCTATGACAATACTGGTTGCACAATGTAGCATATGCTGTAGATATTTCTTGCAGGGTTGCTGCATTATTTCCGTTTAAATCTGAAACGAGAGATGCTTCCGCATTTGCACTTGCTTCTATACCAAGTTCATATGTTGCTGCGTTGTTACCTGAGATGTTCCAAGAGATGAAGTCGTTACTAACCTTTGTCACTTCAGTATAATCATAGCGATATAATACTTCAAAAGGAGAGAGCGTTCCACTTAACAGCGAGGGGAGATCACAATCATACGTTATCTCATACTGTCCTGCCCCTTCGCAGGTGACTGAATATCCATATTGAGCGTCGTATCTAATGCTTGTAGGATGTGCTTCATAGGTTATTGTGTTGTCCATAAAAGAAAACTCCAAGCATCCTGATGTTACAATAAAGAAAGAAAAAATGAGAACCCCCATTCCGATGATTGCCTTTTTGTTCATATGTTCTGTTACTTTTTTCTAAACAGTCCGCCCTTTTTTCCTTGTGTTACATAGTATTGGCACCCTTGACTCATCGGACATTTTGAACATGTCGGGTCTTTTTCATGGCAAAAGGTTCTTCCCAGTTTTGCCAGTGATTCTAGATATTTGTAGACGTTTTCCTTCATTTTTTCCGCTTCTTTTGATAATATCTGGATCGTTTCTTCAGGGTCATCAGTGGAAACCCATCCAAGTCTCTTTGCCACTCGATTGACGTTCTTTGCCTTATCCGTAAATGCCTCTTCTTTTTTTGGTGGCGGAGAGGGGGAGGACGATCTCTGCACCTGAGGTGGTGGTGGCATCTTAGGAATTTTTGGTGTATAGGTGGTATCAGTGCCTCCTTTAAAGATGTCTACGGAGCGTCCACCATGGCTCGTTTCTCTTGTACGAATTTCCGTCATGATGGGAATTTGAAGCGAGGCACCAGAAATCAGAGCAACGCCTATGGCAAGGCGCTGGATCTCATCATACGTTTGGCTGGTGAGTCCTTCTACAGATTGAATGATGGCCTTCAAGTCATTGGGGTTTGTAACTTTAAGAATGATGTTGGTGTTACACTGAGAGATAATATTTTTATCCACTTTTGCAGGACGCTGACTTACGATGCAGAGCCCCATACCAAATTTTCTTCCCTCCGAGGCAACCGTTCGTAGGATATTTGAGGATACGGCATTACCAAACCCTCGTTCCGGACAATAGTTGTGCGCTTCTTCAACGATAAGTAAGAAGGGTGGAATTTTTCCTGATTTCCGCTGATCGAACAATTCTTTAGTAAGTCGAGCTACTACCACATCTTGTACATCGGGCGGTACCCCTTTCATATTAATGATTGAACATTTGCCCTTTTTCACCAGCTCATCCGGGGAGGTACCTTCTTCTGAGAATACCCCAATCGAATCAAGCGATTCAAGCGATGCGATAACATTCCATCGCGCGTTGCTTTTACTTCTGTTAACCGCTTCAATGATATCTCTGATAGTATAGGTGCTTTTGTATTCCTTCAACTCTTTTATTGCTTGGTAAAGCACGCCAATTTGAGGACCAGAAAGCTTTGCAGAGAGAATATCAATAATCTCCCGGGCTTCGAGATTGACACCATTCAGCGTAATATGTTTTACATTTGCCTTTGAGTGTGGCGAGTATTCTGTAATTTGACTGCTGTAATGGTTCTGCTTGACGTTGAATTTTTGCATGTTTTTTTGTTCTTTTTTATCTTTGTTGGGCTTTGTCAAAGAAATGTATTCTCCATGCGTATCGATAACGACCATAGGTACCTTTTTCTTGAGTAGTTCCTCAACAAGAACTCCACAGGCGTAGCTTTTGCCGCCACCCGTCTTGGCAAGAATACAGATATGCTTTTGAACAAGTGCGTCAATGTTCAGGAACACAGGGAGACTATGTCCTTTGAGAAGGCCAATATAGGCGCCACTCTCTTTGTTAGCATTGAGGCCCAACACGTGTCTGATTAAACCTTCATCAGCACGTATAATTCTGCCGCCAGTGTTAAATGGCGTTCGAGGAACTTGCAGCACCCCTCGTTTGTCTCGATAGCCTATGACACCAGCAAATGCGGAAACATCACTTTTAACATGAGGCGTTTCCTCTTGGTATTTCTGAGTGATTGCATCCTCAAATTTTAAATCAGAATATCGTTTAATATCCATGACTTGTGCTAAAATATAGCCTTCCTTATGAGGCGCGGAAATATAATCAAATTTTCGTACACTCTGGCCATTGACTGCGAAGTTAAACTCCGTTGATCCTATGTCTCCGTATATTACGCCAACAAATTCGTCTTTCTGTTGCATCCAAACCGATAATAAAGAGAAGGTGTAATTATAGTTTTTGTAATTTTTTCCCCATTTTTTTAGGAAGATTTGCAAGTGTCATTAGTGCCTCGATTTCCAAAAAATGAAGCTTGCCAGGAACCACCAGGGTATGGAGTGGCGGTCCGAACTCATTGCCCACTAGGGCAGTGATGCGGTCGGCAGCAAGTACCGGTTTAGATGACCCTGCACGACCTACCACACATATGGCTGTGTCGGGAGTAATAATGTTTTTTCTTTCTTTTTCTTCCATCTCCAACAAAAGCTTCATTCCTTCGTTAGCAGTCATATACTGTTCTTTTTCTGTTTGGATGTCCAGAAGAATAAGTGTGTGTAACCCCATGTTTTTATTGTCAGCAATAACATGGTAAGGGCTGGTCGGGAAATACTGCTTTTCAGGATAGGCAATTGTTGTTGTCCGTCCAAACTTATAATTTTGTAATCCTAAAAGACCAGGCACAGCAGTTGCAATACTACTTCCATGGATGACCCTTGTTGGTATGCCCTGTTGTTCGGCCCGTAGTCGTAAATCGACATGTGTTGTTGCCGTCATAGGGTCTCCACAGACCAGCAATGCTACCTTATTGTTTGTAGCGGTGTTTAGAATCACATCTCCTTTTTCGGTTTCTGTCCTTGATAACACGTGTATTGATTTTCCCATGTTGTGTTCTAACTTAGTAATGGTTGTGCCACTTAATTTTGCCGTATAAAATTCAGCAAAGACAGTATCACACAATTTAAGGATTTCAAACCCTTTGAGTGAAATGTCCTGTTCATCATAGAGACCAAGACCAATAAATACTAAGCTACCTGTTTCCATAGCACTCTTAAATCCTTAAAGAGGGTGCCTATAAAAAGGGTTTGTTTTACCTTTGTCCTTAGGTATATAAACATCTCCTTTCATTACAGCCTGATATGCTCTCTATTGAACTATCCATCCCTGCATTTATTGCTGGCGTTGCTCTCCTTTACAAAGGATCGGACATTCTTGTCGATGGAACTTCAAAAACTGCAGCGCGATTAGGGGTCTCCACCCTTATTATCTCACTTGTTATTGTCGCTTTTGGCACGTCAGCACCAGAATTCGCTATTTCTGTTGGAGCTGCAGTACAACACAACGCGGGCATTTCGCTAGGAAACATTATCGGATCTTGTATTGCTAATCTACTGTTAGTCATTGGACTCAGTGCAATTATCCGTCCTATTCGTGTCAATAAAAGCATCATCAAGCGAGAGATGCCCATCTTGTTGATAGTAACGGTGATGTTTCTAGTGGTCACTCTCCTCGGCCTTCTTGACACCTTTCATTTCATAGGTAGCGCTATCTTTCTTGTTTCATTTGCTCTCTTTATTGCCTATTTTATTCGATGCGCAAAAAAAGAACGTACCACAAAAAATACTTACAACGATGGAAAAACTATCAAAAATACACTTTTCGTTATTTTCGGCATCCTTGGTGTTGTTATTGGAGCATGGTTACTTATTGAATCAGCAACCTGCATCGCTGATTTTTTCGGCATCCCAGCAATTATTATTGCGCTTTCGATGGTTGCAATTGGCACTTCTCTTCCAGAACTTGTGGTCTCTGCCATGGCTGCCTACAAAGAAGAGTCAGATATTGCAGTAGGAAACGTTCTGGGATCAAATGTGTTTAATATCTTACTTATTTTGGGCGTTGGTACTCTTTTTATCCCTCTTGATGCCCTTGGATCGCTTGATCATATTGTTTTTCTTTTAGCGGTTACTATTTTTATGATTCCCATTCTCTTTTCAGGCCATAACATTTCGAGGGTTGAAGGGGGCGTACTTCTAGCATTATATGTCATATATATTGTGTACACTTTTCGATTCATGCTTTTTTTGTAATACACCATCAAACTCTATAAATAGGATTTAGGTGTTCCAGGATTTCAATGGATCGCGATACAAACAAACAGAGTAGTGACATACTTCCTATTGCCGTTATGGGGTGTTTATTTGTTGTTATCCATGTTCTTGCGCTACTGGTAATTGGCCCTTTTGAAGCAGCTGGCGTAGAGCCCGCTTTTGAAAACCCTGATGATCCTATGAATCTTGTCTATTTCTTCGTCATCATTCTGGCCATGACTGCAATTATTCTTGTCATTGCAAAATATTGGAAAAAACAAGTCATTCAAGCCATTATTCTTGGGGCAATAGGGTATACATCATGGTACGTCTTTTACCCTCTTTTAACACTTCTCATTCCCGACCTTTTTGCGTTGGTCTTTGCCGTGATATTTGCACTCCTGCTTATTGTCACTCTCTATAAATTTCCAGAATGGTATGTCATTGATATCAGCGGTGTTATTGTAGGCGCTGGCGCTATTGCTATCTTTGGCATCTCTTTAGGTGTTCTCCTCGTTGTTATTTTGTTAATAGGTCTTGCTATCTATGATGCCATATCAGTCTATAAAACCAAACATATGATTGATCTCGCTGATACGGTCATGGATTTGAAACTACCCGTACTTTTGGTCGTTCCCAAAAGACGACATTATTCTCTTATCAAGGAGACAAAACGATTGAAAGAACAACTCAAAGAAGGCGAAGAGCGTGATGCCTTTTTCATGGGATTGGGTGATATTGTGATGCCTGGTATTTTGGTTGCTGCTGTGTATTATACGGGAACACCGCACACCCTCGCTATCGCATTATCGGTAATAGTAGGCACCTTAGTTGGTTTTAGTATGTTAATGACGTTTGTTATAAAAGGAAAACCACAGGCAGGACTTCCCTTGCTCTGTGGCGGTGCTATTGGTGGTTACCTTATCTCGAGCTATCTATTTGCAGGTGAATTGGTCGGTTTAATATTACCTTTCTAACAGAATTAATACGTGGTTTTATGCCCGCAGTGCTCGCACCAAATCTTTCTGTCAAAATGATTGAGCGGATTCTTACATTTCGGGCATACGGTCTTTTCAAGAAAATGCTCAATCCAAATGTCACGGTTTTGCGGGATGGTTTCTGCTTCAATTTTCTTCAGCATTTGCTGAAGCTCAGGGGTTGTTGCCAGTTTTTGAAGAGATGAAAAATCAATCTTTTTCCCTTGGTGAGGGGCAAATGAATCGTAGTATATGGTTTGTCCTTGTGTTGTGTGCGTCTTTCTTTTTCTCAGTAAAAGAGCGGCAAGGATAAACCCGCCAATTAATCCCCCAAGATGAGCAAAATGAGCAGTGGTGTCTTCAACGCCAACATAAACAATAATTGTTTCAAATGCTGCAAAAAGAATCACCGCATAAATGACCTTTATTCTCATGATTAACATGATGCCAATCGGCACAGGCATCACTACCTCATCTCTTGGGTAGGAGAAAGCAAACGCTCCCATAATCCCAAAAATGGCGCCTGACGCACCAATTAATACCGTTACCGATCCTAAATTGACGAGCGAATGAGTAAGTGTGCCACATATCCCCGCAAGAAGATAAATTATAATAAAGTTCTTCCACCCAACACGCTGCTCAAATGCCGTACCAATAAAAAAGAAGATGAACATATTCCCAAAGAGATGAAGGAATCCTCCATGAATAAACATCGATGTGAAGAGTGTATAGAGCTGAGGGATCTGTTCGACAGACAGATATCCTGGCCGAAATCCAAGATCTACCACGAGCATACTTATGTTTCCAAATGGCGTCTGGTATTGGAAGAGTAAGGTCAAAATAAAGACGATAACATTTGCAATAATCAGGGCATAGGCCATCATCCATTTTTTCAAGTAGGCAACAACAAGTGTTCCCGCCATAATAACAATAGCAATGACCGATATTGGTTCTATAGGGATAACTGTCAACTCCATTGTCGTTTTCTCCAGTCACGTGCAATGATTGCAAAAGTCATAGTAAATAGCATGGTAATATAAATAGTGTTTTTCTGACTTTCTACCGTCAACGTGGTAATTGGAGGGTCTCGTTCAGTAAGATGCCAGTCATAATAAAATACCTCTGCATAGTACTGAGCAACTTCCTCATGTTCAATAATAATCCCTGCTTCTCTATTTCTGGTCACAGAATTTTCGTTCCAATTGATGCTCGAAATCAACACAGAGCGATTATCAACAATCATGCCTTTATTATGAACATTAGTGAAGTATGACCAATTAGTATAGAGAAACTTCACGCTAATATTATGCTGTTCAAGATGCTGCTTTGTCTGATTGCATTTGTCATTAGAGGCCTCATAATACGGATTATAGTTCAGTATAACGTTAATCTGAACTCCTTCGTTTGCTTTTTTGATTAACCGTTCAACAAAAGGACTGATGCGCGCTCCCCACTCCTTGTACACATATAATTGCTCAATTAAGATACTTTCATTTGCGCTTTCTATCAGATTACAAATCGCCTCGAGACTGGTATCGGGGGAAAAGACAGGTGTGACAGAAAAAGAACCTGTTACTGTTTTTGAGACAAACTGCGGCTCATAGGAACCAGTAAAAATCGTCTTATCTACAAAAAACTCAACAGGAATGTCGATAGGCATATCTTTTAATGCATAACTGTCGCATCGGGCGGGATTCCAATCATCCAAAAAGACGGAGAGAAAATAGCGAGCGACACTTTCATTTCTGACGATAATGCCCCATTCTCTATTTCCAAATGAAGGATTTGGCGGTATGCCTGTTTTTGCCCAATTACAGCTTTCGACAATCACGGTTTCATTATCAATAACAAGATATTTTCCATGATCGAAGGTGTAGCGAGCATAGACGTTTTTTTCCGCATCATTGACAATGAACCGGATTTTACCGCCGTATTGTGCAATTCGTTCCAAGAGTACAAACTCTCTATCAGATATGCCACTAATGGGAGATCCTTCAAGAAAGATATGGACAGCAACACCTCTTTTGAGTGCGTTAATGAGTTCGTCACAAAGAAACGGATGCGTAAATTCATAGATATTAAAATAAATTGATTGCTGTGCATTTCGAATTTCATTAACAAGAGCATCATAACTACAATCCGGTGATACAAACGTTGTTATTTCCCCATAACAAGAAAGACGTGTATAGGGAAACATCGATTGTCCTATTTGATAGCGTCGAGCATTCTCCCAATCCCTTGAGGTATTGGTATCGATTGGTGTTCCGCTCCAATCAGTATTACGTTTGAGTATAACACCCCTCCCGGAAGATAGAATGGACGGTCCATTCCATCCTTCTCCAGTATAGAGTGAATTCCCGTAAACAACAAGATCTATCGTATGATTGTACCAATCCTTGAGAGCCACTTCACCGCCAGTGTTACTTAGTGTAACGGTCTTGGTAACATTCATCTGAGGAATGCTTTCATCCGCATCAACTGCATATTCAAAATCTGCTGTTTCTCCTGTTTGCCACAAGTAGTCACTTGCATTTTGTGTAATATAGAGCCAGGTTTTTGATGGTAAATAAGTGTCCTTGGGGAAGATGAGTTTTGGTTGGCTTCCTTGTTGTTTTGCTGGCCGATGAGTAAGATACCATCCTGTTAGGTTAATGCTATCGTTGGTTGGGTTATAGAGAGCGACAAATTCATTTTTTATGTTTGGATACGTATGATAATACAGCTCGCCAATTATCAGTTTCCTGCTTTGTGGTGGTGGAAGTGAATCAAAGATAATAATCGGTACCATCAATTCGTTGTTGTCTTTATTGAGTTCATCATGGAAGTTATCTTCTTCTGCGACCACGTAAATAGTGTGCTCACCGGCTGAAATACCTTTCGTATCCCACACTACCGAAGGATATTTCTGATAGGTTTCAATACTATCATATCCCTTTGTTCCAATCAGATGATTATCATCCTTTTTATCATAATAAAAAGAAACCGTGGCGTTTGTGGCGTTTTCGTTACCAACATTTTTACAAAATGCTTTTATCCGTAGCATTTCGCCCTCACTGAAACTGGTCCGTTGTTCACCTTCAGAATCATAGAACTTTACGGTAGTCACATTGAGATCTGGTCCGAGGAGTTCAAAAGAAAGCGTTAGTTCATCACGTTCTCCCGGGTCTGTTACCGAGGTGGCAGAAAGAGAGACCGTTCCATATCTTTCGTTAGTACTTGAACGATGGGATACATGTAAACAAATCTTTCTTTCCTCTTGTGGGTCTAACGAAAGAGAATGAGGTAGAAGATCAACAATCCATCCTGGCGAACTATCATTGATAGCCATCGTAACGACATCAGAAAAATCACCGGTGTTTTTGACAGAAACAAAAACATCAAGCTCTGCATGCTTTTTCATAAGGTGGTGTGCGTTAGGTGCATGCATGTCAAGAGCATATCTCCCCTGTCGTATCGTGACGTTCTCTATGGTTTGGAATGTTGTTCCGGTGTTATCAAAAAACTCCAATGTGTACCCGTTTCCGACAGGTCCGGTGATGCGATAATATCCCGGTGATGAACAAAATCCCTCCTCTATCTGATTATCCTCAGTTGCATATATGCCTGCATATGCACCTGCATATGCTGCTGTGTTATTTTTCAAAACAATATGGGTGTTGTCAAGTGTTGTTAGATTAAACGTAGCAACGCCAACAACGTACCCTCCCGCTGTGCCATTGGATGAGGAATCATCAAGATCAAGTAACAAAACCTGTTGAGAATGAGAATAGGTGATGTTTTCTGTTTTTACTTTTAACCAAAGATATGCAGTTGTATTTTTCCTAATGGCGCGCTGGTATTCTTTGTAGTTGCTGTTGAATCGGAGATATACCCAATCTGACCAGTTCCCCTGCGAATCCGTTGTTATGGTCGAAGTGTAATAATTTGAATATTTCCAAGATTCACCGTTCCATGTCTGGGTTGCTGGTAGAGTGCTTGTGCTGCTGCCTGTCACATATGCTTTGAGTTGGTAGGTGGTATTCGGACCGCCATTGGTTATTTCTGCACATACCCCAAAGGGAAAACTGAACGATGACACATTGTATACTTTTGGAAGATAACAGGGATATTGCGTCATGTTTATTTTCGGTTTTTGGGTAAACACGTTTTCTAATCCAGGAGTGGGAGTATATTGTTCAAAGAAATCAGAAAGAGTGTTGTCGGTATCTCTGCCGTGATGTCTTGCCAATGAGTGGCCTTCGATAACTACCAACGCAGGTGATCCAGGAACCTCAGTATAGTTGTATCCCCATTCCATAGCATCAATAATTGCTCCTGTTGCATTTTTTAGTATCAATTTGTCTGCGTTATTACTTAACCCGTTACCAATGCTTGCATCATCGACATAGAGCCGCGTCACATTAGCAGGAATGGAAAAATTCCCATCTATCTGTGTTCCATGATCGGCAATAATTGCATATCCTTTAGAGGGTATGATGGTGGTGCCGTTTCCGTGGTCAAAATCCCCTTCAAGATAATCTTCAGCAGTATTATCAGCAATGCTCCAACCAGAAAGGTTAATGGAATAGTTGGTGGGATTGTAAAGTTCGATCCATTCA
>JAFGDG010000050.1 GCA_016932245.1 Thermoplasmatota archaeon
AATGTCTTCACCTTTGATTTGTCTACCAACCGTCACTCCTTCAATAGAAATTGCTACTTCTTGACCTTGCAATGCCTCATCAACGGGTTTATTTTCAGATTGTATCCCCTTGATAGAACCAATAACTTTTCCATCCACTTTCATTAATCTCATACCCATTTTAATTCTTCCACTCAAGACTCGAACACCAATAACAGCAGGATGACTGACTCGAAAGACATATTCGGGCAAAAATCTGATCATGCCCGGATGAATGTATTCCTTTCTACGGTCCTGTTCCAACTGTGCTTTTTTGAGCTCTATCCACTCATCATATTTTTCCATAATGGTGTAAATGACATCTTCGTGGAAGAGCGTAATACTCGATTGTGCGAGTTCTTCTTTTGCTTCAGGCAGAATTTTTACATTGAAGGCAAAAATTAATTTGTGCAGTGGATCAACAGTTGCATCAGCTTCAATGATATCTCGCTTTGAGACATTACCTATCTCTGCTTTTCGTATTCTGATGCCTTTCTCCCCAGACTCTTTTATGAGTGCTTCAAGAGAGCCAATGGTATCTGCTTTGACGATAATTCCTTGCTCATCCAATTCAAAGTCTATCTTTGTTTGATCCTTGATTTCTTTGATAACTTCTTCGAGATTACCTGCAGCAACACGAATAGGCGCACCGGGAATAACGTTGTCAATATCAGGTGATGAGATTTTAATACCGCACGCTGCATGAACTTCTGAAACATTATCAAATCGTTCCCGAGGGTCTCGAATCTCATCCAATGGCTTCGGTTTTAAGAGTGCTTTGATGTGGGTGACAACGGGCTCACCAGTTGTTCCAATAACGATTCTATCATCATTTTTGATCGTGCCATTGTAGATGATGGCATCAATTGTTTTTCCGAGTCCAACTTCTTCCTTTACTTCCAGCACGCTTCCTTTTCCTGGTCCACTCTCAATGTGTAATTTATTTTCTAAGAATCGTTGTGCAAGACCCACAAGCACCATAAGCAGTTCAGGGATGCCCTCACCTGTCTTTGCAGAGAGAGGTACAATACCTATTGTTTTTCGGAAATCATTGATATTGTAATACAAATCTGCATTGAGTTTATGCTCGGATATAGTGCCAATCAGTTCGTAAATTCGTTCTTCAAAATGAGTTTTCACGTTAACTCGTTGACTATTTATCCGCATTTTTGCGAGAGGTTCTTTCTGTTTTTGCCATCCAGAAATCGCATCAATTTTATTAGCCACAATAATGAAGGGTGTTTTGTACTGCTTAAGAATGTTAAGAGATTCATAGGTTTGCGGTTTGAATCCCTCGGTAACGTCAACAATAAGAATGGCTATGTCGGCAAGAGACCCACCACGAGTACGAAGGGCAGTAAAGGCATGATGGCCAGGAGTATCGATAAAGAGCAGACCCGGCAGGGTAAATTTTTTTTCTTTCAGTAGAGAACCGCAGATTTGATAAATAGCATCGATAGGAACTTCTGTTGCCCCAATATGCTGAGTGATGGCACCAGATTCTCGTGCAGCAACAGTAGACCCCCGAATAAAATCAAGTAACGATGTTTTACCATGATCAACGTGTCCAAGTACACTGACGATAGGCTGTCTCACGTATTTTGGAGGAGCGGCCATAGTATTCACCCTGGCGTTGGTAATGAAGCTTCCTTTTTAATGTTTGTCGGTGAACAGTATCAGTGGTGATAGCAGTATCTATTACAATCTCTTTTACAACATACCCGATAACCCAGCCGACTTTTTTGCTCTGCATAGTCTGGATTTTTAGTGATAATTAAGCTATGTTGGCCTTGAATGGTATACGTCCATGCAATCATCTTATATCCCTCAAGTGTAAGCCGCGGAAAACATTGCATACTTTAAATGACTATAAAGGGGGTGGGCGAAACTATTATGTTTTATATAATGTAAAAAGCATTCAGCAGAAGGAAGATATGAACTGCCCACAGTGTAAAGCACTCATCGCCGATACGGTAAAACGTTGTCCCTATTGTAACTTTAAATTTCAGATAGACGGGAGAACATCCAGAAAAAAAACATCTCTTGGAAAAATAAGTCTCGCATTTGCATCTGTAACACTTGGATGTATCCTCGTCTTCTTTTTCATTATGTCCTCTGGCTTAAAGTGGGAAAGCTTCATATTTTTTTCACTGTTAACACTGCTAAGCATCATATTCTCATTGGTTGCAATCGTACTTGGTGTCATTGCGTATTTTGGAAAAACAAAAGACCGATATGGTCTTTTTGGATTTGTATTGGGAATTTGTTTTCTCATCTGTAGTTTTGTGTTAATTCCTACTGCAACCTATGTGTACGTTAGTGGGTTACAGCCAACATACGTGATAAATCAAAAAATAGCCTTTAGTGAAGATACTGCCCACGGTACTCTTACAGTTGAATTTGCTATTGAGGAAGTGTACTGGTATGAACTCTCTGTGTTTGGATCCTATGAAACAAAACCAGAAACAAAACGGGTTGAACCAGGAGATCAAATAACTGGATGCTCAGGCACATTAACAATTAGGTATGATCCAACTGGTGTATTAGTAGGTTCATGGACCTTTAATTAGAACGTTCATCCTCTATCACTTTTGCTTTTTCACGAGGAATGAAATACCAAAATAGGAAGGTCCCTACAGCAATCATCATAACCAACATCCAGAGCCCATAAATAGAACCTGGATCAATACCAAGCCTCCCTCCAGGAGCTGAGGAAACAATAGCATCCCTATAGGAATATAAGAAAAACGTTACGACATAACACGTAGACAGGGAAAGAAAAACAAAGAGTGCATATCTGTTCATAACCCGACTGAATCGGGCAATCATCTTATCATTCCCTTTGCCATGAGGCACCATTTTTTCAAGAACACCACTGTAAAACGCTGATGATGTTCCTACCTCAAGATAGCAAATGAACAAGATGAAAAAGAGGAGAAGGGTTTCAACTTGTGTAACTGCAAACACAAACTCTCCCATCAAGACTCGGGTAAAAAAGAAAAAGAATATAATGCCTGCGCCTGCAGCAAGAATGGTTGTCCGATGTTTCTTGAATAATCCATAGGTGCCAACAAGAGGAATCGTACAAAGAATAAGACCAAACCCAACCTTGATAAAAAAGATAAGCACATCCACAAACGTTTGTGCGCCAAAAAATATATACGATCCGACAATAATCAACCCAAGACCACTAGGAACACCAAGTTTAACATACCGTTTTATTTTGGGTTTTAAAAGAGAAAGGCCATAGAACAACAAACCAAGAATGATGCCGGTGATAGAAAGCAGGAAGGCAAGCGTTGTTGCGTCGTACGATACTCCAATGATGGGGGAGAAAATAACGACAAGTCCCTTAAGGGCCATAGCATACAACCAAACCAACAAGCCAATTGCCAGCGCACGCATGATGTGCAGTTTCAGAGAAAGGATCGTTAACGTCGAATCTGGTATCGTTCCACCTCCTTCAATGATACAGCAAGGGGCAAGGTTGGATTCCAATCAACAACACGAGCGCCTTTATTGCGCAAGAGTGCAAGAACATTTTTCCGTTCAAATGTAAGGATCTTATGCGCAAGTTCATAGGAAAGATCATGTGGCTGTAAAGAAAATTCAATATCAATGGGTGAGGGAGAAAGAACAATCACATTAAATTTTTGGGCAACTAGTTGCTGGATGGCTGCAGGAATGGTTGGGTCATCATCAAGTGACGAAAAGAGTATGATTAATGCTTTTTTTGGTAGCATGTGTGCGATTGCGGTATCAATCACTGCATTGAGGAGAAAGGTTCCTTCCGCTTGTGCTTCAACAAGTTCGGCAATGGTTTTATACAGCTGTTTTTTTCCTGATTCAGGATACACCCACTTGAGTTTTCCTTCAGTATTACCATAGATAATTAAACCAACGCGATCGCGCCGCTTTAAGAAATGAGAGGCAATGGACACGGCTGCTTTGATGTTATATTCAATGGGATTATGTTTGAGTGTACCAATGTCCTGACTCTCACGAGCATCAACCATAAGAATGATATCAGTGGTACTTTCTAACTCATATTCATTGACCATAATACGATTCCATCGAGCAAACGATTTCCAGTTAATGCGTTTGAAGGTATCGCTAGTGGTATATTCTCGTAAGCCAAAAAATTCTGTTCCAATACCTGCATGTTTTGTATGCATGATTCCTGGATAGATATTTGCTTTGGCACGAACTGCGATATCACCAATTTCTTCAATTTGTGGAATAACGGTTAGCTCTGAAACGGTATTGAATGGCAGTTCTTTGAAAAAGAAACTGAGGTAATCACGAATGCGCACATTAAGTGGACCAATGTCATAGTGCCCGCGAACAGGACATGAAACAGTATACGTAAAGGTAATCTCTTCCTGTGGTTTGAGGGAAAGCACCGCATAGTTGCTCCCCTGTTCAAGATTTACTCTATTGGGAAGAACATCGATGATTTCTATGAAGGGCACATGACTGCCCTTATTTTTAATGGTAACCGTAACGTCGACATGATCGTCCTCAAAAATTTTGACATGTGAAAGATGTCGCGTAATGTCAAGCTGCGGTTCTTTTCCTTGGAAGAGCAACACACCAAAAAACAGAAGAATAACTAGGGGGATGATGACTAACAATACGATCCAGTCCATGCTCAACAGACTAAACAGCAGCAAACCAATACAGCCGCCCACCAATCCAGCGGTTTTCGTGGTCCGCATATTATTCTACCGTGGGGACAGGAAGCTTTTTTATCAAGTCATTGAGCACATCTTCTGGTTTGACACCACGAACTCGAGACTCTGCTTTAAGGATAATACGGTGTGCAAGTGCTGGCAGCGCAACATTTTTCACATCATCGGGAACGACATAATCCCGACTGTAGAAAGCAGCATGTGCTTTTGAGAGTTTAAACAGTGCAATTGATCCTCGAGGACTGATACCCACTTCTGTTCGGGATTCAACACGGGTGCTCTGTACTAATTTGACAATGTAATTCCGTAGATCTTTATCGATATGAACCTGACCAATAGCCTGTTGCATCGCAAGGATGCGCGCGGGATCGATAACCGCATTGACCGGAATATGGTGGATGTCTCCTCCCGTTGCCATTCTGTTGAGAATTTCTTGCTCTTCCTGTTCGCTGGGGTACCCGACATTCAGTTTCATCAAGAATCGGTCGATTTGCGCTTCAGGTAGGGGATAGGTTCCTTCATATTCAATAGGATTCTGCGTGGCCATTACTAAAAAAGGTTTATCAAGAGTGTAGGTTGCTCCCTCAAGCGTGGTTTGCCGCTCTTGCATGGCCTCAAGTAACGCCGCTTGGGTTTTAGGGGGTGCACGATTGATTTCATCTGCAAGTAAGATGTTAGTGAAGATGGGGCCTTTGATAAGCTTAAAATCACTTGTTTTTTGACTATAGACATACGTTCCCGTGATATCTGCAGGCAACAAGTCAGGCGTAAACTGTACTCGCGTAAATTTACAACCCATGGCCGCAGAAAACGTCTTTGCAGTCAACGTTTTTGCCAAGCCAGGATAGTCTTCAAAAAGAATATGACCATCAGTTAAAATTCCTAACACCACATATTTGAGCATATTTTTCTTTCCAACAACAACACGATTAACTTCATCAACTAGTTTATTACAAACTGAAGAAAGCTCACCAATAGACATCTGTTTCATTCTGCCCATGCCTCCATTTTTTTAACCATTGCTTTCAATGTTAAAAGATATTGATTTTTTTTATTTTCGCTTCCGCGGGTAAACCACCCCCCTCGTTTTGGAGGAGGTTGATTATTTAAAATCCACATCACTAATTCCTTATCGTGTACGTATTGCTCTAAGGTTTGTTTGTCCTTTTGATAGAGTTTTTGGAGTTCGTTTTCAGATATTCCGTATACCGAACCAATTTTTTGGAAAAAAATTGTTTGGACAAATTGTTTTATTGGTGTGTCATGCACATAGCTTGCTGGCGTGAGTTTCACCGACTCGGCCAAGTCCTTTAATCGTCCTGCTGAGTAATACCCACCTATAACAGAGGTATGCTTCCATTCATCAGGCGTTCTTGAGTACCTCATTAAAATGATGAGGGCAACAATACTACCAATGAAAAAGATAAATAAAAGAAAATACCAAACGAAAGGATCATGTGTTGGTGTAGTAGCAAAGATAACAGGCGAATACGATACCTCACTCATTAGTACCTTCTCTTGTTGGTTCTTGTTCGGGTTCTGGAACGTGTTCAACAGGAGCGATGAGTATCTCGTTCAGCAAGTGAATGGCACGATCTCTGTCTTCGCTGGTAATATCATGCGGACTGTATCGGGCCTTTTCAAAAATTTGGGTAAGAGAATACAGGCTTTCTGGAGACATTTTGATATAGTCGCGAGTCGCCAGCGCAAACTCACGGGCAGTTTGGTATGAGCCTTTCTTCACGCCCTTTTGTTCAAGCCAATCGCACATTTGCTTATAGCAATTAATCACTGTTGACCGGTGGTCACTTTCGGTGCGAAGACGGCTAATAGTTTGAGTGGCAATTTCTTCAATGCTGGGCTTTTGCTCGATTTTTCGTTTTTTAAATAACATGATGATACCTACTATTACTACAGCAATTACTGCGATGGCAATCGCCAGGACGATATATGTATTTTGTGATAAATGCTGATTGCTAGATCCCGCTTGAACGAGCTCAAAGGACAGGTCGTCTTGAGAGGCCAAATAGTAATCAGTTCCTTCAAAGGATGAGGTAATATGGTAGGTCCCAAGTGCATCTGCTGTTGAAAAAGCATATGATGCATTGAAATGACCTGTTTTATTCGTCTGTAATATAGATGATTCATCGGCAAACAAAAGCTCTATAGTCATATTGACAAGGGGCGTCCCTAATTCATCAGTAAGTTTTCCATGGACATCTAACGTTTCATTTTGTTCAACATAGGGCATATCAAGCTCAAATAACAAAAGTTGAGTTCTGGCCTGAATAAAAAGTGTTTGCTCTGCATTTGCTTCAGCGTAAACTTCTGTTCCAGGGTAGTGGGCTTTCACCAAAGTATTACCTAAAGAAGCATTTGATGGAATAGTGACTGTCGAAGAGTAGGTGCCTTGTGAGGATGTTACTAGTTCTGTAAGTTTTGTACCATTGAATAAAATATGAATGGGAGCACCAGCCATACTTTCCTCAGATTTGCTTGACAATACCCCTTGCACGGAAATGTGACTTGCCCGCGCAGCTAAAGTCCCATTTAGTGACAATGAAATATTGGAACTTAGATCTCTCACAACTACTTGGTGATCTGCTTCTGCAGAGGACAAATACGTATCACCATCAAAGGTAGCAGAAATGTTGAGGTGCCCCAGCGATGTTGGTGTGTATGCATAGAAAAACATGCCATCATCGTTGGTGACGCTTTCTCCAAGAGAAGAACCATCAATAAAAAGCGATATTGCCTGTTCAGGGAGTACTTGTCTCCCATCATCAACAAGGCTACCAGCAATTTCTAATTCATCTGTCAGAGCTATTGATGATACCATATCAAAGAGAATGGTTGTATTTGAATACACATCGATAGTGGGATCTGACCATGAACCAGAGTAATTATCAATACCCAAAGACAACGCAACAACTTGGTTAGCACCTACGGGTACAGCATCAGGTATAGTTCCTTCTATAGAGAAGATTCCATTTTCATTGGTTATTCCTTCCCCAGCAAAAAAATCATTCCAGCTGCCTGCAAGCTCTTTTGATTCGAGAACATAAATTTCAATGGGCATACCCAAAACGCCAGTTCCTTCCTCATCGGTTACTGAACCCTCGACGGTGAATGAACCTGATTTATAGGCACTTGATGACACATCAGTAATCGTTGTTATAGTTGGAATACGATCGCCGCCTGGTGTTACTGTTCCATTGCCATTGCCTGGTTGCGATTGATTTCCTTGAGGCCCTGTAGAATTCGTGAACGGATCATATCCTTCGGGGTTGCAGACACGACACTCACCCAACCCTCCAAGATCCATCCGCATCCACCCATTGGTAGGAATGTAGAGTTCAACAAACGCATGGCATTCATTCACCACTAGCCGGGTTGGTAGGCCAAGGGCATTTGCAGTGACAAAGCACGCAAACGATCGAACGTAACAGGCACCATGCTTTGCTCGCGCCATGGCAAGATAGATATCAGGCTCTTCCGCTTCTGAGGGAATTTCACCTTCAGTAAAACTCGAAAAATAAGAATACAACGTGTTCACAATAGTCTGGAGATTGGTTTCCCCAGTTAGGCCAAGTTCATCAATAATAAGTTCGGCACTTGCTACTACCGACGATGGTGGTGTTCGTTTCATGGACTGAGGAATATCATCAAGGGTAAGATCCCCCGGAACAGCAAAGATAAAATATGAAGAATCGGCACTAGTGGTAAAGGTTAAGGTTATCTCTCCATAATAATTATAATCCAATGCTGCGACATAATAATTATCAGCACCGTCCTTGTAAAATTGTGCAGAAAGCCAAGGTTCTGATACATAATATGAGATAATATTGGCATTTGGTGCTACAGAGGGAATGGGAATTGCCTCATCCGTCAGTTGAGTAAGAGGGATAGTACCAACAAACGCATTGTCATAGACAACATCGTCCAGTCCTAGGGAATAAAGTACAACATCATAGATATATGCATCATAATCTTCTGTGATTGCATCATAGGCAACATATCGTTTTGCATTTATTAGCGCCGGATCAAATACAGCATAGCACGTTACAACACCACCTGAACCATCACGGTGAGGGCTAACTGAAGGCGAGGCGCCACCACCTGATCCTCCTCCACCAGCACCCGTGGGATCTCCACCTGCACCCTCTTCTGCGGGACCGTACTCGAGGCCGCCTTCCCCGGCAGGAGTGGTGGGATCGACATCAGCACCATCTAGGATTCCATCACCATCTGAATCTGGATTGGTTGGATCAGTCCCATGCAAGAGTTCGTCGCCGTCTGACAATCCATCATTATCAGTGTCTGGATCCGCGGGATCTGTTCCCTCCTCAAGTTCTTGTCCATCTAGCATGCCATCGTTATCAGAGTCGGGATCAAGGATGTTCGGGTACCCATCTCCATCAATATCTCCCTCAGGACTAAGGAGTTGAATGGTATTTTCATTGTTTGACTGTTGAGAACGGTTTTGCCAATAGTCGTATTCTTGTCCATCAGGAATGCCGTCATTATCTGAATCTTGCGAGAGGGGATCAGTTCCTAACAACTCTTCCATTTCATCAGTTAACCCATCACCATCACGATCAACATTTTGGAAATTGCCGATGAGGGTAATCAATGCCCAGAGGACAATGAAAAGAGCAATGGTAGCAGCAATAATCTTTAGTATCTTAGTTTGCACCTCACAAATCCTCCAATGCTAGAATTAACACAGTACTTTGGCAATAGTGAATATTCATGACGTGATAAAACCATTGTGTTTTAAATTGGCATTCTACCACGATATCTTTATATGAGAAAAATTATAACGAGTATTGTACTGTACTCTATAATATATATCAAGATGGAAAGTATCCTATGTATAAATCACAGACAACAATTTTGGTTCTTCTTCTAGTTGTGGGAGTTAACGGTTTAGCAATTTTTCCTTTGCATGTTTCTGCTGCACCGGATGGATGGATCAATATAACCTGGCCTGTGGCAGGAATGTCATATTGGGAAGGAGATGAGATTTACATTCAGTGGACTTGGTCTAATGCTGGCAATTATGTTAGCGTTAAATTGTACCAAGGGGGAGATTTTTACTCAACCTTGACAAGCAACACCAGTTGCGATGGTTATTATACTGGTGACATACCTGTAGATATTACTACCAGTACCACGTATCAAGTTAGAATTACCAGTCTTGCAAATAGTGCTATATATGATATGAGCCCCTACATTACAATTTACGATAGAAAGATAGAAGTCACTGCACCTTCCAGTGGAGATACGTGGTATAAAGGCAAGGGATACTACATTTATTGGGACCTTTAT
>JAFGDG010000051.1 GCA_016932245.1 Thermoplasmatota archaeon
GACCGGTTAAACCTTATGCGGGCATGCAAAGCCAATCTTGAGCCTATTGAATTGTTGTATATCGATGAAACAAATGAACTACAACAGCGCATAGATGCATCTCTTGGGAAGCCACTAGTACAAGTAACAGGGTATGATACTTTTACTCATACCGTATGGAAGTGCGATGATGAGAACCTAATTTGGACCGTTAAACAAAAACTTGCCAATAATATTCTGTTTATTGCTGATGGACATCATCGCTATCAAACCGCCATAAATTATGCACAGGAAATGAAAGAAAAGACACAAAACAACGACCCTGACGCCCCCTTCAATTACCGAATGGTCATTTTGTCAAACATGTTTGATGAGGGACTTGCCATATTGCCTACGCACCGACTGGTTACCTTGCCAACCATTGATCGCAAGACGTTGCGAAGACAGCTTGAAAAGTATTTTGTGGTTGAAGAAGAAAAAGTTTCTGGGCCATCAAAAAGCTATCATCAACGAGCAGAAGAAATAAAGAAATCGATTGCAACAACAGATCACAAGTTTGCCCTGTACTTCAAAGATGTCTACTACATTCTTACCCTAAAAGATGAACACTGCATGGATACATTTGCACCAGACAGGTCGCAGATTTGGCGAACGCTTGACGTTTCCATCTTACATAAAATTATTATCGAACACCTGCTGGGGGTTACCGAAGATACGCTTGAAGATCATGTGAGATACACACGTGATGATGAAGAAGCATTGCGATTTGTTGATGAAGGAAAATACGATGCATCTTTTCTTTTAAATGCAACAAAAATACACGAGTTGAAAGCCATTGCTGAAGCAGGTGAGCATATGCCGCAGAAGTCAACTTATTTCTTGCCAAAAATGCTTTCGGGCTTGGTCATGTACACGATGGAATAGAGAGCTATTTCTCGGATATTCCCTGATATTTTGCCACTGGAAATTACAAGATTTTAATTATATAATAATAGAAATATAAACTTTTGTGTAGCAGGCATTTTGACAATTTGACATTCTTACTCGAAACTATTATATACTAATAATGATAAATATTAACATGATACAAAATAACAATGTGTTATTTGTATTTAATATAAAACGGTCGATAAAATGATGAATCATAAGACGCGAAAATCATTCTTTTTACTCCCCGGGGCGGTGATGAAGTAAATGCCTGCAATGGCCATGGTGCTCGTTGGCTTTGGCGCTGGGCTATTTACCATGGCTGTTATCAGCTTGTACAAATGGCTTGTAAAGTTTTTACAAAGCAGCACTCATTAAAAAATTGTTTTTAGTTTAAAACTTTTGAGTAATATACTGTGCAAAGAAAAGAAAAAATAAAAAAAGAAAAAGAGACGTGTATTAGTCTCTTATTTTGGCATGACTTTCTTAGGAATATCGATATCTTCTGTTTTTCCTGCATCCCAAATTGCCCGAATGGCAAGTAGGCCTGCTGCAGGAGCAACAAAGACGGCGAGCATTCCTGCGATGTTGGCAAAGTAGGGGCCAATAATTTCTAGGTTGTTAAAGAAGTTTGTTGACGCACCAATACCTACCAACATTAATGCCGCAATCAAGAAAGTTGGTACTTTCTCCTGGGTGATGGTTCCGACCGCAAAGAACGACAGAATACCAACGACAAATCCAAGACCGGCAAGCAAAACAGAGACCCACCAATCGGTTGTTGTCCATATGTTTGCGCCGAGAACGATTCCGATGATCACTGAGATCAATATTCCCAGTAGAAATAGCCAGCTTCCTATCTTTCTAAATATCTCTTCCATCTCTCACTCCTTCCTCTTTTTTTTATTTTGAGACTGGGGTAAAAATAACATTGTTCTATATAAATATTTGGTGTAAAGGCATATATAGGTGGATATGTAAGTGAATTGTCATTTTGTCAAAGAGGCTCTTTATCATTTTGACGTTTTTAGGGAATAGCTTTATATACAAAAGACGTCAAATAATAGCATGTTATTATATGACACGACACAAGATGGTGAGGAAATAGCATGCACAGAATAAATGTTATATTAGATATTGATCAAGAATATCTGATGCAAGCACGAGAACCCAAAGCCAATAGGAAAGGAAAACAAAAACATGACACTATGATAAAATTAAACGACGATCTGTTTGAAATTGCATTACGGAAAGGGCTCATCGAAAAAACTGATGACGGCTATGTGTTTGTAGGCGATTACGAAGAGTTACTAGCATTTAAAAAAAAGAAGTAATACTCTAAGATTGACTAGGCGCAGGGGGTTGGGTTTTTCATTCACCTCTTCTTGTATTCCCGCCCCCTCTTCTACCCCCCTTCTTTCATTTTCTAAGAAAGATTTAAGTGAATGAGTTTGATATTTGTGTAAGAGCACTATGAAAACCATTATGATTGTTGATGATGAATCTGATGTTCTCGAGAAAGTGAAGGCTTTTTTAGAAGAAGATGATTTTCAAGTAGTGACTGTTAACAATAACAGAACAGCACTAGAAATGCTTGCAGACAATAAAGAAAACAATTTTGGCCTTTTGCTTATCGATACTGAACTACCAGACCATAAAAAAACAGCATTGTTTTCTCTGAAACCAGCATCAAAAATACAGAGTGACATCAGTAATGAAGAAAATTTTTTACAAAAACCATTTACCCGGGATCAACTATTAGCGTTTGTGAAACGTCAGATGTAATCGTTTTCTCAAGGCAGTGCGCTTTTCAGTGCCTCCATGTCCTTGAGTAGTTGTGCCTTTTTGGAGGAATCATAGGTAACAACAGCAGGATGATAGAGTGGCGCGATAGTGGTAGTACCAGAAAGAGTAGTGACTCGGTACAATTTCCCACAAACATCACTAATTCTTGTAAAGTGCAACCCAAATTTCTCAAAAAGATACGCGGTGGCAAAATTCCCTAGTGGCACCAAGATCTTTGGCTGAATACATTCGAGTTGTTTTTCAAGATATATGGAACATGCAGAAATCTCGCTTTTTAAAGGATTTCTGTTCTGTGGAGGACGACATTTGAGAATGTTAGTAATATAAATATCATGTCTATTCAATCCAATGGATGCTAGTAGCTCATCAAGAATGTTTCCTGCCTTTCCCACAAAGGGTTTTCCTTGCATATCTTCATGATGCCCTGGCGCCTCACCAATAAAGAGAAGCGGCGATGTAATCGTTCCTTCCCCTGCAACAGCGTGTGTTCGTGTTTTATATAACTCACAACGTGTGCACGTCATAACTGATTTAGTAATTGCTTCCATCTCTTGTTGCATTGCCATGCGAACCTTGCATCCATCTTCATCTTTATATGTCTTCATGTGATTCATAGTATTTGAGGAAGACCAATGAAAAGTAAAGAACAAGACAACATACTAATTATTCGTCTGTTTCCTGAAGAAGACATTCATGAAAGGCTCAAAGAGGCTTGCAAAAAACACAGTGTTATCACTGCAGTAGTACTCTCAGGAATTGGGCAAGTAAAGCACATACAGTTAGGATATTTCAAAGAAAAAGGAAGCTACGTAGTTGACACGTACCACACACCGCATGAATTGCTTTCATTATCAGGAAATATCTGCCATCAGGGGGACGAGTATCTTCTCCATCTTCATGCTGTGTTAGGTAACGCGCAAAAAGGAACGATCGGTGGTCACCTTGTTGCAGGGATTGTAGAAGTGACTAATGAGCTTGTCTTGCTGAAAACACCCATCAAGATAACAAGAAAAGTGGAAGAAACGACCGGACTTTCAGGTATGTACATCGAGTAAAAGTATATCAATAATAAGCATGATTACGGTATACTGTATCATCTTTGGAGGAAAAGACCTA
>JAFGDG010000052.1 GCA_016932245.1 Thermoplasmatota archaeon
ATGTTTAAACATATATTTAAGATTTTAGGTAGAATTTTACATTTCAGCTATTTTACCTCCAACTGATCTAGTATTGAAAACCTCGTTTTTTGTATATAAAACATAATAAGAGATCATTGAAAGTAGTAATATCCATAAAATTATAATTTATAACTAATCTACTCCTTTTTTCCAAACAACCATGGTTGTTCAATGACCAGCATGTGAAGATAACAACTACGAAGGTAACACAAAAGTAAACTTCTTTTTTCTTTCCGTTATTCCTTTTTCTTTTCTTTTTTTACCTTCTTTTTTTATTTTATTTTTCCTTGGTTTGTTTCTATTAGACGTTAGATAAGTACTCTACCTTGTTGTGAGAATAAACGAATGACCTACAGGGGTTGGAGGTGACGAAATTCATCCTACATGCATATGCACTTGCATTCCTACATGCGAAAAAGGTATTTATTCTAACGGCGGAATGAGGCGGAGTAGTATGGTGAGTGGGATATCCATCCTATACTACGGTATACTCCGTGGGGGAGTGAGAAATGATGCCTTGGTTAAATGTGATAGGAAGAGTTAAATTCAATCCTAGTCTGCGTTCAGAAAGAAAGCAAGGGTTATTGCAGAGAGATCAAGCACCTTCTTCTCTTGAAGTAGAAACGAAAGTGGATGATATCCTCAAAGGAGTTCACGACTCTGAAGAGGTACAAACGTCCATGGTTCACGAGGATCGTACACCTGCCACCAAACGAAACACAATAAAGAAGCGTAGCACAAAAAAGTCAAAAGAACCGCCTGTTGAATCCAGCACACCACCGCCAACTACTCTGACAGAAGAGACAAGGGTACAGAATCAAAACCTACAGGATGACTTGCTTACGACAACCCTCGAACCTGGTCAGAAGATACTCTCCACACAAACAGGGTTTGGATGGAATGGACTGGGAAGCAGACGGATTGTTTTTGATAATATTTTCAAAGAGCACCGGTATGAAGTCATAGAGCCATCATTAACGGTGCGGGAAGAAGAGCTCAAAAACAAGATAATCTATCTTTTTAGAATACACGCTGACCTTGATGTTTTTGACTGGGAAGAAACCAAAAAACTGGAGCATCTCGAGGATGCGTTACATAAAATTGTTGCCGAGAATCACTTTGATCTCAAAGGAGAGTCAAAAGACAAGGTCTTCTATCATATCTTTAGAGAATTCATGGGATATGGAAAAATCGATGTCTTGATGCATGATGAGGAAATCGAGGACATCTCCTGTGACGGCTACGGCATTCCACTTTTTGTCCATCATAGAGAGTATGAGTCGATTAGAACCAATATGGTCTTTAGCACCGCCGAAGAGTTGGATTCGTTCGTAGTGAAACTATCGCAGATGTGTGGGAAGCAGATTTCCGTCTACGAACCTGTTGCTGACGGTAAGCTTTCTGACGGTTCAAGGCTGCAGACGACCTTGGCTAAAACCATTACCAAGCATTCCACGTTCACGATCCGACGATTTCGGACTGATCCTCTTACACCAACAGATCTTATTACCAACAATACCTTGTCGGCAGATATGGCTGCGTATTTCTGGCTGGCCATTGAAAAAGGCGCGTCTATTCTCTTTTGTGGAGGAACAGCGACAGGAAAAACCACCGTGCTGAACGCACTATCGCTCTTTTTGCCAGCAGCATATAAGATTGTTTCTATCGAAGATACCAGAGAGATTAATCTCCCGCACGAAAATTGGATAGCAGGTACAACCAGACAGGGATTTTCGTCCACTGAAAACAACAAGACGGGAAAAGATATTGATATGTTTGATCTTATTAAAGTTGCCTTACGTCAACGACCAAAGATCATCATTGTTGGTGAGGTGCGTGGCAAGGAAGCGTATGCGCTCTTTCAGGCGATGACAACGGGACATCGATCCTACTCAACGTTACACGCCGAGGATATGCATTCACTCATCCAACGACTTGAGAGCGCACCTATTTTACTGCCACGATCGCTGCTTACATCTCTCGATCTTGTCGTCTTTTTAAAGTCAGTCACGGTGCGAGGGGCGCCGGCAAGACGTATCGCCAATGTCACCGAGATTGTAAAACTTGATCCAGAAACCAACCGGCTGGTCACCATGGCTCCGTTTCATTGGGTTTCAGAAATCGATGACCGATTCGAGAGCAATGGTGGAAGTAGACTCTTTAATAAAATAAAACTACAAACGGGTTGGAGCGACGAGCAATTGCACCAAGAGACACAAAACAGGATTGCCATCCTTGAGTGGATGGTGAAACATAACATTCGCTCGTACAAAGACGTCGGAAGGATCGTCTCAGACTACAGTAAAGATCCTGAATCAGTGTTGCTGAAGGTGAGAGGGACCACAGGATGAAATCGACGCCGTATTCACAGTTCTGTGTACGGAGATTCGGAAACCTTCTTTCAACCTATACAAAAGATCAACCTGTAGAAAAAAACATGTCGTTGGTAAAAGCCAACATTTCCCGAGGATATGCTGAATATTATGCCACGGCCCTGATGAGTGTACTACTGGGGTTTGTCGGTAGCGGCATTCTTGCAGTTCTACTTCATGTGGTTGCCCCCACATCATATACTGCTCTTTTGGCTATGTCCGCGCCTCCCATCGTTGCCCTGTGTATAGGAGCAACATATCTGTATCTTCCCACCTATCGTATCAACAAACGAGCGGCAGATATCGATTTGTTTTTGCCGTATGCGATCAATTTTATCAGCTCCATGGCCGTCGCCGGCATTTCGCCAGCCGAGATATTTCAGACGCTGTCGATGGTAAACGTCTACGGCGAGTTACAGAGAGAAGCAAAAAAAATCGCGAAAGACATCACTGTCATGGGCACGGACAACATCAGTGCGCTCAAACATGCCATTGCCATTTCTCCTTCAAGAAAATTCAAATCTTTTCTCCAGGGAATAATCGGTACTATTCAATCTGGTAGCGATCTGCATGTGTATCTTGCAAACATTACAGAAAAGTACATGGATGAAGATCTTGTTGCACGAAAGAAAGACTTGGATGTACTCGCCGTCATCGCAGAAGTCTTGGTTATCTCTGTTATTGCGTTCCCCATCTTTTTGGTTGTTATTCTTACGGTCATGGGATTCTTTGGCGGGTCTATGACGGTCTCTCTGAATATCTTGTTTCTGTTTTCATTTCTCATTTTACCATTAGTATATGCGCTGTTTTATTTACTGATAAAATCAACAAGCATTGAAAAAATTAACACCATACACTCGGAGAAAAACATCACCCTCTCACAATATTATGAAAAAAACAAACCCTCTCTGTGTATCCTGTTTCTTTCGGCTGTCGTCGTGATTGTGTGTGGCGGCGTGATTGGTGTATTAGGTTTGTATGGATATCTGCAGGTGACTGACTATGTGCTGTTGGATTTTTCATTCCTCTCGGTATTGATTCTGATAGGCCCCCTAGGTATCTATAAGTCTATGGAAGTAAAGCGGAAGAAAGAGATACAGGATAGATTGCCTGAGTTTCTTGTCGAAATTGGCGATTCACTATCTACCGGAATGACGGTGTTTGAAGCGATTAAAGTTGCAGAAAAAGGCCATTATGGAACCCTAAATCCTGAAATCAAAAAGATGAAGGCGCAGCTTTCGTGGGACACGGCAATGAAAGATGTATTCTACGATTTTGCAACCAGAATGAAATCAGCCATCATCCAACGAATCGTCATTGCCATAGAAAAGGGCTTGATGATGGGCGGGAATACGCCGAAGATTTTTAAGGCAGCAGCTGGAGAGGTTGATCAGGTTAATCAGATAGAAAACCAGCGAAAAGCAAGCATGTCTATTTATGCGTTGGTCATCCTCCTGTGTTTTTTCATCTTTCTTGCCATTATTCTGATACTTAATGAAACTATTTTTACCTCGTTCTTTGCGTTGCAAAGTAATCAAGTAGAACGATTGGAGGGTATCATCAGCCTGTCGGTGGTTGATCCAGCAATGTTACGATATTCGTTGTTTTCCTTTGTTTTCGTTCAAAGTATCGGTGCAGGACTTTTGGCCGGCTTTATGATGGATGGTAAGCTTTCCTCGGGCATTCGATACAGTTGTATTCTTGGCATTATTTCACTGTTCATTTTTAAGGTGTTGTTCTAGAGAGGTAAGTGGCTATGCGACCGAAGATAAGAAAGGCAAACGACGCGGTGTCCGAAGTTCTTGGAACGGCATTACTGTTAGGTATGGCCGTATCGCTGTTTTCTCTGTTGTCATTGGTGGTCTTAGCATATCCCTTTACTCCGTCCCCACCATCGGTGAATCTGGTCGGATATATCGAAGATGGAACAAATGTGACGCTAGAGCATTATGGCGGGGAATCATTGGAGAGCACAACTGCCGTCATCGTGAGGATACAGGATACCTATGAAACCATTAATTTCACTGATTGTCTCGATGATGAAAATAATAATGCTCTCTGGGATCTTGGTGAACACCTTAGATGCCCTGTTGGAGATGTCACCGGGAAATGCATCGAAGTCACTGTTGTTGATACGAACAGTAATTCCATCATCATGAGCGGAATACTTCAGGAGGCGGGTACGCTATGAACCGATGGAGAAAAAACATAAAAAACGCGGATGATGCCATTGTTGGAGTCGTTTCGACATTCTTAATTGTAGGACTCGTGGTCGCGGTCGTTTCGGTTGTTCAAACCGTGTACATACCAAACTGGATGGAGCAGCAAGAAGCTGAACATATGGAAGATGTGGGAAATCAATTTGCCCAGTTGAAATATGCTATCGAAGAACATTTGGTAACAAAACAGAGAGATATTCCGATATCAACATCGATAACGCTGGGAAGCAAAGAACTGCCCTTTTTGCTCTCCTCTCGGGCATTCGGTTCAGTAACGATTCTTTCAAATCAATGTACCATTACGGTAACCAATAGAAGTAATACAACGCTGTTTTCTTCTTCGGTAGGAGGGATCAAATATTCATCAGCAAACGCCTACTTCCTTAATCAAGATTATATTTATGAAGCGGGGGCCGTGATATTGCATCAAGACCAAGGAAACACGATGGCAATAAAACCACGGTTCTTGGTGACAAATGAAGAAGAGGTCAGCATCTCGTTTACGATAACAAACATTTCAACCGTTGGCGGAAAAAGCTCGATAGCTGGATATGGGACATATCCGGTGCAAACCGAATTCTCAGCATATAATGATACGATTCCTATTATGCAAAACGTTTCAACCATCACCATAGGCACTGAGTATCAAAACGCGTGGCACCGATTTCTTAATGGAACGTTACGAAATCAGGGACTCAACTATCATGGCTATGGAACCGACTACACGATACTTCTTAACGAGAGCGGGGTAACGGTGGAATTTGCCGAATCGACTGCGGTTGTTCTAGATATAACGCGTATACAAATCAACGCCCAGGTTGCTCCGGGCTGGATAGAAAACATCAAATGATAGGTGAGACACGGTGCATCACTTAGGATAATGGAAAGAAGATACTTGGGGGAGATAAAACATGAACGTATGGGGAAAGAATGCCAGAAGCCTCAGGAAGTCAAACGAGATGGTATCAGATATCGTTGGAACCATGGTGTTATTGGCAATATCTGTCGTGATTTTCTCATCATTGTATGGCATGGTGTTGTCCTATCCCTTTGCTTCAGATCCCGCAACGGTACGCATCATTGGAACGATAGACGGGAACAATATCATATTGGAACATCGCGGTGGAGAGGCATTGGGTCTGGATACCACCGTACCGATAACCATCGCTGGTGAAACGCTGTTACGTAATGGCAAAACGCCAACCGTTCGAGATCTATTGGTTGATACAAATGGTGATGGGCTATGGAATATCGGTGAACGATTGGTTTGTACGTTTACCTATGACCCTGCCAAGCTAGAGGCCGATGTCATGGCCATCGATGTGGAAAGCAATTCCCTTGTTCTCATAGGTACTCTTGATATCCACCCTGAAAGTGACGTAGGCATCAAAGTCGTGGTTGATGACCCCTCCCCTGGTGTTGGCGATACGGTCACCGTAACGATTACCGCAACGACGTATCAGGGAGATATGGGTGCACTAGATGTTGTCATAGCATGCACACTACCTGATGAACTGGTCTATGTTGGCCATGATCTTTCGCAGGGGGCATATACTGATGTTACTGGTATGTGGAATGTAGGAAACCTTGACGTTGCCCACTCAGCAACGCTCACGCTCACCCTGAAGGTAAACGCAACTGGTGAAACAACGCCTACGCAGATGGCAATGATCCTGGATGGGTCTAGTAGCATTACGAACGAAAATTGGACCATCATGCTTGACGGCTTGGCTGCAGCAATTGAAAATGAAGACTATTTCCCGCATGACGGTTCAGTGGAGCTCACCCTCATTCAATTTGGTGGTTGGAAAAACAACAGGTCTTGGGCGCAGGTAGAAGTGGCACCTATTGTTGTTGACGAAACCAACTACGCAGCGATAGCGGATACCACTAAGGAGATAATACAACTTAGGGGCGGTACTGCCATGTCCTGCGGATTTTATCTCGCTGCCGATATCCTTGCAGGTGATCCCTATGGGTATCTTGTCGGCACGGCATGGGAAGGTATGGCCTCATCTAATGAGGATAGCTTTCCCAGAAAAGCCATTACGGTTGTTACTGATGGAGAACCCAATATTCTATGCAACGAAGGCGAGTACAATGGAACCTGGCCAGGTGGTCCAACTCAATATATGCAGGGCAAAGCAAATGCAGTGATTGCGAGAAATTACCTACGCACCATCCTTGGAATGACTGATGATGATGAGTTTGATGCGGTTGCCGTTGGCTCCGAACCTGACGTCCCCTGGCTTCGAGATGAGATTGTATGGCCACAACCCGGATACGATACTTGGCCTTCACCAGGGCCGGGGTGGGTTCATCACGTTTCCAACTATACTGAGTTTGCTGAGATGATAGACGAACAATTCAAACTTATATTCAACAGCATAACAAGCACCATAGAAATAGTGGCTTCTACCCCAATTGATCCTAATGGAGCAAATAACAAAGTCAGCGTCATACTAGTGCCACAAGAGCCATAAGACATGATACACAAGAAACAGAGAGATAATGGCCGTCTGCTTACACTTTTATAACCTTATCACACAACTGTGCAATTTCCGCTCTGACGTCTTTGTTCATTGTATCATCTAAAGAAATCAGTAGACCACCTGTTTTATGCAATCTCATTTTTGTCAAAATGTCGTGCATAAACCGTACAAAAATATGCGGCTGATTGTGAATAAGCATCGTGTTTATAGAGTCCATAAGAATGAATTTTTTACCATCTGTCATCTGCATGCGTTCGCCAAGTGAGACTGAGATGTCTGTTAGCGCAGATGCATTTTCGAGAAACATAACGCTATGACCATCCGCCTCTTCGGTATGTTTTTTTGAAATGCAGTCAAGAATAAACATCTTGTTGGTATCAATCGCATTTTTTTTGTAGTTGCTGATCAGATTGATATACGGTCTGCTCGCTGATACGATAATTCCCTTGTCGTGGGTATCTGCCAAACATTTTATAGACGCCATGCTCGCTTCGAACGAGCGTTCAGCACTTGTTTCAATCAGCACGATAGGCGCCTCTGGAAGTGCGCGCAACTCCTCCTCAAGTTTCTTTACATCAATCATAGATCTCCATCGCTCCAAAGACATCCTGATCAGGATACACTTTAATACCTGTATCGGTAATCTTCATGCCAACAATCTTTCGTTTGTGTTGTTCACCACGCATCTTCAGGACTTCAATAGCAGATTCTCGTATATTCTCTTTTCTAAAGTTGTAAAAGATGACGACCCCGTCAGCCAGAAACTCTTCAACGCCTGTTGGAGAATACCTCTTTGGCGTTTGTTCTGTTTCCGTTATTAAAAAGGTTGTACTTCCGATTTTTTCAAAATATCTGAACAGCCGCTCCACATAAAACCGATAGGATTGTTCCTTTCCCTTAAAGGTTGAGGAAACCGAGGTCAGTGAATCAAGGACAATAAAGTCTGGTTTAAATCCCGCATTATCCGCAATGGTCAGTGGCTCCAGTTCCATGAGCAGCGGATCAGCTTCCTTCGTCATCATCGCTTCAATCGTGTTACCACTTTTTTTATTGTAATAATAAATTTCACTTGTTAGAAATCTCTTTATTTTTAGATTGCCTGACTCAATCAATGTTTCAGGATCCCATCCAAAATCTTCCATGTGATCAAGCAACCTCTCTTCTGATTCCTCAAACCCCATAAAATAACATTTTTTTCCCTGGGCTGCGTGATGTGCAAGCAGCTGCAAGCAGAAATTCGTTTTTCCACTACCCGCACCACCAGCAATAAGCACTGCAGACCCCTTGGGTATGCCTCGCTTGAAAAGGTCATCGAACCCAGGAATTCCTGTTGAAACAAATTTCTTCTCTTTCTTGCTTTGTTTCTTTGACATGTGACGTCCCTCTCTCTGGTCTATTCCATGAGCAGTGCTGAGCCACGGAACTCTCTGTACTACCACCTTTTTTCTC
>JAFGDG010000053.1 GCA_016932245.1 Thermoplasmatota archaeon
AACCTTGGCATACAGCCCTATGTTGATGTGAAAGAAGCCTATGCCAGTGAAGGACTGAGCACCTACTGGTATCACTGCGATCGTGTCCGGGAAATCCTGAGATATGCATCTTATAACGAAAACATTACCTTTTCAGGTTTTGATGATGCTCTTGATAGCATCTCAGGTGCGCCCGATGAACACACTGTGCGATCACTCTTGTCTTCCTTTGTCAATGAGACTCTGCCCGTAGCCCTTGATGGTTACATTCACAATATTTCCACCAGTGCGAGTTATACCGATAAACAGTATCCTCAGACCATTGGATATTTCACAGAGGTTATAAACGGGCTTCAACCAGGTACCGTGTACAGCGTGACCGCCCACGCAAATAACAGTGTCTTTGCCTCAAGCGGCGAACCCGTTTTTTTCCTAACACGACCTATGATTCCCGTCCATGTCAAGGCACAGATCATTGATGGCAACCCTTTTCTTGATTGGGGGGGGGGAGAGGGCGCTCAAAAAACGATTGTTGAACGTCATGTTATTTCTTCATGGTCAAGAGGTGAAGGCGTAGAAATCTACAATGACACGGGAACAAATCTTGAAGACACCGGACTAGTGCCTGGAGCCACGTATTACTATCAATTCTGGTCCTTTACCAACCTTATGGGATTACAGCAATACAGCAGTATGCATGCCTCAAGCATGGCCACTCTCCCTGGAGAACTTCTTCTCCTCAACGATGGAACGTTTTCATCAACAGCCGATAGCCTTGACCTTCGGGCTCAAACCAGTGATTTTGATTGGTATGAAAGTAGAAATGACGATCCAACATTAGTAACGCTTAACACCAGCGCCCTTGCAGGGAATACGGGAAACAAGGCATCTTTACACAACTATCATTTACCAAGTAATGCCTATCTCACTCAGCAATTCAGCCTTGCCCAATACAGTAATGTCACCGTGGTCTTTGATATATACATTGACAGAATCAATGACAGTGCAAGTTTTGACCGAACAGGTCATATCTATATAGGTGATGATCATCAAACAGACGATGGGCCAACTGGAACAAGCTCCGAGCGCTTTGTCATGATGGCTTTTTATGATGCCACTCCAGGAACAACCGGAAGCAACCTACAACTTCGCGCTCGTACTTCTTCAACCCAAGCGTATGGGGTTACCTCGGAATGGGTGCTCATTGCCGATGGGTTATCCTATGACACCTGGTATACCATCAACGTCACCTTGAATATTGTCAATGGAACCTTTAATGTCTCCATAAATGGTCAGATGGTACAAACACATGTATCGAAATACTCTGGGTATACCTCATCCTATGTATCCCACATCAGCTTTGCAGCCGATAGCGATGGCAGAGGAGATTTCCTCGTTGATAATGTCTTCAGTCCTCAGGTAAACCGTGTAAACGCCCATAATATTCCTCTTTTTGAAGGATGGAATCTCATTGGAAATCCCTGCTCAGGCGTTATACATAAAAATGAGATTCAAGTAGTCAACAATAGCATTCTCTATTCATGGGACGAAGCTGTTCAAGAAGATATACTCTTAAAATTTATCTACACCCACAATAGAACAACACAAACATACGATTTCACCGATGAGTTAGCCCCGGGCTATGGCTATTGGGTCTGGACGCGATATCCCTGTGAACTTATCGTCGCCACTGATGCCGTTGGCTCATCCTACATGACCGATATGCTTCCCGAATGGAATCTTATCGGCATACCATACAATTACTCAATAGATAAGGAGACTATCTCAGTTCTCAATGGAGAGGAGGAACGGAGTTGGAATGAGGCTGTTACGAGCAATCTTGTCATCGATTTCATCTATTGCTGGAATCCGACTACTCAAAGCTATGAATCAATCGAGACCTTAGAACCAGGAGAAGGTTACTGGGTATACTCCTACACGTCACAGATATTGAGGGAATAAAATGATACAAGCAAACCCTTCAACAACTTCCTTCATCTCACTGGACAAGAAGTGTAAACACATGCTTAAATATAATTTAAAAAGAAAATTATCAAAAAAGTGACTTCCAATGTATTCCTACGCCTTTGACATAACCCATGCACGATTTGCCATCATCATAGGTCTCTTCATGGCACTCCTCCTCTATGAAAAGTATAAAATTTCTCCAGGAGGTATGGTTGTCCCAGGTTACATTGCCCTTTACATTAACCATCCTGAAGAAATTCTCTACACCTTCATCCTAGCATTTGTTGTCTATCTCTTCGTTGCACGTCTTCTTATTCCCCACATGATTCTCTTCGGAAGACGACGATTCACCGTTACCATTCTTACAGGTGCTGTCTTTGCCATGATCACAGAATCGCTGATTCATGCCTATCTTCCCTTTGAACCTTTTGCAGAATTCAACTATATTGGAATTCTTGTACCTGGTTTGATAGCCAATGAATTTGTCAGGGAAAATAGACCAACGGGTGTGCTTCTGGCGATTGGATTTGTCTCTACGCTTACTTTCAGCTTCGTATGGCTCATTACACAGGTACAATTCGTTCTCTCAACTCAACAACCATCCATTACCATTTTACTTCTTCTCTCCATAGATCTCCTCCTATGGGTACTTGGGATGATCTACTTCTTGTTTTTCTACGATCATGAGATAGTAAAGACTTCCCGCCTTAACCCATTTAAGAGAACCAAGAGAAAACCATTAAAGGACAAGCAAATCGACAAGGATGGATCTCGTCATGCTCTTTGAATGCATCATCGTTCTCATTGGCTACCTCTGCCTCATGCTTTATTTTTACATCGAGCAGAAAAAACATACACATAATATCTCCCAGATTAATTACCGTATCCATATCAATGGTATTAGAGGGAAATCAAGTGTCACTCGTTTCATTGGTCAAGTCCTCAGGGAAAACGGTATAAAAACCTTTACAAAAACCACTGGTTCAGCAGCACGACTCATCGATGATAGAGGCAATGAATATCCCATAAAAAGAAGGATAGCCAATATAAGCGAGCAAATTACAGTCCTCAATAATATCTCTCGCCATAAACCAGAGGCCTTTGTAACAGAATGTATGGCCGTTCAACCTCAATTACAACGAGTCTGTGAAGAAAAAATGCTTAAAGCTACGGTAGGAGTGCTTACCAATGTTCGTCAAGATCATCAGGAATCTATGGGTTGGACCTTAGAGGGAATCACCAACTCGCTCTGCGAATTCATTCCAACTAATGGCATCCTTGTCTGTGGTGAAGATAAACCAGAATTGATGAAGATTATCCGTGAACGAGCACAACTAAAGGGTACGCGTGTCATTTTTACGTCTCCTCAACTTTCACCAAAGGATAAGAGAATCTTGCGTCAACTTACCTATATCGAACATGAAGAGAACATTAGTCTGGTGTTAAAAGTAGCAGAAGTCCTCGGAATCGATAAAAGAATAGCCCTTGCGGGTATTCGTCATACTCAACCGGATCCTGGTGTCCTCAGAGTTCATAAAAAGCAAATCAATGGGAGTACCATTTCCTTCATTAACGCCCATGCGATTAATGACAAAGAATCTCTGATGAAGGTATACCAGATACTCACGGAACAGGGCTACATGGATAAAACAACGATTGGCATTCTTTATAATAGATATGATAGGCCCGAGCGCGTGGCAATTTTTGCAGATGCAGCATCGAAAGATATGCATCTTGATGCGGTAATACTTCTTGGATACTATCAAGATGTAGCAAAGGAGCGACTTATCAACGGAGGATTCCCTGAGGAGAGGATCTTCGAACTGAAACGGGAAAATCTCGATGATTTGCTTAATCTTATCGCTCAACTCTCTGCAACGCTATCGGTTAAAAAAGAGGCAAATCTTATCGGTATGGTCAATATTCATGGCCCACTCGTCGAACAATACATAAAATATTTCGCAGGATAATCCATTTTTTCTTAAGAGACCCTTATATATTGGGTAATATAGTCAAAATATTATTAGCTGTGGCTGGGAATACTACGTGGTCTGAAACAAAGTGGAAGACCCGTAGATGAAAAGCCACATCTCTTTTTTCTCCGGTTAAACCATTTACTTTTTTTGTCGCACGCGGCAGGTTATTGCCTGCCCTGTAACTGGTGCGACAGGAGTATACAAAATTATGAAAAATGTAAGTAGCGGATGCTATAAAAAGCCAGCGTATGACACGCGGAACAATTGGGTCACCATGGAGTTTAACACTAAATGCAGGTACAACTGTTTCCGGAAACAGTCTCACATTGATATCTGCATTGAGGGGTTTAGCGGACTCGAACCGTTTGGATTTGAGTTCGGTGAGTTTGGCTTTGGTGGTAATCATGTGCATTTTCCAGTGAACATCCCGAAACGATACTCTGTGCAGGATGCTGAGATTATGCTGAAATCTCGAAGTGCCAAGAAAATGTTTGAGCATCATCCTGGATTTCGGAAAAGATATCCGCGAGGTGGGTTTTGGAGCGGCTATGAACATCATGAATCTACAGGTTTGATAGATCTGGAAAAATCAACTGCGTACTGTCGCAGTCAGCAGCAACATCATGGAATAACTGTTGTGGATGATTGCCAGCAGCGGCTACCTAACTCAGCGTAACCGCCGAGCGGGGATACGGCAACGCCCAGTGGGCTTGCTGAGGAAGTGAAGGCGGAACGGGGTTATACCTATGAAAACACTTATATTGTCTTAATTATCGTTGTTGTATTTAAACGTTTCATTCTTCATGAGCATATGCCAAATACAGGTCAGTAATTTTCTGCTAGCTGCAACGATTGCTTTGTTTGTTCCTTTTTTCTTTTCTACTCTGTGGTAGAGTTTGGTTATCAGACTGTTTGGGCAATGTCGGATGTGTATGTGAGTGCATTGGTCGAGTATCCATTTTAAATTTTGGTTGCATTCTTTGAGGATTCGTCCGTGGTACACATGATTTCCTGATTGGATGGTTCGTGGGGCAAGGCCTGCGTAGTTGCTGAGTTTTTTGGGGTGTGGGAATCGCTGTATTTCTCCTATCTCTGATAGGATGATCATGGCGCTGTAGTAGCTGATTCCGGGGATGCTGGTGAGAAGCATCGCTTGTTGGTTGTTTTTACCGAGTGTTTCTATGTTCTTTGATGTTTGGTTTTTTTCTTGGAGTAGTGTTTCTATGATGTTTAAATAGCTTGTGAGACTGTATTGTTCGGTATCTGGGAGGGTAAGATTTTTAAGGAAACTCATGCCTGCGGTGCCGAACAGGTCGCTGTAGGGGTGTTGTATGCCGTTTCTCAATAGTATTGCATGGATCTTGTTCTTGTATCTTGTGAGTTCTTTTCGTAAGGACATACGATGTCTAAGGATGTTTCGTTGTTCCATGATGTTCTTTGGTGGGATGTATGAGGTCGCGATGAATCCGGTTCGGAGACACTGGGCGATAGTTTTCGCATCCAGTTTATCGGTTTTAATCTTCGATTCTGCGATTGTTTTCGTTCTCCTCATATTCACCAGAGTTGTTTCAACATCAAGAGCATCTAGTGCTTGGTATACATGATACCAGGTGCAAGTGGCTTCTATTGCTGCATATATTTTTTGGGCATTGAGACTCTTAATAAATCGTTCGATCTCGGCGCTAGTGGTTTTGAATTTTTGCTCTTTAAGTATGGTTCCTTGTTCGTCCATGGCAGCTGCTTGGATAAAGTTTTTATGGATGTCCAGTCCTACATATGTTGTATGCATACTGGGGTTTCACCTCCTTGTTGTGTGTATTTTTGGGCAGATGTAACGACAGGTACCTATTCGTGCTCAGTGGCACATATTGACTGGTCGTTATTGAGGGCGCCCAATTAGGGGCACGGTCTTGAAGGTAGGACCATATGACCCGCGGGCTGCCCTTGCCCTTTGCCAATTATGTTTGCATCAGCAAAGGGGTAAAAGAAGTGTTTTCATGTCATTAGGGGTGAAACCCCTATTTCATACTCTGATACATTGCTAGAAACTTATATATGATAAAGTTATTATACACGCGATTTATACGTACTTTTCCAGATTTTAGAGTAGGGGGGTGTGAACATAA
Source organism: Thermoplasmatota archaeon (assembly GCA_016932245.1). Lineage (GTDB taxonomy): Archaea > Thermoplasmatota > E2 > DHVEG-1 > DHVEG-1 > JAFGDG01. Next base: position 6,050 of record JAFGDG010000053.1, read on the forward strand.
TGATGAATGGAAGACAACCAATAATCATATTACGGGAAGGAACAACAAGGGAAAAGGGTAAAGACGCTCGATCAAACAATATACTGGCAGCAATAGCAATATCAGATGCTGTAAAATCAACATTGGGCCCAAAGGGAATGGACAAAATGCTTGTTGACTCCATGGGAGATACAGTTATTACAAATGATGGAGCAATCATTCTCAAACAAATAGATATAGAACATCCTGCAGCAAAAATGATAGTAGAAGTTGCAAAATCACAAGATGAAGAAATTGGAGATGGTACAACTACAGCCGTTATTCTTACTGGAGAATTATTAAAAGTAGCTGGTGGACTATTAGATCAAAATATACATCCAACAGTTATTAATGCGGGATATAAACTTGCTGCTGAAAAAGCAATTGAGATCATACATAAGAATGCAATTCCATTAAAATCAGATGATACAGTAACTTTAAGAAACATTGCTATGACTGCTATGGCAAGTAAAGGCGCCAGTGGATCAAAGGAGCTTCTCGCTGATGTTGTAGTAAATGCAGTTACCAGTGTTTCAGAGAAAATTAACGGAAAAACAATTGTTGATCTTGATAATATCCAAATCAAGAAACAGCAAGGTGGTTCCATTGATGACACGGAAATTATCAATGGAATTATTTTAGACAAAGAACGTGTTAATACTGAAATGCCACAAAATGTAAAAAATGCAAAGATTGCACTAGTTAATGTTGCATTTGAAATCAAGAAAACCCAGGTAGATGCACGTATCCAAATACATGATCCAACTCAATTACAAGCATTTCTTGAAGAAGAAGAAACAATGCTTCGTAAAATGGTTGAAAAAATTACCAAGATCGGAGCAAACGTTTTGATATGTCAAAAAGGAATAGATGATATCGTTCAGTATTTACTCGCAAAAGAAGGGATTTATGCGGTACGTCAAGCAAGTGAGAACGATATCAAGAAACTTGCTAAAGCAACAGGTGCAAGAATCATAGCAAATCTTGATGATCTAACTATAAAAGATCTTGGATATGCTGGAATAGTTGAAGAGAAAAAATATGGTAATGAAAAACTCACATTTATTATGAAATGTAAAAATCCAAAAGCAGTTTCGATTATGCTCAGAGGTGGAACAGAACATGTTGTCGATGAGCTTGAACGTGGTTTACATGATTCTCTTTCCGTTGTAAAAGTCGCTCTGGAAGATGGAAAAATAATAACAGGAGGAGGCTCTACTGCTTCAGCCATAGCAATGGGTCTTAGAGCATATGCTTCATCTGTTGGTGGAAGGGAACAGATGGCAATCGATGCCTTTGCTAATGCAATGGAAATCATTCCAAAAACATTA
>JAFGDG010000054.1 GCA_016932245.1 Thermoplasmatota archaeon
ATTACGCTAAAAACAGAAGCATTTTCACTTCTCGTAAATGGAACAGAATTTTCCTTTGTTGATTTACAACCACATCTCTATCCCAATCAAGAAATGCGTGTATTTGTGAATGTCGTTGCCGCAGGTTCAAAGAGAAATACATTTATTACCGGAAACGGTATTTCGAATTGTAAGGGGCATGGTTAAGATGAGGGGGCCATCAAATGGGATTTAGTCTTACGGGCACACATGTAATCTTCTTCATCGCATCAGTCATTGTCGCAGGAACCATCTCAGGAATATTTATGGCAGCAACCAACAATATCAGCACCAGTCTTTCAGACCGAGGAGACCGCATTCGGGAGCAACTAGATACGGAGTTTGCCATAATTAACGATCCTTCATACATCCCCAGTTCTGGCAGCGATTATATTTTCTATCTTAAAAACATTGGAAAAAACAGAGTGGAAACAACCAATGATTCATTTCATTTGTTTATTGACGGCGATCTAATTGAAAAAGCAAACTATAACTTCTCAGAAGAGCACATCTATCCTGGCGAAGTGACAAGTTTGTATATAGACTCGGGTGAAACCGGTGTAGGGGACCATACCTTACGAGTGGTTGGTCCGCAAGCCATCGATCATGAGTTTGAATTTACCATATAGGAAAAAGGGAAGGAAGTATGCCATCAAAATCAATCATCTTAGAACGAAAAGGAGAAAAAGATGGGTTTGCAGAACGTTTCGGAAGGGAGATACCTGATGGTTCACTTATCTTTTTAGAGGGGAAAGAAGGGGCAGGAAAAAGTATCTTTTGTCAACGTTTTTGCTATAGTTTTTTGAAACATGGTTCAACCTGCTCATATGTTTCGACTCAATTTACCGTTAAAAATTTCTTGAGACAGACAGCATCTGTTGGATATGACATGAGAAAGTATCTGATGTCTGGAAAATTATTTTACATATCAACAGAAGTAATGCTTGCAGAAACAAAGCCAAAAAAGACATTTATGCATGGATTACTTACCAGTAAGAGAATATTTGAGCCGGATATTATCATTATCGATTCGCTTTCAACATTATTAAGTGAAAGTTTGAATGAAAACAATCTTACAGATCTTACAACATTCTTTAACCGATTAAAAGGATCAGGAAAAATCATCATCATTACGGGGAATCCTAACGAGTGGCCAGATCAGATTTACAATGCATTTCAAATGCTTTGTGATCTTCATTTTAAAGTGACCCGCGAAGCAATGCCCGGCATCGGAATTGTGCATAACATCTATATAGAGAAATTTAACGGTGCACGGCATCGGTATGAAGGGAAAACTACCTTTTCCGTACGACCGGACGTTGGCCTTACTATTGAAACAACCGGCGTAGCATTTTAAGAGGGACATATGACTAAAATGGAACAAGAAGAAAAGGAAAAATTGCTACGACGCAATGCTCATCTTCGCCGCTACGTCAAAAAAATAACAAAAGAAATGGGATCACCAGAGTTTTATACGATATTGCCTCGCCAATTAAGAGAAGAAAAATATCTAAATATCATTTATCCAACAAAAGGCGTTGTCTTTATTCACGTGTGTCGCACGAAAGATATGGAAACCAAGGTGTACCATGCCATTGAACCTGAACTCAACGAAAATGAAAAAAAGAAAAAGAAGCAAATTTTAGAATTAATGTATGAAAAAGCACCGACTAAAACAACACATATCAAAACGCAGCAAGAATTACGTGATGCCATTAGAAAGATGATTGATGACGTGACTATTGAGAGTAAAAGGAAAACATCTGCCGAACAAAAAAAGGGCCTGCTGGGAGGATTGGTAGGAAGTAAAGTACGGGTAACTCCAAAAGAAAAACGAAAGATTCGATACATTATCACCAAAGACATGGTTGGAGGGGGGCCTCTCGAACCGTTTATGCGAGATCCATACTTAGAAGATATTCATGTCATCACTGGAGAAAAAGTCCATTTAATCCATAAAATTTTTGACATGGTAAAAACCAATATCTCCATTGATAAAGAGTGGGCACCAACGTTTTCGCAGGAATTTAGTGAAAAAATAGGGAGTCCCGTCTCCGAAGGACAACCGATTGCTGATGGCACCCTGCCTGATGGCAGTCGAGTCAATATTATTCACAGTAAAGACGTCAGTGTCAAAGGGCCAAGTATGACCATTCGTAAGTTTAGCGAAACGCCTATTAGTCTAACACAGCTGATTGATTGGGGGACTTTTAACTCAGGCATTGCCGCATATCTATGGCTCTGCTTACAATATGGAAGAAGTTTGTTTGTCTGCGGGGAAACCGCTTCGGGAAAAACCACAACGACCAATGCCATTCTTCCGTTTATACCCCCCAACAAAAAAATTTATACGGCAGAAACCACGCCAGAGATTGTTGCCCCGCATCCTGTGTGGCAGCAGTTAATAACCAAAACTACAGGACCAAAAGAAGGACATATTGATTTAAATGATTTGTTACGTGCATCGTTGCGATCGCGTCCTGATTACGTTATTCCCGGAGAAACAAGAGGGATTGAAGGACGTGTTGTCTTCCAAGCGATGCAAACAGGCCATCCCGTGATTACTACGTTCCATGCAGGTTCTATCACCAAAGTCATTCAGCGATTTACTGGACATCCTATTAACGTACCAAAAACCTTCATGGATAACCTTGATGTAGTCATGATCCAAATGGCGATTGAGCTTAGGGGGAAAAAGGTAAGAAGAGTGCTTTCCGTCGAAGAAATTGAAGGATATAATAAAGAAGTTGATGGTATTATGTCACGTACAGCATTTCAGTGGAACGCCGCCGATGATACCCATCACTTCCGAGCAAACAGAAATAGTTTTACTCTTGAAAAGCGCATCGCAAAAAATGCAGGGTATGAAGATCCCATGCAAATCTATGATGAATACGATAGACGGAAGCACATTCTTGACCGGATGGTTGAAGAAAATATATTTGATTACTATGAAGTAGTTGAATTTATCTGGACCTTTTATCGGAAAGGTGAACGTGGATTACCGATATCGCTATAACCTACTACGTGATATAATATAGAACGGTCGCAGGGCACTCATGCCCGAGGGGAGCAATATGAATGAATACTATCATCAGTGATTGTTATCTATCTGGAGGGGAGTAACACATGACACAAATGCAACCTGATGAAGTGCAACAATTGCTACAAAAAAGCCCTCATTTAAAAAAATATGTAGAACAAGCGCGCCAGCATGTTGGAAATCCTGTGTTTTATTCTGTCTTGCCTTATAATTTACGAAATGAACCATACCCTAATGTCATTTATCCTGCTCGGGGAGCTGTCTTTGTCCATGCCTATCGAACAGCAGACATGAATGAAATAATCTATCGAGCGATCGAGCCGAAGTTAACTAAGATTGAGAAACAGAAACACGACAAGTTACTCAAGACTATCGTTAAAAAAGCTCCTGAAAAAAAAAGTGTTTCAACTGACGATGAACTTCGAGCGGTTCTAAAAGAACTGATTGATGAACTCATCATCGTGGACGAACGGGCAAAGGGACTTGAAGAAAAGAAAAAGACACTTTTTAATAGGAGCGTCCAAACAGAAAAAATTCGAGCAACTTCACTGCAAAAAAGAGATATCGAATATGCGATAATCAAAAACCTAATTGGAGGGGGGCCTCTCGAACCGTTTATGCGAGATCCATACTTAGAAGATATTCACCTTATACCGGGAGAACATGTACATCTTATCCATAAAATTTTTGGCATGATTAAAACGAATGTAGAAATTAATGCCGATGATGCTCCGTTATTCGCCCGAAAAATAAGTGAAAAAATGGAATCCCCCGTAAGTGAGGGGCAACCCATTGCCGATGGGGTATTACCTGACGGAAGTAGAGGAAATGTCATTTATAGTAAAGATATCAGCATCAAAGGGCCAAGTATGACCATTCGTAAGTTTACCGAAACGCCGATCAGTATCACGCAACTGATTAAATGGGGGACCTTGAGTGCAGGCATTGGTGCCTATTTGTGGCTCTGTATTCAATACGGGCGAAGTTTTTTTATGTGTGGGGAAACCGCCTCAGGCAAGACCACGACATTGAACGCTTCGCTACCATTTATCCCCCCCAATAAAAAGGTATATACGGCTGAAGAAACACCAGAGTTACATGTCCCCCATGTAGTCTGGCAACAATTATTAACCAAAACAACGGGGCCAGAAGAGGGACGAGTGGATCTCTTTGATCTTCTCAAAGCCGCATTACGATCCCGCCCAGATTATATAGTTCCTGGGGAGGTTCGAGGTGCAGAAGGGAATATCGTGTTTCAAGCGATGCAAACAGGGCATCCCTGTATGACGACTTTTCACGCAAGTGACATAACCAAAGTCATTCAACGTTTTACTGGAGATCCTATTAATGTTCCAAAAACCTTCATGGATAACCTTGATTTTGTGATGATACAACTTTCCATAGAACAGAAGGGGAAAAAGATTCGACGATGCATTTCACTTGAGGAAATCGAAGGATATAATCGAGAAACAGATTCGATTATGGCACGACGAGCATTTGACTGGAATCCCGTCGAAGATAGACACATATTTCGAGCGAACAGAAATAGTTTTATTTTAGAAGAAAAAATTGCAAAAAACGCAGGATATGCCGATACTACCGAGATTTATGATGAATATGACCGGCGAAAACACATCCTCGAGCGCATGGTTGAAGAAGATATTATGGATTATTATGAAGTCGTGCAATTTATCTGGACTTTTTATCGAGAGGGAGAAAAAGGATTGCCGATATCGATCTAGGAGTAAAGTATGGCAAGACAGAAAGAAAAATCACCGTATACCGATACCGAAAAACATAAGCATGATACTCGTGAGAAAAAGGAAAGCTTGCGAAAGCAACTGATCATTGCCTATCGCTCTCTAGAAGACCAACAAAAATATATCAGAACGATATTACTACCATGCCTTATTCTTACGGGCATTCTCTTTAGTTTACCATTTATTCTCTCAAGCATTCTTCCCCTGCGAGTTGCATTTCATCCACTGACCTTTGTTCTTGCAGGCATTGTCCCCATCTTTCTTGGGATACTTTATCCATATGTTACGTGGAAAAATAAGGAATCAGATATCAACGGCAAAATGCATTTTTTTATTACTCACTTACGAGTACTGGCCATTTCAGATCTTTCTTTGCGAGAGATCATTACCACGCTCGGCGGGAAGAAAGCATATGCAAGTCTGGGCAATGAAATGAGAAAAATAGGCGTGCTTTCAAGTCAATGGCGAGTGCCTCTTTCCAGAAGTTTTAAATTTATTTCTGAACGAACGCCAAGTAAAATTCTTAAAGATTTTTTAGACCGTTTTTCACAGAGTTTAGATAGTGGTGTAGAGCATCGAGAATTTATCGAAACGGAGCAAGATGCGGTCTTGCAAGAATACAAAACCATGTATGAAACCAGTAATGAAAACCTTGTAATTCTCAATGAAGTGTATGTGAGTATGTTGATTGCGATTATTTTTGTTATGTCTCTCGGAATAGTGCTTCCCATTATCATTGGTGCACAAGATATGAACATGTTCATTTATCTCTCGTCGTTTCTACTCATTGTAATTGAAGGCATGTTACTCTATCTCTTACAAGCGATGATACCCCCAGATGAAATATGGCACCAGACTGGAGATAAAGGAGAAATAGAACAAGGGCTAGATACCAGTTTTAAGTATGCAGTCTTAATCACGGTGCTTCTTGCATCAGCATTTCTCTTTGCACGTTTTGTTTTGGTTATCCCCCTAATACAAATGATACCCTTTGAAATTGTTGTTGCAACTATCCTTTTACCACTACTTGTTCCCGGAATTAAAACGTTTCTGGAGGAGGAAAGCATCACTCGGAAAGATAGAAATTTTTTAGGATTTTTACCCTCTCTTGGTTCCATTTCTGCCATGCGGGGAGGGAAAATAAACGATTCGGTCTATTATCTAAGTCAGAAGGATTATGGTCTCTTAACTAAGCATATTCGAAGTTTATATCGGAGGTTACGGACCCGTATAGATGACGATGCTGCCTGGGAATGGTTTGGTATTGATACCGGCAGCAACTACATCCAGCGGGCAAGTGAAATGTTCCGGGAATCAACCTACGCAGCCGCTAACCCTCGCCATGCATCACGAATGATCGCCGAAAATATACGAAAAATTCGAGATTTGCGCTATAAAAAACTCACCATTATCAACACATCCATTGCACTCTTCGCAGGCATTACCTTTGGCATTGCATTTGCAATCTACGTATCCCTTATCATTGGCAGACATTTGAACGAAATTATGATTGAGACAGGAAATCCGTTCGAAGATTTGGAACAGATAAATATGGGTGCCTTGCTGCATACTGTTCCCCCAGAGGTGTATAATAATAACTTTATCATTATTTTTACCGTGTTGGTGGTTCATTGCTTTATGATGGCAATTACTATCAAAACATTACGAGGCAGCCATAAATATCTGACATTACTCTATTTTGTTCCCTTTGTATGGGTTGTTGCTATCACCAGTGTTGGGGTCGAATTAACATTGGGCGGATACTTAGGAATGTAGCGCTTCACCAAAAGTATTAAAAGAACCGACAGATAAGCACTCTTGGAGAGGTTAAAAAGGAATAATTGTGTGAGAGGATATGAAAAAAGTAGGTGTGCTGACAGGCGGGGGAGATTGTCCAGGACTCAATGCAGTGATTCGTGCAGTGGTACGAACGTCCATCCAATATAATTGGGAAATCATCGGGATTAAAAACGGATGGCGAGGACTGGTAGAAGGAGAAATGGAACTACTTTCTGATTATTCAGTATCAGGAATACTTCCCAAGGGCGGTACCATTATTGGCACGTCTCGAACAAATCCATTCAAACGAGAGGGAGATATAGAGAAGGTTCTCGAAAATATCAAAAAATTTGGTATTAATGCTCTTGTTGCCATTGGGGGAGATGACACACTCAGTGTTGCATTGAAACTTCATACAATGGGGATTCCTATTGTTGGTGTGCCAAAAACGATTGACAATGACCTCTCGTGCACTGAGTATACCTTTGGGTTTGACACTGCGGTTTCTATTGTAACTGAAGCAATCGATCGATTGCACACCACCGCCGAATCGCATCATCGTGTTATGGTCTTAGAAGTTATGGGGCGGCATGCCGGGTGGATCGCTACTGTTAGTGGCATTGCTGGTGGTGCTGATGAAATATTGATTCCAGAAGAGCCTTTTGATATTGATGAAGTGTGCGGTCACCTCAAACAACGATATGATAAAGGAAAAAAGTTTAGCATTATTGTTGTTGCAGAAGGAGCGGAACCAAAGCACTTAGGATCGTTGATTTTTGGTTCAAAAGAAAAAGACGATTTTGGTCATCTCCGACTGGGAGGAGTGGGGCATTATATCGCAAAATTAATTGAAGAACGAATGAATGTTGAAACTCGAGTTACGGTACTAGGACATGTACAGCGAGGGGGCACACCTACCGCATACGATCGTGTGCTTGCAACACGATTTGGGGTTGCCGCAGTTGAGCTATTAAAAAATGAACGATATGGGAAGATGGTTGCGTTACGTGGCAACAAAATTGTTCCTGTTGAACTTGAAGAAGCGGTTTCACAATCAAAAAAAGTCGATAAGGAACTGTACGATATTGCAAAAATCTTTTTTGGCAGATAGTCTTTAAACGTTTAGTACTATGATTGTAAATCAATAATAGTGTGCGTGAGTGTACTAGGTGTGGAAAACGCAATACTTCCTTTGAATCCATATTCTGGCATAATACTCCCTGAGACTTCTGTACGAGGAGAAATTCCTCCTGAAAAGCATGCTGATGTGTTTATTAAAAGCACGATAAGATCATCACTGTTTATTACGGCAGAAGTCGATTGACATGAACCGTCAATATCCCGAACAACCATAACACCATACTCTGTTGCAGACATATTATCAGTACTCAATGTGCCAAACAGCCCCCCAGATACACTTGAACTAAAGTGACTGCTATTGTAATGCAAAATAACTTTTGTTATACCATCTGAGAGGACAACATATGTATAGGTCAAGTCAATGGCATCAGAGGCTCCAGTAAGTTCTATAAATACAACCATCTGAGTAATTGTTGAATTACTGTTGTATCCGCTGACATGAGTTACTTTAATGCCGCTGGAAATGTCTCGAATGGTTTCCTCTCCCGTTCGAAGGGCGGTTTGTTCAAGTGAGTTCATGGTCTGAATCAGAACCGATGCAGTAATACCTGCAACAAGAATCATGGCAATAAAGATGATAAGTGAGCCGATACCAACAGAGGCTTGAGAATGACAACCTGACCGTCTCCCCCTAACGATGATAACGTATTTCACCTCCCTTTACCAAGCACTACAGGAGCCCAAAAGAGAGCCCATCCGCAAAAACAATAAACAACAGCAAGAATAAAAAGGTATGGTTTTCTTAAAAATCACTCATCTAAATAATG
>JAFGDG010000055.1 GCA_016932245.1 Thermoplasmatota archaeon
CTGCAAAAAACCTTGAGAAATCCGCATTTGCAATAATGGAAGCTCTAGGTCATGAAATGGTAGAAATGGAAGATTGGAACTGCTGTGGAGTAGTTGCATCTCTCACGGATGATGATCTCATGCATCATCTAGCACCACTTAGAAGTTTAATACATGTAGAAGATGCTGGAGAAGACAAGGTTGTAACGCTTTGCGATATGTGCTGCAATACCCTTAAACAAACAAATCTTAGGGTGAAAGAAAACCCTGATGATCTTGAAACACTAAACCTATTTATGGACCGGGAAAATGATTACAAGGGAACTGTAAAGGTTATTCACTTTCTTGAGTTTTTACGTGATGAAATTGGTTTTAATGTAATTAAAAAAAAAATAAAATGCCCTCTTAAGAATATAAAAATTATGCCATATTATGGGTGCATGCTTCTACGTCCGCGTGAGGTAGCAATTGATAATGCCGAAGAACCAACAATTCTAAGTGACCTTCTTTCTGCTCTTGGTGCAGAGGTTGTTGATAATCCGTTTAAAATAGAATGCTGTGGTTCATACCATACCGTTGAAAATAAAGAGTTGGTTTCCAAAAGAGCTCATCGAATTACAAGTTTTGCAAGCGAGAGGGATAGTGATGCCATGGTGCTTTCGTGTCCACTTTGCAAGTTTAATCTTGATGTACGAGGTAAAGAAGCAGAAAAAATGTTCAAGGGTTACAAACAAATTCCAGTTTACTATTACACTCAACTTGTAGTAATTGCACTTGGTTTAGATCCAGATGTGTGTGGTTTCGACCAGCACGTTGTAGATCCACTTCTATTGTTGAAGAAAAAAGGGGTTTTTGAAAAAAATGATTAAAATTTAATGGGAATAGTGATTGTATGAATAAAGAAAATAAAGAAACTGGAAAAAACAAAAAACTGCAGATCGCGTTTTATTGGGCAGCTAGTTGCGGTGGATGTGAAATAGCAGTTCTTGATATTGATGAAAAAATATTGGATGTTGTTGCGATTGCAGATATCCTGTTTTGGCCTGTTGCAATGGATTTTAAATATAAGGATGTCGAGGCAATGAAAGATGACGCTATTGATGTATGTTTCTTCAATGGTTCAATACGCACTGAGGAACAAGAACACATTGCACATTTATTGCGTGAGAAATCTAAGGTTCTTGTCGCATTTGGTGCATGTGCTGTTAATGGTGGTATCCCAGGATTGGCAAATATTTCTAATCGTGAAGAAATCTTCAATGTGGCATATTTGGACAATCCGTCGACTGATAACCCGAAAAAAACCGTTCCCAAAACTTCGGTGAAGGTTAAAGAGGGAACACTTACACTTCCAGAGTTTTATGATACTGTGAAAACACTTGATCAAACAGTTGATGTTGATTATTTCCTACCGGGATGTCCCCCGACACCTGATCAAATTATGACAGCTGTTGGTGCAATTGCTGAAAATAAACTACCACCCAAGGGATCTGTTATTGGTTCGATGAAATCAGTATGTGACGAATGTCGGTTTGAAAAATCAGAGAAAAAAATCAAGAAAATCAAACGAGTTTACGAGATTGACAAAATTGAGGATAAATGTCTCCTTGAACAGGGTATAATCTGTCTGGGGCCTGCAACACGCGGTGGATGCGACGCACGATGTTTAGATGCTAATATGCCATGTACTGGTTGTGGGGGGCCAACTCCTAACTCATTAGATCAGGGTGCTAAGATGATGTCAGCTCTTGCTTCTATTCTTGGAATAGAGAATGAGGAGAAAATGAATGATGAAGAAGTTCAGAAACTAATTGATCAGATAGTGGATCCAGTTGGAACATTTTACAAATATGGTTTACCAAGTGCTCTTATTAACAGGAAGGTGATGAAATAATGAAAACAATTACGATTGATCCCATAACCCGACTTGAAGGCCATGGGAAAATCAGTATTTTTTTGGATGCAAAAGGGGACGTTGCAAATGCATATTTGCAGATTCCTGAACTTCGTGGTTTCGAGCGATTTAGTCAAGGTCGTCGAGCTGAAGATATGCCACAGATTACATCTCGTATCTGTGGCGTCTGCCCTGTTGCTCATCATTTTGCCTCGACAAAAGCACTAGATGCTGCATTTAACGTTGATCCTCCTTCTGCGGCAAAGAAACTCAGAGAGCTAATGTACTGCGGATACTACATATATGATCATATTCTACACTTCTATTATCTTGGCGGTCCTGATTTTGTAGTCGGGCCGGATGCACCTCCAGCGAAAAGAAATGTTCTTGGCGTTATTGAAAAAGCGGGTGTAGAAATCGGAAAAGAAGTCATAAAGCATAGAGCGTATGGTCAAAAGATAACTGCAATTCTTGGGGGAAAGGCTACTCATCCCGTATGTGGACTACCAGGTGGAGTATCTAAAGGTCTTAACAAAAGTGAGGTAAAAGAAATTGAAAAAATGGGTAAATCCTGTGTAGAATTTGCAAAATTTTCTTTAAAACTTTTTGATGACATAGTTTTGAAAAACAAGGACTACGTTGATCTAATTCTTAGCGATCCATATACTCTGAAAACATATAACATGGGACTTGTTGATAAGAACAATAAGGTAAACTTCTACGATGGAAAAATACGAGTGACCGATCAGAAGGGAAAGGAGCATGTAAAATTTGATGTTAAAGATTACTACAAAAATATTGCAGAACATGTTGAAGAATGGAGCTACATCAAATTCACCTATCTAAAAGATATTGGATGGAAAGGCTTTAAAGATGGTATAGACAGTGGAATCTACCGTGTCGGCCCGCTAGGACGTCTAAATGCAGCTGAGGGTATGGCCACTCCACTTGCTGACAAGGAGTACAAACGATTTTTTGAAACTTTAGGGGGGAAAGCAGTGAATTCTACACTTGCATTCCACTGGGCTCGACTCATAGAATTACTTTATGCAACAGAGAGAACAATGGAACTGATAAAAGACTCTGAAATCACTTCAACGAAAATTAGAAACCCTGTTGGTGAGCCTGGTGAAGGAATTGGTGTAACTGAAGCCGCTCGTGGGACATTAATTCATCATTACAAACTTGATAAAAACGGATTAGTAGACAAGGCTAACCTTATTGTTGCAACAACAAACAATGCCGGAGCTATCAATATGTCAATACGGGACGCAGCTAAGGGCGTTATCAAAAAAGGAAATGTTGGCAATGCTACCCTTAACATGGTTGAAATGGCCTTTCGAGCATACGATCCGTGCTTTGCCTGTGCAACACATACGCTGCCTGGAGGAATGCCCCTAGAAGTCAATATCTACGATCATACGAAAAAATTATTCAAACAACTCAGACAGAACCTTTAGAGGTCTAAATCACATGAAGATCATAATACTGGGTATAGGAAATGAAATCCTTGGAGATGATGGTGTAGGAGTACATATAGCCCATGAGGTAAAAAAAATCATTGACAATCCTCATATCATTGTTGATGAAGCAATAACAGGGGGTATGAACCTTCTCGATTTACTTCTGGGATATGATAAAGCAATACTGATTGATGCGGTAAAATCAGATGAAGGCAAACATGGGGATGTTACACGGATACCATTAGGAGATTTCACCACTATGCATTCATGCAATCCACATGATGTGTCATTGACCGAAGCTATCGATATGGCAAAAAAAATGGGGGAAACACGTATCCCCGATGAAATTGTAGTAATTGGTGTCTTGCTGAAAGAGATGCCCTGTGAATTTGGAGAAGAATTAAGTCCTGAAATTGTAGCAGCTGTTCCTAAAGCTGTAGAAATGACACTTAATGAGGTAGAACATATGCAAAATCTCATGATGAGGTGAAACACAATGGCAAAAGAATTTGAACCTAACATCATCGGTTTTTTATGCAACTGGTGTAGCTATGCAGGAGCAGATTTGGCAGGAACGAGCAGAATAAAATATCCACCTAATATCAAAAGTATCAGGGTGATGTGCTCTGGAAGGGTTGACCCTGTCTTCGTACTTGAAGCACTGAAAAAGGGAGCAGATGGGGTTCTCATTGCTGGATGTCATCCGGGGGATTGCCATTATCAATC
>JAFGDG010000006.1 GCA_016932245.1 Thermoplasmatota archaeon
CAAGGTTGGAACAGACTTCTCTGTAAACTAGCACAAGAGGGAGATATCTACCAGTTTTCCCTTCGGCTCACCGATCACGAGTATCATAGCCTGGAGGAACTCTCCTACCAAATAAATAACCCCGAATCTAATGGAAAAGATCCCGTCTATATACGCAGTTGGTTGCTTCATGGTTTCCACCAGGATATATCCGAGAATTTTTATGGATATCTTACGACGAATTACCTCGGGGTTAACGAAGCTCAGATAACACCTCTGGAGGGAGACATCAATAACGGTAAAGCCTGGACCCGCTACGACTCAAACAGTGACTACATTAATTTAGATCGCTATAGTCCGGAATCTGATTATGGAGCCTGTTATGCCTTTGCGCGTATCTATGCCGAAGAAGAAACCTCATGCCAACTTCGCATGGGATATGATGATGGAGCACGTGTCTGGCTCAATGGAGAAGAGATACTCTTTGACAATCGGTATGGCGAATATAATTGTGATATGACCACGATTGAGGTTGATCTTTTGGCAGGTGAAAACAGACTTCTCGTCAAAATCTCCGAATGGATGGGATCCCATGGCTTCAGCGCCTGTTTCACAACCACCGATGGACAAGCCATTGAAGATCTACGCTTTGAACCCACCTCGCAACCCATTGAACACATTGGGACCTGGCTGATCAATGGCGTCTATGAAAACGATGACCGGGAAACACGACTTGAGGTGGATTATCTTGAGGGGGAAGCAACCGTCACGCCAAGTATGAATGAATCTGCCCCTGAAGGAGTATGGATGAAAGGAATAGATGACGGGGCACCCTTTGATCTTGGTGTCTTTTTTGATAGGGGCGATTGGTTATTCTCCCAGACAATTCAAGAACGAGATCCCCCTGTGTCGTTTTACAACTTGTTTTGCTGTGGACCGGGCAGGTTTACCGATATAAACTATCTTGCAGGATCTTATATTTTTAATACGACCTATGGCCTTATCACGGTTGCTTCAGCAAAATCCGGCAGCATGCTCAACTTTCAAGATTTTACCTTTCCTCTGAGTCAAGGGAAAACACTGGGTGATGCTTTCATGGAATGGTTTGACGCACAGGCCCCCTACCAATTATGGGAGAAAGAATGGTATTATGGTATGGTGCTCCTCGGTGATCCCACCCTGACTGTCTTTCCCCCATCGACTAAACCGGACATTCTGATTACTAAACCTGAGCAAGCAATCTACCTTGGCGATACACGGGTACTTCCCTTTTTCATGCCGTTGATCATCGGTGATATTACTGTTGAGACCGCCGTTCTCCCTACGAGCACGGTCTTTGACAGCGTTGAATGGTATCTTGATGGAAAACGTGTCGCAACAGATGACGAGTATCCTTTTTCCTTGATTCTTGATGAAAAGCTGTTTGGTCTCCATAGCTTACAGGTCGTCGCCCATGATTATGAGGCGGGTACGGAAAAGGCAGCTATAGATATCCTTGTTTGTAACCTTGGATTACGATAAAAAAAGTCTATTAAAACGAAGGATTATTTGCTTTCTTGTACATCGGGATGATCGGAGAGATGCTGCTTGATGCTTTTTTCTAAGTCAATAGAGGCCGATGCACCGGTGGTGAGTCCTGGTCTTTCATGGGCAATATGAGCGGGAGGACCTCGTTGGCTGGAATGCATGAGATCCGTAAGCAAGTGTGTATGTTTTTGTGAAACCAAATCGATGCCATCAAGAAATCGTGGAATATCAGGAGATGGAATCGTATCTTTATTGATTTTCTCTGTCATGATTATCACCGTACCTAGGGGCAGTAACGCTGTGGTGTTTTTAACGTTTTTCTAAATTCAATCAAGTACCAGAAAAAGATTCGTATTGAAGGAATGCTTTTAATTTACTAGGATATCTCTTTGCTAACAAACCTCCTTTACAAGAGCGAGGATCATGGCAGAACCAACTGATGTCAAAAGCACAGGTGGCATGAAAGAAGAGATTGCTACTACCTTCCACGAGGCTGTAGCAGTTACGATTACACTCCTTAAAATCATGATTCCTTTAAGTATCATCGTACATGTGTTACGTATTTTTGGTATGGTTAATCGTATCGGTCATGCACTGTATCCGCTCATGAGTTTTGTAGGTCTTCCGGGGGAGTTAGGACTGGTGTGGGGAACAGCGATGATCACAAATATCTATGGAGGTTTACTCGTATTTGTTACGCTTGCACAGACCCATTCCTACAGCGTTGCACAAGTGACCGTGCTTGCAACCATGATACTTATCGCTCACACACTACCTGTTGAACTACGAATAGCGCAACGTGCTGGGGTTCGTCTTTGGTTTATATTGTGCCTTCGTGTGGGATGTGCCTTTCTCTTGGGATATCTCTTGTTTTCTTGTTTCAGCCTATGTTCATGGTACACTGAGCCAGTAACAGTTCTCTGGAATCCTGGTACCGTTGATACTTCCCTTGTTGGATTGGTTCTTCGGGAAATCCAGAATTATTTGATGATCTTTGGCATTATCATTTGTCTTCTATTCCTTATGAAGTTTCTTACAAAAACGGGAGTCATTGACAAGCTAAACACACTATTAGAACCCGGCCTTGAGATGCTAGGGATGAGCAAACATGCCGCACCATTGGCCATTATTGGTCTTACCCTTGGTATTTCCTACGGCGGAGGTCTTATCATTAAGGAAACCACGTCCCATCATATCACAAAAAAAGATGCCTTTCTTTCGATTTCCATGATGGGATTATCCCATAGTCTCATTGAGGATACTCTGTTGATGGTTGCCATTGGAGCTTCTGTTTTTGGGATTATCTTCGCCCGGGTGGCCTTCACTATTGGTATTATGTTACTTCTCATTACACTTATCAATCGATTACCTCGAACAATCTTCAGAAAATATTTAACGAACAAGTAAATATAAACCATGAGAACGAGGAAAAAGAATTAAATCAAGTAAAAGTGCTAACGGAAAAATAGTGCACGTTAAACATATCGGTGTAATCACAATACTGCTTGCAAGTTTTATGTGGGCGATAGAACCCATTCTTGCAAAACTTTCCTATCAAAACACAGATTTTCTACAAACCTCTCTTGTTCGAGCACTCTTTGCGACACTCACCGCATGTGTCTACATCATAGTCTCTAAAAAAGCTACCATAAAGATAACAAAACAACAGCTACCACCTGTCGTTTATATTGCTATCGTTGGCACCATCGTTGCAGATTTGATTTATTTCTATGCCCTAACCAATGTTTCTGTCATCAATGCTGTCTTGATAGGTCATATGCAACCCGTGTTTATCATCGTTTTTGGTTTTCTCGTGTTCAGATCAGAAAAACTAATGCCTATGGATTACCTTGGAATTTTTTTCCTTATGCTCTGTGGGATCCTTGTCACCTCAAAAACACTAGACAATATCATGATGTTTCGATTTGGCACGTTTAGTGATGTTATGGTCCTGATCGCAACCATGGCATGGGCTTCAGCAGCGATAGCCATGAGAAAATATCTACCAACGATTCATGCAGCCACACTGACGATGTATCGGTTTTTTATCGCTTCAGTTATTCTTCTATGCTATCTTAGTCTTTCATCGACGGTCTACATTGCAAATATGTACCAAGTAATAGTCGGTATTGTCGTTGGAATTGGCACGATTTTCTACTATGAAGGTCTGAAACGTCTCAAAGCAGCACAGGTTTCAGGGATTGAATTGACTACACCATTTTTCGCTGCCATTTTGGGATATGGTATCCTTGGAGAATCCCTAACCATATTACAAATAATAGGTATGTTCTTCCTGCTTGGAGGAATATATCTCATTTCAAAAAGAGAATCCAAATAATTGGCCATAGATTATTATATTAATGTTGTTACGACATTAACTTAAATTTTTTATGTAATACATTAACCGATCCCAGCAATGACTGTCAATGCAGTATTATCCAAGGAAATGACTACTTTTTAATGCTAGAGAATATCTAGCACACAATATTTACTTTTGAAATGAGCGAAGAGACAATTTGCTAGATATTATTTAGCATGCGATAATCTTATAAATTCATTTAGTTTTGAATTCTTTGGATGGATGCCACGCCGATGAGAGTAGCTATTTATACGAGAGTCTCAACGGAAGACCAGGCAAAGGAAGGATTCTCGCTCGATGCTCAACTCGACAAATTACGATCCTATTGTAAAGCACGAGATTGGACCATAGCCGGAGAATTCATAGATGATGGTTACTCTGGAAGAAACACAAAACGACCCGCGTATACCAGGATGATGGATTCTATCGATTCCTGGGATGCACTTCTTGTTATCAAAATGGACCGTATCCATAGAAACTCAAAGAATTTTATGATGATGATGGAGGATCTCAAAGGGCTCGAAAAGGAATTTGTCTCCATGACGGAATCCTTAGATACGTCTACAGCCATGGGAAGATTTGTCATGGATATTATCCAGCGTATCGCACAATTGGAATCAGAGCAAATTGGAGAGCGTGTGTATATCGGCATGGAACAAAAAGCCAGAACTAATGGTGGCGTGCTAGGTTTTAACATACCATACGGCTATGACTATGGCGATGGAAAATTACTACTAAACATCAACGAATCCAACGTCGTAAAAAATATTTATTCCTGGTACCAAAAAGGAAAAAGTATGGGGCAAATCGCAGAAATGCTTAACGATACCAAAATTCCAACAAAAAAGGGGGGGTTTTGGGCCAAAAAAACCGTTTCTACGATACTTAAAAATCCCACCTACTGCGGATACCTGCATTGGGAAGGGTATTGCAATAAAAGTGACCATCATGCGATTATCTCTGAACCGACTTTCAATACGATCCAAAAATTAATTGCTAAACGTGGAGGGTCTCCCGCACATCAATTGGTCCTATAGGTATCCCTAAGGGTTACCTTCGGTCTACCGAAGGTAACTTGCCCCTTGTGAATATTCAATCGGCCCTACCCCCTCATCTCCCGAGAAATATTCCAGCAACAAACCTTTTTTCTTATTTTGGTCTAACCTTTTTAATAGAGAAGCCTCTAGAGAGTATTTTGAAATTTGTAAAGTGTAACTATATTTTACCGTGCTAGTTTGTATCTATCATACTGAAAATAGAACAAAGGTCAATTCAACATTGCTTGAAATTAACTAGCACGATATGTAGCTTGCATTGAACACTAGCGTGCTA
>JAFGDG010000056.1 GCA_016932245.1 Thermoplasmatota archaeon
CGGAAATCGTCACCTATAATTTCAGGGATATCGGGAAGAGTTTCATCAAATTCAGGTATTTTCCAAAAACGGTTTAATGATCCTGATGCAAGTACCCAGTAGCATTGCCATTCATCAGCAAAAACTTTCATCCAATGCCACGCCAAAGGCAGAAGTTTTGCTGGAAGTGCAGCATGAGATTCATCAACAAAAATGGCACTCCCTGGCAAGTTATGCAATCTGCGAAGCGTTGACGGAGTATTCGACGCGAGTGTTTCAAAAAAAGTAACAGCAGTTGTTACAATTATAGGAGCTTTCCATAATGCTGTTAGATGGCGACTCGCTATATCTTGAAAATCAGCCTTGTGATGAAGTTCAGCAACAACATTTTCTGCATTTTCTCCGGGTAAAACCAGCGCTTTGCGATAAGTTTCCACTGATTGAGAAATTATATTGGTAAAGGGTAAAACCACAATGATCCGTCGCAGGCCACGTTCTTTAGCCTGTGATAGCAGATGTGCCATAACTGCTGTTGTTTTTCCCGTTCCCACAGGGCTATCACAGGAGGATATTCCTGCTCTAATATTTGTATCCCTGCAAATATTGTACATTTGCGACCGCAGTATAGATCTTTCATCCTCATCGTTCCCAAGATTTTGAACATATTTCTCAAGAGCCAAAAGTCGCTCAGCGGGGCGTAACTTGATCTGATTTTCGTGTTTAGGGTAGTTTCTGTAGTGTATCGCTGTATCAGTATGGTCTCCATCAACAAGACAAGAAAGGGCAAGGCGAAAAAATATAGCACTATTGCCTTTTATACCTTCTACTGTTTTTTCACAGAGGGGTAGATCATCAATCGTTGCACTGTGTTTCTCCAATAATTCTAAAAGTGTTGTATCAACATGACTCAAAACAGATTCATCTCTAAATAGATGATCTGGAGCACGATTGCTTTCTTCGACGAAATCTGAAAGCCCTATATGGTGAGCGCAAACTAAGGCAGCACTTAATGGACTTATGTCGCTTACAAGATATGCAGTTCCGGCATCGGCATGTTGAACCGGAAGCTTTTTCGCTTTCTGTTCACCTGAAAGAACACATTGATTTTCTATATCCAGTTTACCTAAATCGTGATATTCAGCAGCGCAATGAACTGTCTGTCTGAAAAGTAATCCATCTGATTTAGCAAACGATGCTGCCTCTTGTGAGGCAGCATCTGTACGCTGAACAACACCACGCACATGATCAGCATAACTTTGAGCGGATATATTTTTTTTGCCCTCGGCACTGTGCGCAAATAACATCAAATGTTATCCATTAAATCTTTGCAGCTATCTAGTCGATTAAGAAGTTCTTTAGATAACCTCGCAGACTCATCATCATAATCATCCCAAGATGAAGATGATGACATAGGATCATCCCCTTTTCTTTTTGTGGTCAGCGCATCAATAAGTAGATGATCAGGGCAACTACCTAATGCGTTCTTATGCTCCATATACCACGCATGACGGATTCGAACATCGGGCCTGATTGCTGAACGAGTATGGTCGTATGCATAAGGAATCAAGGCTTTGAGCAATTCAACATCTTTTGTGGTGCACCCAGATTTATGAGCATTGCTGGGATTTATGTAAAACGGCATACAATAAACACCGTGTTCCACAATCCTGTATGCAAGTGGT
Organism: Thermoplasmatota archaeon; assembly: GCA_016932245.1. Lineage (GTDB taxonomy): Archaea > Thermoplasmatota > E2 > DHVEG-1 > DHVEG-1 > JAFGDG01. The sequence continues at coordinate 1,662 of JAFGDG010000056.1, forward strand.
GCCATCCCCTGATTCTTACCTTCTTGTACGCCGGACTTATTGGTATTGGTGTGGCGCACAATTTGAATGGGTGCAATTGAAAGCCCCATGGTAAACTGTGCAACACCTGTTTTTATATAGCCCTTGTTTCCACCCGATTCGAGGAAGGTATTTCCAAAAAGACGTGCGTCCCAATATTTCTTTACAAAGGTGCTGTTTAGAAATTTTTCCTGATCAAAACCACCGATATCATCGGACATTTCTGAAGAAATTTTATTACGGTCACGACCACGAGATTCTAGGATACTGAAACCGTCCTTATTGATTCCGAGTTTTTCACTCAATGTTGAAAATACAGGCCCTTCACTATCTTCTACTAAGTCTCTTAATTTCCTTTTAAAAGAAACAGGCGATATTTCTCCTAAGCCATTTGGCCGTTGACGTGGGTCACTTTCCCTATCAGGGTCACCATTGGGATTAGAGCTAACAACTTCAAGAACCAACAAGCCTGTTGCACGTTTAATTTCGCTGTTCATGGCAATTTCTCCTTTTTTCAAATTATTGTTTTTTATTGGAAGCAAGATAACCAAGTAATAACTGCGCTCGTTCAGCATCGTTGAATCGATTAGATAGAGATTTTTCGGCAAGCTGAGCGGCAACTTCACCATATTGGCCAATAAAATATCCAGCTAATTTGCCACTCTCATTGCCCCTAAATGTTTGTGCCCAACCGTAGTATGGTTTTAATCTCAATGCTAACTGTGAAAGAGCTTGGATCGGACTATCAAGTGCCGCAGACATGAGTGCATTGCCAACCAATTGGGGAGGTAATTCGTTTCGAACCTCTTTACAGTAAAGAGCATGAAGTTCATCGGCTAATTTCAGCATTCGTCCAACGAGGAACGGGACAGTTTCCATATAATTCTCCTTTTTAATTCCAAGTTTATAAAGCAATAATCCTAAAATTGATGGCATTAAAATTTTATGATTGCCATATCCCTTAGTAACGATTATTTCATTACGATTTATTGACGCCCCTAATGACAGAAACAAACCATTTCCATTTCTGACAATGATTGTAAACAGTTGTGGTATAAAACGTTCTGGTTGTTCATCGAGTAACAATTCGATCCCCTTAGTGCAAGCAATAACAGGGGTTTCACATTCAGTTGAGCCATCACGTTTCCAGACACGATTGAGACAGGTTGCAATCTGGAGCGGAAATGGTACTTTCGGTTTCACAATTTGCCATTCTCCCTTTTCATCTCCCCAAACACGAATTTTGATATCTGGCAAGTTGGAGCAGCCTGCCTCCCATTCATTAGCTGCATCAGCAAGGCGTTGTGCTGTATAATTGCGATGAAATACAACTTTAGTCCGTGCTTTATCCATTTTCTTAAGAGAAAAAACACGCAATTCAATTTCACTAAGGTTTTGTCGAGTATTCCTATGAAGTTTTTCAATTGCCTTGTGTGCGGCGTTCGTGAAGCGAGGAGCTGATTCGATACTATCTTGAGAACCAAAGCACGCAGCTAAATTTAAAGAAACCGCAGGTAGTTGTGCTGGATACGCAAAAATCAGTTCCTTTGTATCAGCTCTTCCCCAAGTGTCGCCTTCACGAGAAGGGGCCCCTAACCATTCAAGAGCTCCTTTTGCTCGCATTCGAGTCTCATTGCCAATTGGAAATGATTTTGCGTCAATTGTGTCATAACGGCATTGACAGGGGTATTCGCTGTTCATGGCACGCAGTTTTACTTCAGCAACATAGGAAAGTTTTACTCCGGGCAACTTGTCATTGTTCCCAACGGATAAAGCACCAAAAGCATCTCTTGCAATGTCTGTATTTACTTTTTTCACTTTCCCCGCAACCAATTGCTCATTAACCTTTTCTATAGTTTTTGGACTGGCAACAGGATAGTCTTCCCAATCAGGTATGTCCAAAAATACAGATAAACCACCCCTGTCTTTGTCTGGCTCTTTATCTGATTGCCCTTCTAGTAGCAGAAATGGCAGTACTATCTTTATTTGCTCACCTGTTTCAATTGACTGCCAAAGATAATCTTCCAATGCTTCTCGATATGACTTTTCATAAATATCATTATTTAAAGAAGTATTTTTTCCTGCGAACGGATAGTGCAATACTCGCTCTATAAGCTTCTCCATTTCAGGGCAAGCGCCTGGATGGGAAGCGGTTATTAGCTGCAGTAGCATTTGGGGTATATCACCGAGACATTTAAGTAGTTTTTTTTCTATTTTTTCATCCCAATTGCTGTTCGATTCAACACACCAACTTTTTAGCAAATCAATATCTATGGGAAGTTTTCCTTCTTTCCATTCTTTCAACTTTTTTTTCTGGTTTTTCTGCTCTTCTATATTTTCATTAAAGGCAACACGATATAGTGGCTGAATATTAAACCCTGGGAAAGAGTTACCATTACTTGGCTCCCACTTTTTTAGAAAAGGAATAACGTCATCACTGATCGTATCTATGGCATTAATAGTGCCATTTTCAGAGATTTGAATGCGGTAGCACGGTTTTTTGGGAGTAGCTTTTGGCAGGTCTTTTAGCTTTGGGTCCAATTCTTTTGGAGTGACACCAGCATGCTCCAAAGCATCAGCTAATTGACACAATTCATTCAGCATAA
>JAFGDG010000057.1 GCA_016932245.1 Thermoplasmatota archaeon
TCTCAGTAGCTCCGAAAGTAGGATATGATGGATATCAAAACACGTCAAATAGCATCAAAAATCATATCACTGGACCAGTTTGTACAGCAAAATAGCAAGATTAGGAGCTAAAAACGAGGTTCAACATCAAAAAATAATGATTGAAAAACTACTCTTCACTAACAAAAATGCAAAAATAAGCCAGAAAATAATTCATGTTATCCCCCAGGATCAACGGTATACAACACAGTACCAAATAATTTCGATGTCAATAAATGATCCTCTTTTACAACCCCGAATAATGCTAGCCAGATAAGAATATCGGCGAGAATCCATAAGTTATAGAGCAGGACTGAGAACATGAAGTAAAATAATCGTATGAGGTAGTTCTTTGATGTGGTCTTCGGAAGATAGGAGTGTTTTTTTACCCTGTAGCTGGTTTCTATACCCCAGCGCCTTCCGTACAAATCAAACAATCTTTCAGCAAGGTTCACGTCGTTCTCATTGTATTCTTCATTGGTGGCAAACGCTCGCTTTTCGATTGTACCATCTTTCAATTCTTCCTCAATAATCACCAAGTTGAAGGTGACATCTTTCATGACAAAATCAGTGACTATCCTTGGCGCAGTTGTTACTTCCATTACTTCTTTCACTGTTGATATTTTTGTTGCAGGCATCAAATATTTCAGATGCAGGCTTTTGAATACTTTGATTGCATTGGAATCACAGAATCCACGATCGACATACAATCGCCGTATCTTGATACGTTCCAAGACATAACCTAACATTTTTCTAAGGACTTCTTCTTTGGTATCAAATGGACCAACTGGTAACGCAAGCAATGTAAATCGTTTTCCTGTTTCTACGATATTGATGGTGGCAAACTTATAACATTTTGTTGTTCCCCGATCAGGTTCCTTTCCCATAATCATTGGTGCGCCTCGGTCACCATAGAAATACCATTCTGTAAAATCTATAGCGACATCGTAGTGTTTTCTGATGTCAAAAAGATTGATCTTGCGTGTCATCTCCCAAACAATTTCAAATAACGTGGTAAACATCCGATGGATATCCTTTGTATCCGTGTAATTCTTCAAATGATACAACAAAGTGTCAGCATCTGGATTGCGTTCGCCTCGTAGTTCCTTGTATGTCTTACTCCCATTCTCTGCGAAATCTTTTGTCATCCCCATATGGATTAAAAGATCGATGAACTGATTTTTTTTGTATAAGGTATTGTTTTTCAAATTCAGATTAATGAATGGTGCGAATCGTTTCTTGAACAATCTACATATCTCTTTGGTTTTATCATTCTTCAAGAGACGTTGATTTCGTTCTTTCGTTTCTTTTTGTGGCAGTTCTGGTTCCAATGTTTTAACATCAAACAAGATGTTAAACTTCTCAGATATCTCCATTATTTTAAAGACGATGAAATCAATTTGTTCTTTTGTTTCATTATCTATGGTATGTTTTAGGAAGTAGCTGATCATTGTCTGATCTGGTGTCTGGCTGAAGCCTAGTCGATATTTTTCTTTTGGGTGTTTTTTTAGGTATTTTATAACTTGGGTTTGAAACTTTATACCTTTCAGTTGTTGGAATAAAATAAGTTTTATCAGGGAATCATATGGGAACTTGATCTTCCTATATTTTTTGGTACAAAATGACGTTATATTAAATTCTTTTAGGAAGTCAGAGGTTCTTACGTTCCTCTGATTTTTGAACTTCTCGAAGGTTTTATAAATCTCCAGCTCTATAGTTTCGCTGGAGATATTTCGATTGCCTGACCGCATTCGATGTCTCCGTATCGTGGGGGGCTCCACCTGAGTTCCCCATAATACTTTATATTTCTACACTTACTTTATTTTATTACAATAAGATATAAAAGATAGGTTTATATACTTTACTATGTTAAACTAACTGTTAATACATAAAGGATTAATATGGTAGACATCGGAGCGATAAGCAAAAAATCAGGAAATAATATACTAATTATCTTAAACGATGGACCAAAAAGATTTAACCAACTTTTAAAACTTGTTAGCCCTTCAGAAAAAAAAATCAGCACGAGGACTCTTGCTGATCGATTAAAAGAATTAGAAGAAAGCAAGTTAATTACCAGAAAAATAATTGAAAGCAGACCACCAACAACAGTATATCAACTTACTGAAAAAGGAAAAAAAACAGTTGATTTATTGTTAAAATTAATGAAATTATAGATAGAGGTTGTTATGAGGGGTTATTCAAAACCCCCAATTATTTTTTATGTTTATGTACAGGGCATTGTTTTTCTGTTTGTGGTTGACATTGTATGTATTTTCCAGTATCATAGTAATAATTAAAATGATCTAACCACCGTGGTGTATCTTTATTCTTATTGACAAATTCAACAAATTTTGTTAACCTATCCATTGTTTGTGAATTGACAATATGTTCGATTCTACATGCATCCATCTCAGCGATCTTTTCATCAACACCAAGAATATGTAAAAATTTTTTCAACGTCTCATGTTTCTTTTTTGTCTTTTGAGCAATCTTTTTCCCTTCCGCAGTTAAAGTAATACCACTGTATTTTTCATAATTAATGTACCCTGCTTTGTGTAATTTTTGAACCATCTCTGTAACACTAGATGGCCTAACACCCAGGATTCTTGAAACATCTTTTATCTGAGCATACCCCTTTCCCGCAATGATGGTATCTAACACCTCTAAATAATCCTCGGTTCTTTCGCTTGCCATGGCAATCCCAACAATCTTCGGGAAAACAAATAATATTCAAAGAGATTAATGTATGTATAATACACATCATCTACTCATGATATAATTCTTTTTCCCTTCTCAGTGAGATGATACGTCGGGACAGTTATATCATGGTTCAAACATTCTCTTGCAACAGGACAAAATGCACACATCTTGCCCGGTTCATGAGTTCTACCTTTGCTTGCCGTGATATTTGATTTTTGGAGATATCCCATCCATTCCATCATTTCAAAACGATTCAACAGGTCCTCTTTGCTCAAGTTAGCCCTCTGAGCAATCTCAGCAATGGTATGATTCCCCTGCGAAAGTAAAATCAAAATCTGTTTAATCATGCTTTTTAGGTCCCCGCCTTGGTAATACCAGTTACGGTAAACTTTTTTCGCCATACAAAAAAGGCGACTAAGGAAAGCAATCCAAGATAAATCCCTGGTTTCATATCATCAAGAGGCGACCATCCGATAAAATCCTCGCTACCAGGCCCATAGGCGCTCAATGCATTTGCACCCATGACTAAAAGATAGATGATGAAGAATCCAAGAGACAGCAAAATACCCACATACACATATGCAACACCCTCACGAAGGCCACTGTGGAGTTCTTTTACTCCATATAAAAAAATTGCTCCGATTAGTACAAGAATACAGCCACCAATAAGATCCGCTGGAATGAATGTCATCGTCATCCATTCAGATGAATATCCAAATCCTGCTAAAAGTTGGACAAGACCAAACAGAATATACAGACTTCCAATGATAATCGAGAAAAATAGCTTATCTTTTGTTTTATATATATTGTTCATTTTTTTTCACCTCATACTCCAAATCCAATAAATCGACCAACGTTATAGAGAATCAACACCAGTATATATGCAAGGGCTATACCATAGACTATAGCAAAGAGCGTCCATTTCCATGAGCCTGTCTCTTTTTTGATGACACCAACTGTTGCAAGACATGGCATATAAATCAAGGTAAAGACCATCACGCCAAGACTCGTCAGCGCAGTAAAATTGGCATCGCTTTGAAGTGAACTGGTCAAGGCGTCCTCGTCTTCACCCGCACCATACAATACTCCTAATGCGCCGACAACGATTTCTTTAGCGACAAAGCCAAACAAGAGTGCGACAGCAATCCTCCAGTCAAAACCAAGCGGTGCGACAAACGGCTCCAAGATATGGCCAAGTTGTCCGGCGTAGCTTGCCTCACTACCATATTCAACGCCCCAGGGAAGACTTGCCAACACCCAGATGATCAACGCACCCAGGAGGATGACGGTTCCTGCTTTTTTGAGATACATGGATCCTCGTTCCCACATATGGATAACACCAGTTTTGATCGTGGGTAGTCGATAGGGTGGTAATTCCATGACAAAAGGCGAGGGTTTCCCTTTGAATAGTGTACTTCGAAAGAGTTTAGCAGAGAAAATCGCAACCACAATTCCAAGAACATACAACCCGAAAATCACGCTTCCTGCTTGACGACCGAAAAAAGCCCCTGCAAGCAGTACAAACACAGGAAGACGTGCACCACACGATATAAATGGGTTCACAAGAATGGTGATGAGTCTGTCTTTTTTGTCTTCGATAGTCCGTGTCGCCATGATCGCAGGGACGTTGCAGCCGAAACCCATGAGCATCGGGATAAAGGATTTCCCTGTTAAACCGATTTTATACATGAGTCGGTCCATGATAAACGCTGCACGTGCCATGTATCCGCTGTCTTCAAGAAAAGAGAGCAGCAGGAACAATATGAAGATATTTGGTATGAACACGAGTACAAAACCGACGCCGCCAATAATACCGTCACCAAGTAGGGATGCCAACCAGTCTGGTTGAACATTCTCAGCAACAGCACCTGCAAGCCACGCAAAACCGGTGTCTATGATGTCCATGAAGGGTGTTGCAAACGTAAAGGTGAGTTCAAACGCACCCCACAGCATCGCAAGGAAAATGGGAATGCCGAAATATTTGTTGGTAAACACCCGGTCAATCATATCAGAAACCGTCATCTTTGGAACACACATCGTGCAGACTTGTGGAAGAATCGAATTTATGGCTTCATATCGCTTGTCAGCCATAGCTGCCTCGTATTCCTCCTTGTTAACAGTATCAAGTATTTTTTTTACCGACTGTTCGACAGAACTTCCTTTGATTTTTTCAAGAACATGACTATCGCCTTCAAGTAGTTTTACGCTCAGCCATCGCAAAGGAAACTTCTGTGCAATTGACGTATCACTTCTCAGAATGTCCTCTAGAATACTGATGTTTTTTTCAATGTCCTTTCCGTATCCGATTTCATGCTCGTGATGAGGGCCTTTCTGTGCCTCTTTGATGACTGTTGTGAGGAGTTCTTCGATGCCTTGTCCCGTACTACCAACAGTTTTTACTACAGGGGTTTCAAGAAACTCCTCCATACGTTTAATATTAAAGACGTCGCCTCTTCCTTCAGCGATATCAACCATGTTCAACGCGATAACAACACGAGTACCAAACTCTAAAAGCTGGGTGGTCAAATACAGGTTTCGCTCAAGGTTTGTCGCATCAACAATATGAACAACAACATCAGGTTTTTCATCAATGATATAATTTCGGGCGACAACCTCATCGGTTGAATACGCGGTAAGACTATAGGTTCCTGGAAGGTCAACGACTTCGATTTCAAAGCCCTTAAATGTTTTTTTACCAACCTTCTTTTCAACAGTTACTCCTGGCCAGTTTCCAACATGCTGATGGGACCCTGTGATTGCATTAAAAAGAGTTGTTTTGCCCACATTTGGATTACCTGCTAATGCTATTCTAATTTTTTTTTCTTGCATAAAAAGATCATTCTCCATTACAGTTTTTCACATAAATTTTCATAGCCACTCCCCTGCCAAGTGCATATCTGCAGCCATTGACACTAACGATTAATCGTCCATGGTCGGAACGAAGCACTCGAACCAATGCGTTGTCAGTAAAACCCATTTCGACTAATCGTCGGGTTACACAATGCCCTCCGTTGATTCCGAGGATACGACCTTCTTTTCCCTCAGATAACATGAGAAGCGGTAAACCTTCTGTCATGTTCGTCACCCCAGTTGCTGTACTAGTATGTGTTCTGCTTCATTTTTTCTTAGTGTGAGATGGTATCCTTTAATTTTGAATTCGATTGGATCTCCCAGTGGCGCTCTTTTTATGACTTCTAACTCTGCGCCAGGTATCATCCCCATGTCCAGGAGTCGTCTGCGGGCAGATCCTTCTCCTTTTATTTGGATTATTTTTGCTTTTTTACCAGGATTGATTAAGTTAAGCGTCGTTTCTTTCATCGTTAACAAACCTCTATTTCGGTAAATAGATAATTTTTAGGTTTACCTAATAATACATATGTCGTAACCAATATTTAAATTTTTAGGTTGACCTAAATTAAATATTTATTCCATCATTGCTTATTCTTGTAAATTTTTTAAAAAAATGATTCTGCATAATTATTATCATTAATCTATATTCTGTCTTAAGCAGGTATCGCAGATACCGTATACATCAATTTGAAAATGGCAGATTTCTCCATTTATTTTTGCTTGAAGAAAATCAATTTTCTCTATATTAAAATGCGTTGTCTTTTTACATTTTTGGCAAATGAAATGACAGTGATTGTTTTTCTCCCGGGAATAGACCATTTTTCGATCACAAACATACGAATGCATTTCTTTCTTCATACGTGCATCTTTTAATAATCGATAGACCGTTGCAATACCTATTTTTGGGTCTTTTTTCTTTATTTTCTCATATAATTCATCAGCGGTAAAAAAGGATGATAATTTCTGCATCTCTGATTGAATGAGGGTTTTTTGCTTGGTTTTCCTTGATTTTTTTGTCATTTGGCTAACGGCTCCTTATTGATAATAAGAATCAATAACATTTTTAAATACATTGCGTTTGAAGAGTTCCAATAAACGAGAGGATTTTTATGAAAAAAATATGGTTACTACCAATAGGAATAATCGTAAGTATATTACTTATTTCAAGCGGGTGTATACAAAACCAAAACGAACAAGACGGCATCAAGATTGTCGCCTCATTTTATCCATTAGCCTTTTTTGCAGAACAAATCGGTGGAGACTACGTCACCGTCACTCAATTAATACCGGACAACACTGAACTACACGCCTGGCAACCATCAATCTCAGATATTACTGCAGCAAGCAACGCAGATATCTTATTATACAATGGGGCAAACCTGGATCATTGGTTTGAAGAAGACATACTCTCAAGCATTGATACTACGGGAAAGATAACCGTTGAAACAACAGAAAATATCATGCTTCTTGAAAGTGAAACAGAACAGACTACGCGATTATTCTTGTTTGATAACGACAATGAAAGAACCCTGGTGTATGATTTAGCTCCTGAGGGGCACGCAGCGCTGCACACAACATTAAATGATGTTGCAGCAGATGTACTCCCACCGTTCAGCGGTTATTTTGACAGCCCGCCCCTTGTAGAATCAAGTCAAGGGTATTGGTATCTCTTTTGTCCACGAACCGATGAAGTTGTTGTCATCAACACAGGAATCCATGGCGATCATTTTCATGATGCCGAGATTCTCATCAGAATATCCGCTGGAAAACCAGTTCATTCAGCGATATCTCCTGATGGCACTCGGGTTGCATTTTCAGAAGACGACGTAAAAAAAACACTTGTCATCCCTGTTTCTGCGCCAGCACAATATGTCCATTATGAAAATGGAGGAACGGCATCGGACAGTCACGCAACGATTGCGTTCGATGAACAGGGCTTCCTCTACAGTGGTGATATGAAATCAAATCAAGGTTCAAATCTTCTCGTTTTGTACGCAGAAAACGGAACGATCTATCGACCAGGTGACGCCGGTAACAGTCCCCATGGAGCAGTCTACTCTCCTGAGACAAAAGAAGTCTATTTCAACTGCGCAGACGGCATCACCTCTGTTTCCAAGGATACAACTGAGGGAAATTTCTCATATTCTCATCTATCAAATAATGGTTTTCGACTTGTCCGATCCTGGATTTCTGCTGATGGAAAATCCTTGGTATCCTATGTCAGAAACCTTGCCAATGGTCTGGAGTATGACAGCGTCGTCGTCTACGACCTTTTGACGGGAGCACTGACGCATGAAATCGATGTCAACATCACTGCGGTAAGCCTGGATGAGTACGGGTATGTAAACTCCGAATTCGTCGCTTCAGAAGGAATCGTCCTGCTTGCAGATCCTGAGAATGGATACGTATATCTTGTCAATATTGAAACAGAACAAGTAACATCCATATCTCTCGATGGTACCTTCCCCCAGGCGATGCGGGTGACGGTCGATCCGGTCACAGGACATGTCTGGGTGGTAACAAGAGACGGACATGCATATATGATTCATCTAGATGACGCAGCAATCGAGGCACAGTATCAGTTGGAAGGAACATTGGGTACTAATTTTGTTATAGCAACAATAACACCGGAGACATCTGTGCATGAACACGAAGACCATGAGTTGTATGATCCTCATACATGGATAAGCCCATATATCGCTCAACAGCAAGCAGAAAGTATATATGATGCACTTGTTGAAAAAGACCCTGAACATACAGACTATTACGCCCAGCGATGGAACCTGTTACAACAACGATTCACGGAATTAGACACAGCATTTCAAGAAGGATTGTCAACAAAACAAAAGGATGCAATATTTGTCACTCATGCAGCGTTTGGATATCTTGCCGATCGGTATGGTTTTCATCAGCATGGAGTTATTGGTTTATCCGCTGATGAGCAACCAAGTGCATCAACGATTGCGACATTAGTCAGCACCATGATTGAACACGAAATATACGTAGTCTATGTTGACCCCATCTACTCTGATAGTTATGCACAGACCCTAAAAAGTACACTTGAGTCAGAAACCGGTGATAATATTCAAATTCTTAAACTGTATTTGATGTCTGGTACTGTAGATAACATGGAGTATTTCGAACAACTAGAAAAAAATCTAGAAAATCTAAAAATAGGGCTACAAGCATCATAAGAAGGAAAAAGAAGCCAGAGTCGTATGCAAAAGA
>JAFGDG010000058.1 GCA_016932245.1 Thermoplasmatota archaeon
GGGTGTTGTGTCAACAGTGCAGGATATCATACAACATAACTTTAAAAAAAGAAAAAAATATAATATAGGCAATATTGATTGGTCTGATGAACTCTTGCAGGATTAGTGAGAACGGGAGAAGAATATGGTTCTTGACGGGCAACGGAAAAATGTCGACCCACTATTAGTGGTCATTGCCAGAAAATTTTCGCGCATCAGTCCCAACACGTTATCAGCACTATCGGCTGTCTTTGCCTTTCTTGCAGGATTGTTTTTTTATTTTTCCTCCCCTGAAGAAGAACTGCTCAATTATTATCTCTACGGCGGTGTGTTGTTTGTCTTTCTGAACGGATTTTTTGATGCCATTGATGGAAAAGTAGCAAAGTTAACAAACAAAACATCAAAACAAGGAGACTATATTGATCATGCACTCGATCGCTATGCCGATGTGTTTATCGTTGGCGGTCTTGCACTCAGCGCGTGGTGTGATGCTAGAATTGGGCTTCTAGCTATCGTTGGAATGTTACTCACGAGTTACATGGGAACCCAAGCGCAAGCAGTTGGCTATAAGAGAGAATATGCAGGACTATTAGGGCGGGCTGATCGGTTGGTGTTATTGATGGTCCTGCCTCTCATTCAACACATTTTGTTGATGTATCCTAGCGTTCAGTTGCCCTTTGGCTTTTCGTTGCTTGAGTGGATGCTGATTTATTTTGCCATAGTAGGTAATATTACTGCAATTCAACGGTTCATTTCTACCTTACAATATTTTAAGAAAAAGCGATAGTAATTGGCTGGGGATTTCAAACCTCATCCTCCACATTATCTTCTTATCAGTTAAAGAAAAGCTTATATATAAAAAGTTATATAGTAACTATAGGGGACATATAATGAATAACCCAACCACTATACAATTAGATAAATCAGTTGTCAAATCTCTCAAAAAGATTAGGGAGCATCCGAGACAGACATATAATGAATTAATTATCCATATGATAGAAATTTTTAAAAATGTAAAAAAGAGAAATCAATATGATGAATTTTTACATAAAATTCAACAACCAAAGATGAAAGAACTCTGGGATAACGAAGACGACGAGGCTTGGGAAAATGCTTAGATCTGGCGATGTAATAATTGCTAAAATACAATTTACAGATACTTATGAAATAAAAAAGAGGCCCGCTCTCATCTTATTTGAGGAATTTGATAATGTTGTTGTAGCAGGCATTACAAGTAATCTAAAAATGAAAGGAATACCACTTTCTAAACAGGAAGGGGCCGTAAAAGATAGTGTTATAAAAATGAATTATATTTTTACGATATCGAGAGCGATGATTTTTAAGACTTTATTCCACTTAAATAAAAAGAAAAAACAAATGGTTTTTGACGAATTATCAGAAAAACTATCAAATTTGAAAAGATGGGACTAAAAATATTTATTTTTACCGGCAATTATGAGTTCAACCCCCGTCCCCTGCATTTTTTATACATGAACTGTTATCTACTCTCGGTGACTTCATGAAGTATGTTATGGTCTACTGGTCAAGATATGGACACAATAAAAAGATAGTGAATCATCTCGCCGAAAAACTGAAAGAGAAAAACGCAGAAACACAGATTTTAACGACCGATGAGGCAAATCCTGTTGCTTTACCGGAAGCAGATGTCTATGTATTCTCTGCTGCGGCAGAGGCGTTCAATCTCCAGCGCAACATGAAGACATTCATGAAAAATCTTGAAGGAATGGAAGGAAAGAAATACGGAATTATCAACACCCATGGCATGGACAAGAACAGACTTCAAAAGATGGAAAAATTACTTTCAAAAAAGAACATGGTAAAGCTGGCAGAGACGGATTTCAAGGTTGGCAAGGATATAAAATCTGGCAACGCTCTGATAGACGGGTGGGAAACGAAGTTGGATGCATTTGCAGAAAAGTTGTAATGCCCCCTATCTTAATAATTATTTTTTAAATTCTTTGATATTATCTAATGTTCTCTTCCAATCAAGAATCTCTCTACACTTACCGCAGTAACCATTATACATTTCGTAATCAAACTTGTGCATCTTTGCTCCGCAATATTTACACACGTAGTCTTGGTTGCTCATGAGTGTTCTTCCAACCGTCCCTCATATGTAGTGTAGTTACCATTCTTAGTTTTTGTGACAACAGAGCAAGAGTATATAAATTGTCCACTGTTGATATGTAGTGATGACCTATGGATTACGAGGTCGTTGTTGTGGGGGCAGGACCTGCAGGGTCCACAGCTGCAAAACATCTTTCAGAACAAGGAATATCGGTTCTACTTATCGATAAAGACAAATTTCCAAGAAAAAAGGCATGCGGTGGCGGGATACCTGTTCGCCTCCTTAAGCAGTTCTCGTATCTCGAAGAATTAATCGATTCGTATTCCTATACTGGATGGGTCCATTCTTCCTTTTCCAAATCCAAAGTTCAATTACAAAGAGAAAAACCGACTGTTGCTATGGTGGTCAGAGAAAAATTTGATCATGACCTGGTAAAACTTGCAGTGGCACATGGTACCACGTTTATGGATGGGAAAACAGTAACGGATCTTGTGATTTCAAAGGACGATGCAACCATTATGCTTGATGATGAATCATCCATAACGTCGCACATTGTTATCGGTGCTGATGGAGTATGGAGTACTATTGCAAAAAAAGCAGGATTGGCATCATCTCGCGAGAGTATGGGCGTCTGTGCATTCCAAGAGCAAAAACTTGGAAAGGCTACAATGGATCAGTGGTTTAAGAACACAAGAACGTTGCATGTACATCTCCATTTTCAAGGAATGTCAGGATACGGATGGGTATTTCCAAAAAAGGAACACCTCAATGTGGGCATCGGGGAAATTATACCATTGAAACAGAAAAGAGAGGGAAAAAATAACCTGAGAGAGAAATATCAACAGTATCTTGTCGAGTTGAAAAAACAGTCCCTTATTCCCCCCTCATTTGGTACGGGACGGATACAAGGTGGAGCAACACCATTGTATCCGCTAGACAAAACATACGCTGATCGAGTGATACTTTGTGGCGATGCAGCCGGACTCATCAATCCTGTTACTGCAGAAGGCATTCATTATGCCATGCACTCCGGAAAAATTGCTGCAGAAGTTGTTGGTGATGCCCTCGTATCGCATAATTATAGTGACGATGCGTTATCACAGTATCAAACACGGTGGAAAAAACAGTTTGGAAAAGACCTTAAAATTCTTTTAAAAACAACAACAAGTTGGACCAACCAAACGGAGAAGCTCATCAAGTTGTTAAATAAAGATAAAAAACTTGCCGATATGGCTCTTGATGTGTTAACAGGCCAGCGAAGTATCCATGAGTGTCGAGTAGAACTCGTAGTCCGTGCACTCTATGTCTATTGCATCGATTTCTTGAGACGAGGCAATACTGATAACTAAAACGAATCAACAGTGTTAAAGGAGGGGGGCTGTTAATGGTTATGGGTATCGTCTTACTATGAATGAAAAAAACGCTCTTATTATCTCATTATATGATGATGTTGCTGAGATTAGTCAGCTTGCATCATCACTTGACTATAAGATTATTGATACCATTATTCAACACCGCAATCACCCAGATGCAAATAGTTACATTGGCCCAGGAAAAATTGAAGAGATACAAAAAAAGATTGAATCCCAAGAACAGCAGATCGATATCATTATTGTTGATGGTGATCTCAAACCCTCTCAATGGTTTTTTCTTGAGAAAGCATTTCAAAAAGATGTCTTTGATCGTGTAAGACTCATTCTCGCGCTCTTTGCAGAACGGGCCGATCGTAAGGAAGCGCGACTGCAAGTAGAGCTTGCACGGCTACAGTATGAACGCCCTTTCGTACGAGAGCTTATTCATCGTGCACGTGCTGGGGAACATCCTGGATTTATGGCAGGTGGAGAGTACCAAGTTGACGATTACTATGAGACTATTAAAAAACAAACCAAAAAAATTAAAGAGGATTTAGACAAAATTCGCGATGAGCGAGAGATGAGGCGAAAGCATCGACATACTGGTGGATTTTATCTTGTGTCATTAGCAGGGTACACCAATGCAGGAAAAAGCAGTTTATTAAATCTATTGGCCAGAGAAAAAGTGAAGGTTGAGGGACGTTTATTTTCTACACTCTCTACAACAACAAGGAAAATTTCAACAAAAGAAATTCCCATTCTTTTGACCGACACCGTGGGGTTCATCCAAGATCTTCCTACCCTAATCATCGATGCGTTTCATTCTACACTTGAAGAAATTGCTGTTGCCGATGTTGTACTGTTGGTTGCCGATGCAAGTGAAGAGAAAACAGTGGTGGATAAGAAATTACACGTCTCTCTTCGTGAGCTGAGTGAAATTGGCGTTACTTCTCCCGTAATTATAGTGTTGAACAAGATTGATGTGCTTACTGGCAGGGAACTTGATGAGCGAATTACCTATCTCAAACAGCAAGAGACGCTGAAACATAAACCGCTTATTCCTGTCTCAGTTGCAGAAAAACAACACATTGATATGCTACTTGCCACCATCCATGAATCTTTGCCCCACCTGACTTCGTTAACCATACAATTGCCCCTTACTAAACAAGTACAATCATTCATATCGGGGGTGTATGAAAAAGCACATGTCACCAACATTGCCTATAATGACCATGTGATTCTTACAGTGAACTGTAGTCCTGAAACATACAATAAGATTGTTGCCACTTGTAACGAGCTCAAAGGAAAGATTGTTTCATAATACAATCATATCGTTTTGTTTGATATATCAGTGACTGATTTTCATTTTGTCATTTTTACAAAAAAGCTTTAAATACACTAGCTGACAAAAGATACCACGTTAGTTATTAACACGCTAACAGCTAACGTGGAATGGTAAGATGAAGAGGAGAACATCTGCGGTCGCCGTACTGGCTACGTTGTTCTGTCTTATAGGAACAGTTCTTACGTCTAGTGCGAGTGCCCACGATGAAAACATCATAACCGTCGGTCAACAGGGAAACGGAGATTACCGCACCATCCAGCAAGCAATCGCCTACGCACCAACCGGATCAACGATTATTGTTCATCCCGGAGAATATACAGAGATACTTCGTATTAACAAGAAAATCAGCCTGATAGGAGAGGATAGAGAACAGACGATTATCAATCCCATCTCTGAGCAGAACAAATATGCACTCCGTCTTGGGGCTCCAGGCATCACCATACAAGGCCTCAGCATTTCCAATGGAGCCCCAGGCCTCTATTCAACAGGTATACACATAGTTGCTTCAGATTGCAACATCAACGACTGTCTGTTTTATGACAATCCCATTGGTATTGCGATATGGACCTCAGGTAATCAGATAACTAATTGCACATTTGAACGCTGTGAAGATGAAGGAATAGCAATCCTTGGAAGTGAATCAGCCCCATCCAACAACAATAGCATTATTAACTGTGTTTTTTCTTACAATTGTGACGGTATCGAATTACAGCATTCCTCAGGCAATCTCATCAAGGACTGTGAATTCTATCAAAATACTCATACAGGAGTTGACGCGATTGCCTCAGGAAATGACCGGAATATTATCGAAAATTGTCACATTTACGATAACCGAGTACATGGCATTTATCTTTCCGCATCGTCTGACAATCAGATCATTGATTGTACTGTTACGGGGAACAGAGACGGAAACATTGTCATGAACAAATACGCAAAAAATAATCAGATCATTACTAGTAGTGATTCTACAGAAGAAATATCTGAAGGAAGTCTTGGATTAAAAACAATCATGGAACGGATTATTGATAGATTGCTTTCTCCAAGCAAAGATGGTAGGTCCTTGCCTTACCTCTTAAACACTATTATCATAAAATAACGCATTTCAACAAAATTATTAAAACAAAAAATACCAATTTGTAAGGAGAATAACGGATCAAAATACGTTTTCATCGACCGATATCTATAAGTCCTATTACGTGATTCGTTTTCTAACTGAGGAGAGATGGTTTCATATGCCTAAAGAAGGAAAGATTCACATTAAACTTGAAATATGTAAAGATAAGCACTCTAATACACTTACCATTATGACTCATTTTGACGAGGATGCACCTAATATTTTTAAGGACACAGAAGGATATTACTGGATCCCCACGGTAGAAGAAAAGGACTTTCTAAATGATGCATTCAATCTCATGCCTGCAAGGGGGTCACCTCCCATGCCTAAGAAACCAGCGCCACCGACACA
The DNA here is from genome assembly GCA_016932245.1 of Thermoplasmatota archaeon. GTDB lineage: Archaea > Thermoplasmatota > E2 > DHVEG-1 > DHVEG-1 > JAFGDG01. The sequence goes on from JAFGDG010000058.1 coordinate 6,231, forward strand.
GGAAAAGAAAGAGAGCAAACCACAAGAACCAGAAATAGAAAAGGAATTTGAACCGGTACCCAACCCTTCTGAATCCACACCAGAAAAAGAGGAGGATGAAAAACAATCTCCTTTCCCTTCTTTAGAAAACAAAGATAAAGAAGAACATGTCGATATGCCCCCTTTCGAACAATCCAATAAAGAAGAAGTGTTTGAGGTTGAAGGCAGAAGCGAAAAAGAACCAAAAGATGAAAAAGAAATACCTGAAAAAGACAAAGGATTGATTGCCAAGGCAGACGACAGTGCCATTGAAAATGCATTAAAAAAGTATCAGAATACAGCAGAAGACAAATCTATCGTTGAAGCAGATGAGCAAACAATCATTGAAAAAGTGCTGAGCCAAAAAAAGAAGGGGAAATGGGTAAGTAAATCAAAGGATTAGCCTTTCAAATGCGTTTATTGTTGTTCTTTAATTTCATATACATTTCTTGAGAAGTCGTGTATAAAAAGCAAGGTTCTTCCACTTTTTGGTATCGTGAATGGTTCCAAACCATAGTGCCTACATCGCTCAATAAACCTGTCTTTATCAGAAACCACTAGGCACACATGTTGGTACGCAAGACGAGGCATTTGAGAAGTACAAAATATCTCAAATCGCGTAGTAGCATTGCAATACACATCAACATCAACAGTCTCATCAATATCAAATATGGCTTGTGACAATGCTGCAGAAAGAGTAAACGTTTTTTCTTGCGTCATGCCCAGGATTTTAGTGAAAAATAGTTGCGCTTGTGTACGGTCAGTACATTGTAAGGCTACATGATGGAGTTGCACACTATCAGCCATAGAACTACCCTCCCATTCTCAAAACATCAAGAAATATTACAAGATGCCCAATGACGTACCCAGCTTTTCGAATTTGTCCAAGGCAAAATCAAGGTCTTTTTTCGTTAATCCTGCATTCATCATGGTTCGAATGCGTGCTTTATCCCGCGCCACCATAGGAAAAACAATAGGTAATGCAAAGACACCTTCCTTGAATAATTCGTCACTGAGTTCCTTTGCTTTGCTGGATTCCCCAACAATAACTGGAGTAATGGGCGTTTCACTATGGCCCGTATCAAAGCCCATCGCTTTTAGTTCCTTTTTGAAGTATTTAGTGTTATCCCATAAGTTTTTGACATGCTTGGGCTCCGTTTCCAACACATCAATGGCGGCAAGTTGAGCACCCGCAACTGCAGGCGGATGTGAGCCACTCAGTAGCCACGTTCGTGATTTGTTATACGCAAAATTGACCAAATCCTGGCTTCCAGCAATAAGTCCCCCAACAACACCATACGCTTTACTGAAGGTCCCCATTTCTACGTCAATTTTTCCTTCGATCCCAAAATGTGCACCGATACCGCGACCATCAGGACCAATAACCCCTTCACCATGCGCATCATCAACATAGGTCATTGCACCATACTCTGTTGCAAGTTTCACTATCTTATCCATAGGAGCAATATCGCCATCCATAGAAAAGACGCCGTCAGTAATAATCAGGATTCGTCTGTACTTTTTCTTATCTGCTTCTTTCAACACCTTCTCGAGTTCTCCCACATCACAGTGTTTATAGACAGCACGATCAGCTTTCGTGAGTCTCACTCCGTCAATAATACTGCCGTGGTTTAATTCATCACTAATAATAATGTCGCCTTTTCCTACAAGCTGGGGAATAAGCCCTGCATTTGCAGCAAATCCTGTTTGATAAATCAAGGATGATTCAGTGCGTTTAAATTGTGCTAATCGTTTTTCGACATCCATATGCAATTTCATCGTTCCTGCTATGGCTCGTACTGATCCTGAACCTGCACCAAATTTTTTTGCGGCATCAACAGCACTTTGAATAAGACGGGGGTGATTGCTCAAATTCAGATAGTTGTTAGAACACAACATAATACTTTCTTTTCCATCAACAATGGAGTGGGGAGTAGAACCAGATTCTAAAATGCGTAATTTCCAGTCTAAGTCTTTTTCCACAAGTTCTTCATATTCTTCTTTTAAAAATGCAGTTGGATTTCGATTCATAACAAATGTACCTCCCTGAGATAACGGCATGTGATTTCGCCAGATTCTGTGAAACAAATGAGTCTATTAAAAGTTGTTGGTTTGTCTTCTATCTTTCTTGAAGATCAACTATCTTTCCTCTTCACTATAAAGGTTGTTGAAAATAGAGTCTGACGGCTGGACGTGTGAGTAAAAACACAATACCAAAATCAAGAAAGAAGGCAACAATGATGGTGACTAGACTTGCAATAGAAAATTCATCATGAAAGATCACTGAATTTACCATAAGAGCTGCAAGGAGCATACCAAAAACGATGAGATAAAGAGTAGAAAGGACAATGCCCGCATTACGCGCCCAATGATAGCGTTTAATCGTTGCATATAAAAGAACAAAAAAGGAACTCGCAAGCACAATACTTGCAATAGCTGAAACTAAATACCAAAAATGAAGAATATATATTAAAGAGACGGGGACCTTGCTATACCAGTTCGACATATCAAGAAGAATTTCTATTGAAAAGATACCCAATCGAAGAAATAACACACCAACAGTAAGCAATAAGAGACTTAATACATAAATGAGTCGTGGTTTTTCCATCGATTTGTCATTCCTTTTTAGTTGTATGGTACAGAAATACTATAAATTTATCTATTATGATAGATTGCCATGTCTCTCACAGAAGAGTTTACGTTATTTGGATTTTCACGACTCTGTTTAATCGATACCCAATAAGAACCATCATCAATCCTTTTTCTGCAAAGCGCTTATCCAGCTCTGCATCCCCCGTATCAACACGGATAACTGGCGTGGACATAAGCTTTGATGGTGTAGAGATAACGATAATATTGTCGATACCTATGACATTGATAACTGCAGGGCTGAGTTGCAAATTGCCTCTACCTAAAATAAAACCCTGTGCCCCAATAGGACTAAGTACCAGTTTTGCTGTTGGATATTTATCAAGAAGACCAAGAATTTGCTGCTCATTCATATCCTTCTTAATCGTTTTTTTTTGATAGATGGCATCAATTCCCAATAGAGTATTCTCTACACCCAATTTTTGAGCAATATATGCAATAGTTCCTCCTGAGCCGAAGAAAAAAAGAGTCTCGGGGTGTTCATCCATTTCATCGCCAATATGTTCAGCTAGTTCATCGCGAACCTCATCTTCTGACACTGACTCAAAGCTTGTTTTTCCTACCTGTACATACGTTGGTTCAACAATGCCTTTTGCGATACCAAATAATCGAATATTCCACTCTCCTTTTCGGTATTTGTCCTCGTCAAGGTCTAAAATCTCAGCGTCTCCAAGAGTGAGATGTCCTCGGACAAACTCATGGAGAATCTTTGCTGAAGCGCTGGTGTTGATACCAAAAATACCAGAATGCATTTTGACTCCTGCCGGTATGCCAAGCATCGGTATTGTACCCCCCATAATAGAGAAGATATCTCGTGCGGTCCCATCTCCTCCGCAAAACAAAATCAAGTCAATATTCTGTTTCATCAGCTGTTTACATGCATTTTTTGTATCTTGCGAAGAGGTGCGTTCAGTTGAAGGAGTGTATACTATAGAGAAATTGCCGATATCAGCCGCTTTGAGTTCAGAAGCTCCCATATCTCCTGCACAAGTCACCCAGGCAATATCGTCTTTTTTATCATGGGTCGACGACTGGAAGATATCCAATGTCTCTTTTGCTCTTGCAGGCGCCACCGGTTTAGCACCAAGGTTAAGCGCTTTATCTACCACACCGTCGGTCCCCTTGAGGCCAACTTTTCCCCCCATACCCGCTA
>JAFGDG010000007.1 GCA_016932245.1 Thermoplasmatota archaeon
CAACAGACACAACATAAGCCCTATTGAGGTAAAATCCAGCAAGAATTATTCCTTAAAATCTCTGCAGAAATTCAAGGCAAAGTTTGCTGCACAACTACTTACTCGCTATATATTACATCCCAGTGATCTAAAGATAGAAGAGGATATTATCTATCTCCCTCTGTATATGACATCGCTTCTGTGAGATAGAACCAAAAAATCATCTGAAAAATATTGAAAGCCATTTGCTCTACGTACCAGACGTTTACCTGTGTGATATCTAGTTTGCCCACTCATAGCAGTGTGGTGACAGGAAACCTCCTGCCACCACATCATAGAAGACAAAGTCTTGTTTATTAGATGTCAAATACCAAAAATCTATCCTTCGTTGATCTTATTCATAGATTCTACCGGAATTTTGGGTTCTCTCTTCTCTGTGAGTAATCCATTCCTCTCTGTTGCAACATCAGTAAGTTGGGTATAGCAGTAGCCTTGTACAATACTACTCGCTTGGAGAGCCTTAAAAAGCGAAGCAAGATGCTTCTCGAAAGATTCAGCAGTTGTATCAGCGGTATACCCCCAGGATTCCTGAGAATCTGCACTACCCTCTTCAATGAATTTGATTCCACCAAATTCACTCACTAGGATCGGTTTACCGTTCGATGTATAGCCATTGATAAAATGTTCTTTTCCCGCGGGTTTGAATGATAAAAGAGCATTGGTTGTTAGATAATGCTTTGCAAACTCTTCTGCATTCCCTTCATAATCATGTACTGACCAAATATCACCGCAAGTGTGCTCCCAACCATCATTATCGACAACAAGCCTTGTACCATCGATTGACTTTGTCATTTGCACGAGAGCATTACAATGAGCTTGCTGTTCCTTGCTCGTCAATACCTCTTGGATACCCCATGATTCGTTTAATGGAGTCCAAACAACAATACATGGATGATTATAATCACGTACGAGAACATCCATCCATTCTTTGTACATTCTTGAAGCATAGGAGACCGAATAGTTATGCGCTGAACCAATCTCACCCCAAACCAACAACCCCATCTTATCTGCATGGAACAGAAACCGAGGATCCTCTACCTTCTGATGTTTTCTTACTCCATTGAATCCCATCGCCTTGACGAGTTTAATATCCTCAATGAATGAATCATCTGAAGGTGCTGTCATCAATGATTCTGGCCAGTACCCTTGATCAAGGACCAACCGTTGAAAATATGGTCGATTATTCAGCATGAAGATACCATTCTCAATGGAAATCTTTCGCATTCCAAAATATGATTGCACCTCATCAGTAACAGAAAAAGAACCTTTCAACCTAAAATTGACATCAAATAACCTTGGGTTTTCAGGGGACCAAGCCATATCTTCATAGAAATTCCAATGTCGTTGTGCTGTATCCTGCAATAATATCTTGAAGCTACCCTTTAGACTTTTCGTATTTATTGCAATGGAAGCAATCGAAAGACCTTCGAAGAAGAGCTCTGTCTCAAAAACATGGTCTTTCTCCCCCACAAGACGATAATCAAATTTTACAGCCTTTTCATCAAATAATGGGGTAATCCTCACTGAAGCAATATAGCTCTGGGGTACATACTCAATCCATACACTTTGCCAAATGCCACAGGAATGCATATAAAAAATACTCTTGGGCTTTTCTTCCCAATACTGTTTTCCTCGAGGAATCTCCATATCGTAAGGGTCATCATTGACTTTGAGCATTACAAATGTTTCAGACCCAAACTGTACATTGTCGGTGATATCAACTGAAAAAGAAGTCTGGCCACCTTCGTGGGTCAGAACTAAATCTCCGTTAACTCTAACCTCACAGAAATAATCAACAGCCCCAAAGTGCAGTATAACCCGATGCCCATCATATTGCTTATCAAGCATAAACCTCTTACGGTACCATACCGTTTCGTGAAATGCAGTATCACCAATCCCCGACATTGTTGCTTCATATACAAAGGGAACAGTAATTTGGCTATTAAAAATCGGTTGATCAAATGAGAACTCCCAGGTTCCATTCAAAGAGAGCCAGTGCTCTCTGATAAAATTCGGTCTCGGGTACTCTCCCCTCGGGACAACTTGCATATATTCCTCCAAAATTGTTTCCTATTAATCTAAACAGGTGAGTGCAACCTCAGCACTATCCATGAGCGAGCTAACATATCGTATTCCAGCTTTTCCATATAGAAATGGATTTTCTGAATCTCTGTAGGTAATGACCAGCTTGCTTTCTAAAAAAATCTGAATGTCTTGTTCTTTTGCGATTACCAGGATAGAAAGAGGTTTACCAAGAAACTCAGTATGTGGAACCTCAACCAGAGTCTCTTGGCAATACATGTGCTTGTACAAAGTGACGTTTTCAGCACTGATCATACAACTATAACCATTGAAGTAATTTCGTCCGAGAACGGGATCTTTGCCTTCTCCACCTTCGGCCAAATCTGTCACCCGGAAAATTACACCAAAAGCTCCATCTGGCCCCATCTGGTTTCGCTTAATTACTGCATTCAATCTGAACGCACTTGTATAGGTATCCCCACACACATATTTCCCATAAGAGCCTTTAGGCTTCCATTGTTGAGAGGCCTTCAATTTTCTAGCACGTCTGTGAATAAGCAAATACTGTTCAGGACTTCCGCAGCGTAAAGTCTTGATACCCTTCTCAAGATGAATCTTCTCACAATTTTGTCGCACCACATCCAAATCA
>JAFGDG010000059.1 GCA_016932245.1 Thermoplasmatota archaeon
ATGTTCAGCGTGCTTCTTTATAATCTGTGGATCCTTTGTGATGTTCTTATTTGGCTGCATCTATTCGGGGTTGTTGGTGAGGATCATCTGGTTACATCAAAATATTTTGGCACTATGTTAATGGTGATTGACCCAGGTGGCTAAAATGCTTTTAGTTTTTGATAGAAAACATTAAATCTCTTAGTGTGTATCAGAATGCTTGTTGGTGCATTGACAAAAATACCAGTCAAAAAAGCACTCTAACCAACTTTTTTTAACGTTTTTTAATAGGATCTAACGTCTTCTTTTTTGTTTTTATGTTGGTTTTTGGCGTATCGAAAACTACTTTAGCATCTACTGAAGGAATGTAGAGGGGATGACATCATGGAAGGTATGACTGATTGAGGTTGAGATAATATAGACACAAATAAGGATCAAAATAAACTGTTCGGATATGCCATATTCAAACAAAAAACTAAATGCACCAATGATGGCACCTGATACAGAGAGTAAAATAAGTGCAATATTGTTTACATGTAATCCGGGAAGGAGTCCCGTTGCAATTCCTGTAATAACACCCATTACGCAAAAGAGAATCAACAACAATAACTCTATCATCTATCCTCCTCTTGAGAGAAGAAAATGCCATGAGATTCTTTGCAGACATCTAAGGCATAACGGAAGGTGCATTCATCAAAAATAAATGTTGCAGCGACGCTGACTTCTTTTCCTGGAAAAAGAGTTCCGTATGTTGGTGATGCGCAAAAAACAACAATCGAGTGTTTTTCCTCTTTATCTATGAGGTAAAAATATGTATCATAAATAACATCCACATATCCTGTGACATTAACGTTTGTGTCTTTGTATCGTTCTGGCCACCCCGCTAGTTGCCAAAGAGGAAAGGAAACGTTCTGCCATTTTTGGAGAAGTGAGATGTGCTTCTCATCATCCACAACAATCTCCCATTCATCCTCATATTGTTGTACTGCCCCTTCGGCTTGTATCGTGTCGCCATATTCTATTATAAATGAGGGCGAACCTTCTACAAAGACGGTTGCTGTTGTGTGGTTTTCTTTCAGTGTGATAAGGTGGCTTCCATATATTGTTTGGTAGTTTTTAATAACAGTCCCCTGAACAATAACCTGTTTCCCTTCATATTGCGGCAGGTCTTGAAGACTTATGACGGTTGGCTGTACAAGCAATGATAAAACATATAAGACAGCAATACCGACGATAGAAAAGAGTAAAGAATAGTATTTTAATTCCATACTTCTTCCAGACAATATAATTATATTGATATATAAATATATCTTATAAAATTAATATACAGAAACATTTATATGAGTGTCTTTCTTCTTGCTAAAATCATCTCTATTTGGTGGGAGCATATGAAACAAAAAGAAATAATACTCAAGGTCTCTGAAGCGTTCCAACAAGACGTAGGGTATGGAAGAGCGCGTATTGATCATCAAGCAAGGATTGACTTAGACTTGTCCATAGGAGATGTCATAGAAATCGAGGGTACAAAAACTACCTCTGCGGTGGTGTGGAGAGCTCACCCTACTGATGAGGGAAAGCAAATCATTCGAATTGACAACTTAACAAGAAAAAACGCAGGCATCGGTCTTGGTGACAGAGTAAAAATACGAAGTGCTGAGGTGAAAGGCGCTCGCGAAGTGACTCTTGCTCCATTGATTTCGAAGGGGCAACAAATTCAGTTTGGCAGCGGCATTGACGTTCTCATAAAAAAAGGCCTGCTGAAACGTCCTCTAACAAAAGGAGATAGCGTCATCATTCCAGGCATTGCCCTGTTTGGCAGTGCACTTCCGTTTCTTATTACCAACACTACTCCTTCAGGCATTGTGTCCATCGGAGAAGAAACCACCATCAAGGTAAAAGAAGAAGCAGTACAATCAACAGAAGTTGAGGGGCCGCGAGTAAGTTATGAAGATATTGGTGGGCTTAAAGACGAACTCGAGAGAGTAAAGGAAATGATACAATTACCTATCAAGCACCCCAACATTTTTGACCGTTTAGGTATCGATCCACCCAAGGGAGTACTACTCCACGGGCCGCCGGGAACAGGAAAAACACTCATTGCAAAGGCAGTAGCCAATGAATCTGGCGCAAATTTTTATACCATTAACGGGCCCGAAATTATGAGTAAGTTTTATGGCCAAAGTGAAGAAAATTTACGAAAAATTTTCGAAGATGCTGAAAAAAATGCACCGTCCATCATTTTCATCGACGAAATTGATGCAATAGCCCCAAAACGAAGTGAAGTCCACGGAGAGGTCGAGCGTCGTGTTGTTTCGCAGATGTTAACGCTGATGGATGGCCTGAAAGGAAGGGGCAAATTAATAGTAATCGGGGCAACAAATATTCCTGACTCCATAGACCCTGCGCTACGAAGGCCAGGACGATTTGATAGGGAGATTAGAATTGGTGTCCCCGACCGCAAAGGACGGAAAGAGATTTTGCAGATTCACACCAGAGGGATGCCTCTGGGCGATGATTGGAATTTAGACGATCTGGCGGATATAACTTATGGGTTTGTGGGGGCTGATCTCGCCGCGCTTGCCCGCGAGGCCGCCATGAACGCCCTCAGACGGTACCTCCCTGAAATCGATCTCGAAAAACCAATCCCTGTAGATGTCCTTGAGAAGATGGAAGTAACAAAAGAGGATTTTGAAAACGCACACCGCGGCATTGAGCCTTCCGCGATGCGGGAGTTTTTTGTGGAGGTACCAAAAGTATCATGGGACCAGGTTGGCGGTCTTGAAGAAGTGAAACAAAACTTACGAGAGGCGGTAGAGTGGCCTCTGACAAAACCAGAGGCGTTTAAGCGAATGGGAATTCAAGCACCACGAGGAATCCTTCTCTATGGCCCGCCAGGAACAGGAAAAACATTACTTGCAAAAGCAGTTGCGCATGAATCGAAAGCCAACTTTATTTCAATAAAAGGACCAGAGGTAATGAGCAAGTGGGTTGGCGAGTCTGAAAAAGCAGTCCGTGAACTCTTTAAGAAAGCTCGACAAGTTGCACCAACAATTGTTTTTTTAGATGAGTTGGACGCTGTCGCCCCCAAGAGAGGGACATACAGCGGCTCGCATGTTACGGATAGCGTCGTCAACCAAATGTTAACCAGCATTGATGGTTTAGAAAGCATGACCGGCGTTATTGTCATAGGAGCAACAAACAGACCTGACATCATAGATCAAGGATTACTGCGTCCTGGACGATTTGATCGTTTAATTTTGACGCCATCTCCTGACGAAAAGGCACGTCTCGAAATCCTTAAAATACACACCAAAGAAATGCCTCTCGGCAAGGATGTTGATATCAAAGAGTTGGCGAAACTTTGCAAAAACTATTCAGGTGCTGATTTGGAAGCATTATGCAGAGAGGCGGGAATGACTGCCATCAGAACGGACGCAAAAGCGAAAAAGGTTACCAAAAAAGATTTTAACGTGGCAATGAACAGCGTTCGTGCTTCTCTTACACCAGACGTTATGAATTTCTATGCGAAAATGACTGAAGGTTTGGGAAGTGGAATCGCCAAAAAGGATAAAAGCGAAAAAGATATTCAATATTTATAGAAGTATATAATAAAAAGGAGGGAAATAAATGAAGATACTTGAAAACGAACTGAGGGGAAAGACAGTAATGAGTGAAGAAGGGCTTTACTTGGGCATATTACGTAATTCAACCGTCGACGGTAAAACGGGAGAGTTGGAAAATATTCTTGTCGAACCATCAGACGATGTTGATCCTCGTTTGTATCATTTAGATGAACAAGGACACCTATTGTTCCCATTTGGATCAATAAAATCAGTAAAGGATGTTATTATTATCGGTAGCTAAGTAAATAACGCCGCTTTTAGAAAACACAGGTCGGTTTCTGCCTGTGTTACTTTGTTTTTTACAATCATGATTTAGATGGGGCACCCCTTTGTTTCCTATGGAACACAAAGATGTGAGTACGTAGAGTGGATGCAAAAAGAAAGACGTGAGTATCCCCAGAAAGTTATG
>JAFGDG010000060.1 GCA_016932245.1 Thermoplasmatota archaeon
ATTAGTCATAGCGACCTCCCAACTTAAATAGTTATCTATTGTGCTATTTTGGTCGTTTTGTGAAAGGAAAACTTCTACCTTCCTCTAGCAGAATCAATAGTTTGGCGTCACTCTGAAACCTGTCAGCTCTATTCAAGGCATATCACTACAATCATCAATAGATTGTTGAATTAACCCTCTGCTTCATCATTTGCTCGGCAGAAAACGTCTTTTACAAGCAGTTCATCCATTCATAAAGAAGATAATGTTCTGCATTCATGCCTAGCGCTTTGTACGTTTTTTGTGCACGTTTGTTGTTTTTGTCAACATACAAGCGTACCCCCAATACATCATCCGCATCGGTCACTTTTTTCTTCAGAAACGCATACATCTGAGAAAATACTCCTTTACTCCTGTACTTTGGATCAACATAGACGGATTGTATCCACCAGACGGTACCATTTCTCCAATCACTCCACTCGTATGTTAGGAGAAGGCAACCAACAACCGTTTTCTTTTCTTCAGCAACAATATAGCTTCCTTTTGAGGAATCGCAAAAGACGCGTGTTACTCCTTGTGTTACGGCGTTTTTATCCAACTCCACTCGTTCTGTTTCTCGTGCCATTTTCAGTTGAAAATTGATAAGAATGTGAGCATCATCAATGGTTGCCTGTCGTACAGTTGTCATAAAGTTTCGCATCAAATATTTTATTATAAAACCTACTGAAAGCAAATATTTTTCCACAATAGCTTTATATGGAATATGTGATAAAAGATAACGTGGTTTGAGGGTTTGGGTCACCATGGTGAGACAATAATCATGAGCGAGGATGGAGAGGAATATCTAGATATGAACTATCCTATGAAAACGCATGAGGAGATTCTTACACGTATTGAAGAAATTAAAGCGTATGAACAATGGGTAAAAAACGGTACCCCCTCAGAGCATTCTCAACCAACTATGGATGATTTGGTGGAACTTCCCCTTGTTGAAGAGGAATTTCCTGAGTGGGAATGCCTTGATGGCGATAATGAGGCTCAAGAAACTCCTTCGCTACTTGAAACCAAAGGCGATGCATCATCTGCACTGAAAAGACAGCGATCAACTTCTCCTGTTAAAAGTAGTGTTTTTCATCTCCGTTTCGATGAAGAAGGGGCCCTTATTAATGTTGATTTACGAGCGCCAAGGGAGTCACTAACAGGTAATAATAAAAAGAATACCCTTCTCCAAAGGTTACGTCGAGAGAAACAAGCAGAAGATGATGAAACAGAAGAAGCTCCCGCAAAGACATCAAAGGTAAAAGCAGGGCTAAGAAAAGTAAGGAATTTAAAGAAATTAATTCCTGGGCGTAAGAAAGAACCAGAAGTGGCAGAAGAGAATCCAGAAGAAGATGAAGAAGAGGACGAAGACTGGTAGATTAGTTGTGTTGTTTTCTTTTTAGCATTACCATAACAGCGAATAGTGCCGATAAGAAAACACCTTCGAATCCCGGCGTATTTTGACTAGTTGTACTGTCAGAATCTCCGTTTATGCCATGTACTGTCCCCTCCCAGATTTCTGGAGAGATATATGCATTAATTAATCCGAGAGCAATCTTTTTATCTTCTCCCATCGTTATAAAAAAAACATGTAAGTTTAATGGAGCAGTTCCCTGCGTCCAGTTTCCAGTGGGGCAGACGGTCCACTCAAAGGTTCGATTCCAACCTACAGGGCAATCGAGATCCTCAACATACTCAGGAATTTGTGCTGTTCCACATTTGCTAGGTCCTTCAACGGTTTCATACGTTTTTGTATTTCCAGGGCCGCCAATAACTACGTAGACATCACATTCTACTTTAGCGTCCACAGTTACCTTTAGTTTAAATGGCTCGTGAACCTTTAACGTTACACCATCGATTCCTGCAGTTTGCCATTCTCCATCTTCGAACTTGATCCATGCGTGGACAATCCCAAAGTCGTTTTCCGCTGCGTTTACCGTTGATAAAAATAAACATATCAATAGCATTACAAGCAAAAACAAGCCTATATTCCTCCGTATGAACCTAAATTGTTTCGTCTGCTTTTTATTCATTGTCAGAATACTCGATAATTTCATGTATATTTTGGTCCCCAATAGGTAATTTTGATGGGGGGACAATACCAATATTTAATGTCCAAAAATTAAAAGAGATACCTTTTGTAAACCCCAATAATTGTCCAGAACATATTTTATCTTTAACAGGTGATGCCTCTCTTTGATATATCTGCCCGCTGTGGCCAAACAAAGGATTGACATGTGTCTCATCAAGAGTATCCACCAGTTTAAATCGTTCGTAGGCACCTTCAATCTCAATGGGCCAAACGTTAATTGTTGCTACCCAAGGAATAACACCAATGGGTAAAAGGGGTAATCCTGTCGGACCAAAGAGACAGATATTTTTCACATTAAAATACCAAGGCTGTTCCACTCCGGTTTCATTGACTTTGGGGTGAAAGAGTAAGTAATTAGGATACTGATCAACAGCAAGGGCAACCTCTTCAGACCAGCCCAATCCTTCCTCAGAATCCTGCCGATTCAACTGCATAGCAAGACCAAATTGAATCGATCCTAAACTGCCGAGCACATCACCATACTGAGCCTGCATCTTATCATAGTCCTTCAACTTTGCATGACCGTCGGCTCCAAGATGCTCGGCAATTTCGTCAGTCACGTCATCCGTTGGTGATGTACTGAGTGCCTCTTGAATGTGATCTACAAACCACTGGCGCATGACATAGACAGTTTTTGCACCCGCACTATTATAGGACCCTTCCGTCAAATAATGGTCTTGCAGTAGATATGCACTGCGCCGTTCAGTAAAATTTTCAAGAAGAGCAATTCTTCCCTTTTCCATATCTTCAATACGGTCATAGTCCTGGAATTGAGTAGAGATGTTCCCATATAGTTCACCATCAGCTTTGATTAAAGAGGTAATATTGTTCAGGGCCTCGAGCACACAGCCATCAATTCCTTGCAACCATTCGATAGCATAGTTCTGCCCATCTCCGTACTGATAAGATGTTTCATCAACTAAACCTTCCATGCTTCTACTTTCCAATACCGTTTCACGGATGCATACAAATACGGCTGGATAGGCCGATCGGAGCACAGCAAGATTATTGTCGATTTGACTCTCAGGATGGGGAGCATCACCAAACACTTCTTTTTCCACAAAGATATCAGCAACGTCTGCTGGAGGATAAAGCATGGAAACATCAAAGTGTATGGTATGTTCTTGGAGAAATGTGTGATGCTCGATGTGGCTTTCATTACAACACCTACATGTATTATTATAATGGTCACAAATCTCCCACGTTTCTGTTCGATCCCACAACACAACCCACCGTTCGACATAACTGCCACCTGGCAACACGTCATCAGCAGCAAGCGGATTCTCGCTGATATTGTAACAGTCACGTAGTGTCCAGTCTGTAGATGAAAGAAGTTTATCTGCAACCCCGTGATGTACACCTGGAGACCACCCCTCTTCATACCAACTATGAATGGTTCGTGCAACATCTGTTTGACCGGCACCCACATATGCCTCCTGCAGTGCTACTTCTACCTGGTCAATCACATCCTGATTGATGGTACCATAATCTGGTAATCGATCGAAAACCTGGTGATCCAGGTTACCTAAAACGTAGTGTTTTCCGCCACTGGTAAAATCATAGCCATAGGTGTAATAGAAGTCTTCATCTTTCGTTACAACTGTCGTTCCATTATGATAGTAATAAATGTAATCAACATCATACAGTAAATCCTCAGAAAGATTACCGATGGATGCTTGCATCATAGTGGTCTCATCCGTATAATTCTGGGGGTTGGTAATCATGTCAGAAGCATTGTCGCGAGCGATACCATCTTTTTCTAAGGTCTTGAGCACATCTTCTCCAGCATCAAGGAGAAACGACACCCCTGATTGTAAGAGATCTTGTTTATCTTTGGTATCACCTACTGGATCGCTATCGCCTGCCAAATCCTTGGCATGTACAATCAGATCGATGAGCGCCAACGGATCAACACTATTAAATACCAAAAATTGCTCGGCGGTCACTCCTGCGTTAACCACATATTTTAACCACGTGTTATCAACAATGTTTTTGACTTTTGTGGGACCACTTGCCCATTGTACCAAGGACCGTGCTTCCGTATAGATCTGGCTAATTAATGTTACCAGTATCTGCAGTTTATTGCCGAAGAAATCACCTTCCACTCCTCCCAACGTGTCCTGATAAGTATAGGTTAACGCCATTAGCAAGGGCAACCGTGAGGTGATCAATGCGTGCGGATGAATGGTAAATTCCCATGATTCTCCAGAGGACAATTCAGTAAGGACAATAGTGAGTTCAACTCCCGCTTGCCAGTAGGTAGGGTATATGAGATGGTCGTCTTGCATATTATCTGGTTCTGTCACCATGCAATCCAGTGAAACTGCTCGGGTCAACTCCATAGGTATCTCTGTAAATGTAATCTCTCGCCACTCTCCAATAAAACTCTTAACATTGATAGCAAACCCCTCCCGTATGCAACGATTATACATGAGGTTTGTTTCCAAATATTCATTCAATTTCACCCGAGTGATGTTGCGTGCCCAATTCATGTTAAAGATGTTCGCTTCTACTTCACTGTCGATGTGAGTAGGATTGTTCTCTAAGCTTTCGCTACCATCTGCGTAATCTTTGGCAGCTGCACTGGAAAGATTGGAATATAGTAACGGACTCTCCCCTACATGCTTAAGGGCATACATTCCTGCATAATTCACCATTCGTGCAATATCTGCCTCCGCATATCGAAGAAGTTGCTCTGCTTTAGTTATATCTAGCGTGCTGGCGATCCCTTGGGACGTATCCTGTTCAAGTTTAGTAACATACACAGCGGTAAACGAGCTGCCCAAAATTAAAAACACACTAATAACAGAAAAAGGAATATGCGCTTGCGTATTTCGAAACAACGGCTTTGACCATGTCATCCTCGTACCTCCCAAATGGTTAAGGTACATTCAGCACGCAAGATATTGATATGTTGAGTGAAAAACTCCCAGACCTCTTCTTCCATATCCTCAATACCAACGATGTCTTCAATGATAGCCAGCAGTCTGTTAACAACCTGGGAAATAGCATCATCAAGATTGTCTGAAAGAAAGGCACGGGCTTCATTTACCACATAACATTTCAGTCCTTCCAAGGCACCATTGATATCAACACTGCTGATATTGATAATAGCATCTATGCCTGGAAGTGCAGTGATATTTTCAAGTAAAAATGTGGTCAACCCATCGCTTAAGTCAATGTAACCCTCAACTGAGTCAAACACACCCAATGAATCTCGTACCATTGCTAATGCATCGCTAAAGGCACTCTCGATTGCCCCCTGAATTTTACCAAACACATATTCAACGGACATCTCAAGTACACTGTTGATATGTGTTCCTGCAAGGTCAAATCCATCAAAGAGAATGCCTGTTATGGTAGAGGCTATGCATGCTTCAAGGGCGCTACGAAAGACAGTTATATTTCGATTGAGCGTAAAGTTACTCCAAGCTTGTCCAAGAACACTTAGTTGCACATCGATAAACTGCTCCGCTGCATTCCACCATACTGAAAAAAAGGTGTTAGGCATGGAAAGATACGTTGAAGCAACATAGGTAAAATCTGGAGGATGAGGGCCGAGATTAAGGTTACCTCCAAAAGGCACACCCACAACTGGATGCCAGCGGAGTGATAGATTAAACCGATATTTGTCGCCCAAGTGTGCTTGAAGAAGCGCCGTCATTTCTTCGAGGAGCTGGATATCATAATCCTCCGTAAAAATGTTTAATCGATAGCCAAATACCTTCATCTGAGAGGCAAGATTTTCAGCACAGAGATCAGCATAGGTTTTATGTTTCTGCTCATTACCCAGGAGGGTATGAGTAATGGCGTAAAACAGACTTTCTTCATCAGAAATGTTAATACCAATGATGCGGGCCAACGCATCGACTTGTGAGCCAGCAAACAAATATCCAAAGTCATCATCTCGCGCCGTCATCAGCATCAATAAAGTTTCGTCAACGAGTTCCTCGCGATGGCAATCGACGGAAGTATCAGTGGCAATATTGCTTTGTAAGACTGGAAGCAACACCACACCGGAAAGAGAAACCATCACCAGAAATAACACCGCATCATACATCAGCGAGATGGCCCCCCTATTCTTCAAAAAAGGGAATCGCTTCACGCTACATCACTCCACGTAATAATAGTAAGAGTTCCTGGCATGGTTTGCGCTTCATTTAGATAAATACTTGCACTGATAGAGACTGCTACCTGATCACCAAGCCTGCTTGAAAGTTCTTCTGGGAAATCATATGAGTGTGTGCTCCAGCACACTCGTACGGTAAAATTGATACCAGCAGCTTGGTACTCATCGCGTACCGACTGTACGTAGACCATGCCTTCTTCACTTTGTAATAGTGGAAAATCAATGGAGCCCCCTGGCCTAATAAACAGAGAGTCGGGGTGAGTGAGCTTGGTAAGTAAAAAGTTTGCGGTTTGATATTTTTCTAGTGATTCAACCCGTAGCGCATGAGACGTATATACGTTAGCAAATAACACAAAAAAGAGGGTGAATCCAATCATGATCACCGAAAGTGCAGGTAATGACGTAAACTCTTCAGACACTGCACGTTCATTACTGAGAAAATCCCGTAGCCGGGATTGCCTTCTCATGTTACCCCTAGCATTAATAGTTTTATTTATATATAATTGTTACCGTTAAATAATCTAGAAAACACATTGTTGTTCTGTTCCTAGAAAAACGTAAAAAGATGGCTTATGATATGCAAACAAGTTCTCGAATACGTTGATTGACCACAAAGACTTCCATAATCGATTTCATTTCGTCGAGTTCTTGGCGGGTGTTGATTTCCGTGACAACCATCATAGTGTTTTTCACCACCTTATATGTTATACTCTGTTAATAATAATATTTAAACCTTTCTTGTAAAACTGTCAGAATAACCATTATACCACCAAGATAGCAATACGAGAAAAATCATTATATAAACCATCCATCATTTCCCAAAGGATAAGAAACATGAGTCCAGTATCATATGATTATGTAGCAATCGAAAACAAATGGCAACACGCGTGGTTTGAGCACGGTCTCTACGAAGCAACACAGAAACATCACAAGAAATTCTTCATACATTTTGCCTATCCTGGCGTCTCAGGATATCTTCATGTAGGCCACATGAGGGGCTTTACCTACTGTGACATTATTGCCCGGTATAAAAAAATGACTGGACATGACGTGATGTTTCCTGCAGGCTTTCATGCTTCAGGTATTCCTTCAGTTGGCTTTGCCAAGAAAGTTGAGCGAAAGGATAAAATCACCATGAAGGCACTTGAGGAGTACGGCTGCTCTGATGCGTGTATTAACACCTTAACCGATCCTCAGGCAGTCGTGGACTATTTTGCAAAAGTCTATGTGAACGATTATTGGAAACGATTTGGCTTTTTCATTGATTATTCAAGAATCATGAGTACCATCTCTCCAGGGTATAACAAATTTATTCAATGGCAGTTCTACAAACTGAAAGAAAAAGACTTACTGATTCAAAAGCCCCACTTTGCACCTTTTTGCCCCAACTGCGGCCCTGTGGCTGTTGATAAATCAGAGACAGACATTTCAACAGGAGGATCTGCGGAAATACTTGAATTTACTACCATTAAGTTTCGTATGCCTGATGGAACGATTCTGCCTGCAGCAACGCTCAGACCAGAGACCATCTTTGGTGTCACCAATATGTGGATAAACCCTTCAGTCACCTATGTAAAAATTCAGGTTGACGATGAAACATGGATTTGTTCAAAAGAGGCAGCAGAAAAGCTCTTATACCAACTGGACAAAGTCAAACCACTCAACAAAACAATATCAGGAAAAGAGCTTATTGGAAAAACATGTACTATTCCGCTGGTTGAGCGCAAGATTCCTATTTTATCTGGTCCATTTGCCGACCCCAAGGTGGCAACAGGCATTGTGATGTCTGTTCCTGCCCACGCACCATATGACTGGATTGCGTTAGTAGAATCGGGAGAGCCAATTGAGGCAATCACGATTATCGATGTGAAAGGCTTTGGCACAAATCCTGCGAAACAAGTGTGTGACGAGCTGGGTATTACCCGCCAGAAGGAAACCGAAAAATTGGATGAAGCAACAGAACTAGTCTATAAAAAAGAGTTTCATACCGGCTATCTGAATGAG
This sequence comes from Thermoplasmatota archaeon, assembly GCA_016932245.1. GTDB lineage: Archaea > Thermoplasmatota > E2 > DHVEG-1 > DHVEG-1 > JAFGDG01. The sequence goes on from JAFGDG010000060.1 coordinate 8,244, forward strand.
CAGTGTGGCATCTATGCCGGTATTCGCATCTCAGACATCAAAGACGAGGTAAAAAATGAACTCATCGCCCAGAATCAAGCAACGGTTATAAGGGAATTTTCTGAAGATGTTATCTGTCGATGCGGGGGCAAGGTCAAGATTAAGAAAATTCCTGATCAATGGTTCATTAAATATAGTGATAAACAGTTGACAACGATCTCACAAAATCATATCCAACACATGAACATTTATCCTGGAGAGTATCAACAAGAACTGCCCCACGTGCTTGATTGGTTTGATGATCGAGCTTGTATCCGCAAAGGTTCATGGCTCGGCACCGAATTTCCTTTTAAAAAGGGATGGATTATTGAACCAATTTCTGACTCTACGTTGTATCCTGCCTATTATCTAATCTCCAAGTATATTAATGAGAAAAAAATCAAACCAGAAGAGATGACTGAAGCATTTTTTGACTACGTTTTTTTGTCGAAAGGAACACCAAAAACCAACGTGTGGGATAACATCAAAGCAGATGTTTCCTATTGGTATCCTGTTGATATCAACTTGGGGGGAAAGGAGCACAAAACCGTGCACTTCCCAGTGTTTCTTATGAATCATGTGGCCGTGTTGCCGCCAGAACAATGGCCTCAAGGCATTTTTGTACATTGGTGGGTGACCCAAAAAGGAAAAGAAAAAATCAGCAAGTCAAAAGGTGGTGCAGAGCACATTGCAAAGGCCGCCCAGCTCTATGGCGTTGATGCCATGCGATTATATTATGCACATGTGGGTTCGCCTTTTGTTGATGTAGAGTGGGATACTGATATTGTCATGAAATACAAAAACAAAGTGGCCAATATCTGGAAGCTAGCTCAGCAGTTGTCAACAAAGAAGGATGCGAAGAGCAAGAATCTGGACAGTTGGCTGTTGAGCACCATGAATAGACGTATTCAACAGATTGTCTCTGCGTTTGAGTCGTATGATTTGCGAGTTGCCTCAAATGAAATATTCTTTGAATGCCAAAAAGATCTCCAATGGTATCTAAAGCGCGGGGGGAGTAATGCTTCTCTCTTGAAACGATTTCTTGCCAATTGGATTGTTTTGATGACGCCCATAACCCCACATCTTGCGGAGGAGCTTTGGCACGCCAACAATGATACGTTTGTGTCCGTCCATGAATATCCCACGGTTAACAAAAAAGATATATCTGAACAAGATGAAGTAGGAGAATATTTGCTGGCAAAAGTAGTTGACGATATTAATGAGATTTTAAAAGTGACTAAAATCACGCCGAAAACAATCTATATTTACGTCACACCATCGTGGAAAAAAAAGGCGATGCAAACCGCTCTTGAGTTGGATGTCAAGCAACAGTTTGACGTTGGCACCATGATGAAAACGCTTCTTGCAGATCCCAATTTGAAACCACTCGGAAAACAAGTCTCACAGTTTGTAGGAAAGCTTGGTGGCGAGATCAAACGACTCAATGACCAGGATAAACAACGCTACTGTGTACTGGTAGATGAGAAAGCATATCTCTCTCAAGCCAAAGACTATTTAGAAGACGTTTTTTCCTGCAAGGTGGTTATTGTACGTGGTGATGAAAAAGAGCTCTATGACCCAGCTGCAAAAGTGCGCTATGCCGTTCCCTTACGACCTGCCATTTATGTGGAGTGATTCTATCGCTAGTATTGAAGAAACATGGGATACAATTGCAGCAAGTTTTGATACAACACGACGCACACCGTGGCCCCCGTGTCTTGAGTTTATTGATAGTTTACCCAAACAAACGAAAGTTGTAGATATTGGCTGCGGAAACGGACGACATCTGCTCCCTGCTATACACCACTGCCAAAAAGCTATTGGTGTTGATCTTTCTTTTCAGCTACTGTCAATTGTTCAACAAAAGCTCAAGCAGGAGCGCATAACCACTGTCGATCTTGTTCATGCCAGCGCCACTCACCTTCCACTCAAAGATACAACGGTTGATACGGTACTTTACATCGCTGCCTTACACAACATTGAAGGTCGTGACAATCGCATCCAGTCGCTTAAAGAAGTTAAGCGAGTCCTCAAGTCTGGCGGAACGGCATTAATTAGTGTCTGGTCACGGTGGCAAGACAACTATCGAACACAATTTTTTAAAAGATGGTTCACCAAACAAGGAACACATGAATTCGGTGACATCGATATCTATTGGAGACAGCATGGACTCAATATTCCTCGGTTCTATCACCTCTACAGTAAACGAGAATTTGAACGTGATCTGTGCCAAGCTGGGTTAACAATCATCGACATGCAAGAATTGAAACTCCGTTCAAAAAAACATCCAGATAATTATTTTGCAACAGTAAAAAGCATTTAGTTAGATTGGTGTTTTGGCATTGTTATATAACTGGTCAGTATTAGCACAGCAACAGCAATAGCAATTGCCCATAACGCAGAAAGAAAACCAAATGTGGGAAGGTCAGTAAACTGAAACACAAAAATGGTTGCTTCTCCGATCAGGATACTTGCAATACATCCCCATTTTGTCGCTTTTTTCCAATATAGTGCTGCCAGAGCGGTAGGGAATAATACAGCAAGCCCAGAAAACGTTGTTGCTACCAGTGTTCCCATGATCCCTTGTTTGGTATCATATTGTCCAATCACGAACCAGATGGCAAAAAGGGAAAGCACGACTACCATGACCTTTCCTACTGCAATGTCTGACCATTTCTTTTTACGAATAAGGTCCCGTGAAAGCATAGTCGATAGTGACAGCAACTGGGAATCTGCAGTAGACATCAGTGCTGCAAGTGCACCAACCATTACAAAGGAGTAGACCAGCGGTGGTGCGTACCGTGCAACCATTAATGGAAGTACCATGTCTGCTTGGGTAACGACGATACCGGCACCATGTGCCCATACACCAATAAGCACTGGAAAGAGAAATAAAAAGGAGACTACAACGGGATAAAGTATCATTGATTGTTTCAATGATCGCTGGTTTTTTGCAGTGTAGAACCGCGAAAAGATTTGCGGAAACATGGGATCAGCAAACAACCACAAGATCATAAAAGAAAACCAGATTTGTGGCAGAAAATAGTCATTGCCTCCAGGTCGAGCAAATAATGCAGGATTCGCTTCATATGCAAGCAGATTTGCCTGTTCAAATCCACCAAGATTGATGGCAACAAATACCACAGCAAGGCTTAGGGCAACAATCATGAGAACGCCTTGAACAACATCAGTCCATCCTGAGCCCCTCATGCCACCAACCAGTACATAAATCATAATCACCAGCATGGTGACTACCGCACCGATTTGCCACACGCCGACAACGCCAGTCACGCTTTCAATAAGAAGACCAGCACCAATAGCTTGTGTTGCAAGATAGGGAATTGTAAAAACGACCATCACGCTCATAAATAACAGACGAAGTGATGTGCTGTTGAATCGAGCGCCAATTAGTTCTGGTGGGGTGATATATCCCTTCTCTTTGCCGAGTTGCCAGACCTTTCTACCGATCACATAAAACATAATGGCCATAAAGGCAGTACCAAAGGCCATAATACCATACTGTCCAAACCCGCTGGTGTAGGCATTTCCTGCAAACCCAAGGAAGGTAAATGCAGAAAAGTTGGTTGCAGCTAACGTAAAAAATAGCAAGATCGGGCCAAATGTCCGATTGGCCAGGAAATAATCCTGTGGCGTTTTTTTGGTTTTTTTGTGTGCGTAGAGTCCAATGATGATAAGAAATACAAAGTAGGCAATAACAAAAACAAGAAATGGAATCATTGGCTCTCTCCCCAGTAGCATTTCGAAAACAGGTAAAATGCAACTGCGGTTGCCAGTGTAAGGATAACAAGATACCACACCCAAAACGGCAATCCAAGTATGAGCGGGTTTGTTTGCCCCCATCCCCAAAAATCAAGCGATAACAAAAACAATACTATGAACAAAAGATACCAGACCACGTTGTGCTTTGTAGGAAACCAGAATGGTAGCTTCATAAGGTATTACCTCTAACTACCATTTCCTGGCTGTAGCGGCTGGAAACGGCAAAACAATGCCATAGTTATGTTCCACTCATGGAAATAAAAAAACAATAATTAAGGTTTACGTTTTATCATAAGATCTTACGAGACATTGATGTCTTTATGTTCGAAAATAATCATCGCAAGAATCAAGACGAGAGGAGCAAAGGCAAGGAGTACAATTACTCCCGTTCCATCAATTTCTCCGTCCAACAAAATAGTGGAAGGGTCATAAT
>JAFGDG010000061.1 GCA_016932245.1 Thermoplasmatota archaeon
AAGACCTATGAAAGATTTGACCGAGATTTCAGAAAAAATCAAAACACTCAAAGTAGCACGAGACATTCTTCATCAAGAGTACAAACAGTCGGAGTTCCATAAAAAGAAAGAGGAGCACCCTCATTCACCAGCCCCTCCATCTCCAGAAGATAAAGAAATCTACAAGCTACTTACTGCCATTCAACAACTAGAATCGTATGTGAAAAAATTTCAAGATGAGCAATTTGCCCTTTTGAAAAAACACGACGAGTAGGGCTATAAAATATTTCTTCTAATTCCAAACATTGATTTTATTAGTACAATAATGGGGATGATTTCAAGCCGACCTATCCACATATTGAAAATTAGCATTACCTTGGCAACTGGTTCCATAGTAATGGAGGTGATGCCTGCTGTTAACCCAACGTTTCCTTGCGCTGAGCAAACCTCAAATACTGTATTACTTAACGAATTATGTTCCACTGCAAGCATTACGAAGATTCCTACTATTAATAAAATGACCCACATAAAGGAAATAATGGCTGCTTCATTAATCAGATCCATCGCATCGTCTTTCGATAGTGACTTTTCACCAAACTTATAAACAAACACTCTTCGAGGGGTGGATATCGCTCTTTTGATTCTCCATCCTACACCCCTATAGAGAAGGATCGCTCGAAAGAGTTTGATGCCACCAGCCGTTGATCCTGCGGCACCTCCTATAATCATCGCAAAGGCAAGTATTAACTTTGCACCTTCTCCCCAGGACATCAGATCTGCGGTGGCAAATCCTGTACAAGTTATTGCTGAAATAAATTGAAATCCTGATTCTTTCAGCGATTCAAAGACATTTGTATACAGCGAAAGGTTAGCGATGGTTAATCCAATCACCCCAAGAATAATCAAGGCAACCATCGCCTTTAATTGTGCATCTGAAAGGAATTTCCGAATATGTCCTTTCAGTAAATCATAATGGGCCACAAAAGCAATTGCACCAAGAATCATAAGGATGAGAACTGCAATGCGTGTGGGTGTACCAAAATTAGTCATGCTTCCACTAGCGACAGAAAATCCTCCTGTTGCCAAGCCTGTCATAGCATGATTGAGCGCTTGCCACATATTCATTCCTTGGTGATCAAATAGCCCTACCGCCCATAACAAAACGACTCCTATGACGGTATAGAGTAAAAAAATCCACCAGATGGTTCGCACTGTTGAAACAATAGAAGGATGTGTTTTTTGGTCACGGGCTTCACCGCGATAGAGAACGAAAGATCCTGTTCCGGGTCGTGCAAGAACGGAGAGAGTAAGCACAATAACGCCAACGCCGCCTATCCACTGGATTAGTGAACGCCAGAACTGTAATGTTGCAGGTAAGAGGCTCTCTTCAGTAACCATAGTTAGTCCAGTACCGGTCCACCCAGACATGGATTCGAAAAACGCTGAAAGCGGTGCCATCTGCGCTAAATTTTCTATGTTGTAAGGCATAAGCCAAAATGGAATGCTACCAACTAGTGAGATAAGCAACCATCCCAATGCCGCCGTAACCATGGCTGTTTTGAAGTTTGCTGGTTCTGCATTTCTGCATAAATAATAAAACGGAAGACCAATTCCAAAAAACATTGCCGAGGTAATCAATAGAGGACCAATACCATCAACAGGAGGACCAATTTCACCATTTATAAGGGGGACAAGCAAAGCAATAAGTGAAACAAATCCCACAATGATGAAGATGCCCCCAATATCCCTGAGGACGGTTCGTAAATCACTCATCGGTTCCCTCCAGTGTAAACAATCAATAACAACTACTTATAGTTTTACAGATTTTGTATCTCTTGTATTCTTTTTTCCATCTCTTGTTTGAGAGTTGCTGCGATATCTCGCTTTGTAAACGCGTCTGCTTTGGCAGCAATAGCAATAGTTGACGCAAGAGTTCGAGAGATTCTTCCCCGTATCGAACGTGGTGCTTTATTCACGAGAGGATGTTGGAAAATAACACCATGCTTTGGTGGTTTCCCCCCCTCTTTTTTAAATCGAAATAGGGCTTTTTCAGCACCCAGTAACTGGATGGTTGATGCAGGCATCACTGCCAATCGTTCGATACTACCAGCAAGTGAAAGCAACCGTGCACCAATTAATGGCCCGACAATGGTACTGATATTTGGAGCAACCGTTTGCATATTTTGTTCGATTTGCTTCTCAAGCTGTTTCATTTCTGTGGTAATGAGGTCATAAGCGCGCTCTACTGGTTGATATCGATCTTTTGCATTTGGAAGAACGTTCCAACATTCAAGCCGCTCTGCAAGTAAATTCGACGTCTGAATAAAATCATCCAAGGCATTGACCATCTGAATAATCTGCAAATCATCTGCACTGAGTTTTTCTTCTACGTGCTGAGTAGTTGCCAGTGTTGATGCGTTATGAAGCAATTGTGTAGTAAAGCCAAAGTTTTCTGCATCAATAGCAATCGTTTTAAAAAAAGAATGTGCTGGAATAAATGTCCCGAGAGAGTCTAAACGTTTTTCTTGTACCATTACTTGGTTTTTTGAAACAATCTTTTTCTCTTCAGGCAATATTTTGTTGTTGTTTATCTGTTGTAGTCGATGAGCAATTTCTGTTGCATCATTGGGAAACAAAGTCTTTTTTTTGATTCCTTGCTCATCGCAGAGAAATGTTCCAAACCATTTTGTTACTAGATACACGTCACTCCGATAATGCCTTCGTTTTAATGTAGTTTGTGCTGTTTCTTTTCCTTTAACGTTAACTATTAAATATTACTTCTTACTTAAGGTGTCAGGTGGTACCTTGGTAAGCTTAACCACAAACCTTGCATCGCTGACCCTGAGTAACCCGACTATTCTTGCATCTGGTATAATGGACGAGGATGCAGGAAGCATGAAACGAATTTTGCACGGTGGTGCAGGAGCCATTGTGACAAAGTCTATTGGGATGAAACCTCAAGAAGGCTATCCCAACCCAACACTTGTCGAACTTGAACACGGAATGCTTAATGCTATGGGACTTCCTAATCCCGGTATCGAAGCATTTGGCGAAGAACTCCAGTCCCTGAAAAAAGTCAACGCACCGATTATTGGCAGTATTTTTGGAGCAGATATTTCTGAATTTACTGCACTAGCAAAAAAAATGCAAGACCATGGTACCCACGCACTTGAGCTTAATATGAGTTGTCCACATGCCAAGGGATATGGAGTAGAAATTGGTTCTGATGCTGCACGTGTTAAAACAATCACTGCAGCAGTAAAAAACGCGGTAACTATCCCCATATTTGTCAAGCTTTCTCCCAACCTCACCGATATTGTTTCCATTGCTAAAGCAGCAGAACAAGGAGGTGCTGATGGCATTGTAGCAATTAATACGGTCAAAGCAATGAAAATCGACATCGAACTGCAGATGCCTGTGCTTGCAAACAAGCGAGGAGGATATTCAGGCAGTGCCATTAAGCCTATTGGCATTCGCTGTGTCTATGACATCTTTGAACAAGTTGACATTCCGATTATTGGGGTTGGTGGAATTCTTACGGGAAAAGATGCGCTAGAATATCTCATGGCTGGAGCTACTGCAGTACAAATCGGGTCTGGCGTTTACTATCATGAACTTACTATTTTTAACAATATCTGTCAAGAGATGAAACAATGGATGAATGCCCATGGATACTCCAATATCCATGAAGTGATTGGGGTTGCACATCAATGAACTATCCCCAAATTGTCTCCATTACCAAAGCAACTAGAGAAGCACCAGATATCAAAACCTTTCTTTTTTCACATCCTGGTCCTATGGATCCAGGGCAGTTCTTTATGATTTGGATTCCTGGCATTGATGAGATACCGATGAGCGTGTCGTATATTACCGATAACTTGAAAGGCATAACATTCAGAAAAGTAGGTGATGCAACAGCCGCGTTATACGCATTGAAACAAGGCAGCAAGATTGGTGTTCGAGGCCCCTATGGTAAGGGATTTACCTTAAAAGGTAAAAAGCTTCTCTTTGTGGGTGGGGGAACAGGCATTGCTATGCTTGTCCCTGCAATAGAACGCGCGCAACAACAAAACATGTCGACAACCGTCATTCTGGGGGCAAAAAACAAACAAGAGCTCTTCTTTGAAAAGCGACTAGAGGACAGTGGGAGCACCCTTTATATTTCAACTGACGACGGGTCAAAAGGATATAAAGGATATGCCTCTCATCTAGCGAAAGAAGTGATAGCGAAGGATTCTTTTGATTCCATATTAACCTGTGGTCCTGAAGCGATGATGAAGCATCTTCTTGATAGTACAAAAAAGATACCATTTCAAGCATCAATCGAACGCTATATGAAATGTGGCATTGGGCTTTGTGGGCAATGCTGCGTAGGAGAGGGATTGCGCGTCTGCAAAGAAGGACCAGTCTTTACCAGAGAATTGTTGGATACCATGAGCGATTTTGGCAGATATTCTCGAGATGCTGCAGGAAGAAAACTATCCCTATAACTTGGAGGAGAGTAACCATGGGTGTGTATCACGATGAGATTCCAATTAAAACAAAAGGAGAAGTCGATATTATTGATCTCACAGATGAGATACAACGTATTGTTAAAAAATCGACAATTATGGAGGGTATCGCCTGTGTCTTTATCAACGGCTCAACAGGTGCAATAACTACCATTGAATATGAACCAGGGTTGCTTCAGGATTTTCCTCGTGCACTGGAAAAAATCGCGCCAAAGGGCATAACATATGCTCACCATGAGACGTGGCATGATGACAACGGACATTCGCATGTTCGAGCAAGCCTCATGAGCCCCAGTGTCAGTATTCCCATTAATGAAGGAAAACTTCTTCATGGCACATGGCAACAAATAGTGTTTGTTGAATTAGATACTCGGCCACGAAGCCGCAATATTGTTGTGCAGCTGGTTGGAGAGTAATTACCACGCGTTATAGTGTATTCGTGCTTGACTATATCTGTTTTCCATACCTTTTTGTTCTGCAGGGTACCCTAGTGAAATTAACGAAAACGGAACGACATGACTAGGCATGTTCAACAGTTCTCTCATTTTGATGATACGATCTTCTCGAGGGTAAATGCCTAACCAGCAAGAACCAATGCTGCTGGCATGGGCAGCAAGTAACATGTTTTGTGTTGCTGCAGAACAATCAAGCATCCAGTATCCTTTGAATTTCTCTAAATTCAAATCTCCACAGACCAAAATGGCTTTTTGTGCTTCGCTAAGCATATGTGCATGAGGGTGAAACGTCAAAATGTTTTCAAACAGAGTTTTATCATCAAGAAGAACAAAATGCCATGGTTGCTGGTTACCTGCGGAAGGAGCAGAAAAACCTGCCTCTAGTATAGTTTGAAGAAGGTGGCCATCAATAGGTTTATCAGTATAACTTCGTATGCTCCTTCTTGTCAATATCGCTTCTATTGCCTCCATAGCATTCATCTCCACGGTACAACTTACATAAAGCTCTTTTTCTTAAAGCTATTGACGGAGAATAGATGCCTACATCATAAAATCAAACGTGAGATGGCTTGCTTGCTCTCCACCATAGAACAGCGACAAGCATTCTCGTAGTGAAAATCCTTTGAATTGGAGTTGTACCGATGAAAATTGTGTTTTGCTATTAATGGTTCCCGCAAGGCAAATAGTAGTTCGCTTCTGTCCCAGCAGTGTTGGGAGTTGTTGTTCTGCATAATCAAGTTCTGAACCTTCATTGTCCAAGAGAATAACTGAGACTGTAGTTAGCGGGGAGTACCGGGGTTTTTCTACAAAGAGCGTGATATTCCATTTGCAAGGCTGTATCCATAGCGGTTCATCTAACCGGTAGGTAACGGTCTGAATTGAACGCAGGGTACCCAAAGTAAGTGACAGGAAGTCTTTTCCGGCAGGAGGTTGTTGCAACTGTAAAGAATCGTCATGAAGGTAAAAAGTATGTGTTTTTGGGATAATGCCTATCCGATACTCGGCAAGACTAGGCAGTCCATGATCATCTTCTATTTGCAACACGATAGAATAGATGAGAGGCAATCCTTGTAGTTCATAGATGTTATTGATGGTAAAGACTCGGTGAGTGGTTTTCTCTTGTGTGTCGGTGTTATCTTCCCAAATCCACAGATATGAACTGATATGTCCATCAGAATCAGAACTTGTTGAGGCATCAAATGTAATATGATCCCCCGCATAGGCAACAGCATCGATAGCGGCCATATCAACATAGTCTGGCGGAGATGGAAGGGTACCGCTTGTAGAAATAACGGCGGTTGGTGGACGATTTTGTATGGAAGGCGTTGTGGTTGCTTCTTGTTCCATAGTACATCCTGAAAGTAAGGCAACAAGAATAAGCACACAGAGAGTACCGATTGTAAGACGTTTATTCACTGACAGACACCTATAGCTAAAGCGTTTACTATATTAAAATGGTAAATATATATAAATCTTTGTTATTATGTAGTATTTTCCAAGTAGTATTAAGCAGTTGCGACAGAAGATATTATATGATGATAAGTATATAATACAACACATTCCTGGAAATGGGAGATACATGAGACTCAAAAAATTCATATTTGCTGTTATTACACTTTTTGTACTCATCTCGTTAGTTGCGCCTCTGTCAGCGTTTCCACGATCACCAGACCCACCACCATGGAATGATGGCTGGAAATACAAACAGAAACTCTCATTGCCCGTTTCTACTGCTGATCCTGCTACCCAGTTGCAAGCAATTGATACTATTATTGTGTTTAACTCTCCTTGCTGGGCTAAAAATGAGCAAGAGCATTCTATTCGTGTCTGTTGTTGGGACGGTTCTCAATGGCACGAGCTTGAATCCCAAATTTATGACCTTTCCTTTTCTGATGAAGATCACATCAAACAATGCGCATTGGTGTTTCTTATTCCTGAGTGGACAAATGGAAACGAACATTACTATCTTTATTACCATAGTGAACAGACTCCAGCTCCCGACTACAGTGATCATATCCATATTGAAGATGCATACTACTATGAAGAACCAATAAAAGGGATACGCGCCGAAGGGGATTACTATGGGATTTTTGAAGATGGCTTCTGTATCTATGGAATTGGACAAAAAGGACAAGTCATGAACCGGAAACTTTCGCAAACGATCATCAAAGCGAATCCTAGCGCAAGAAAATTTGATGCATTAAATGCAGAGATCATTGGTTCGTTTTGTTTTTCATATCATCAAGGAACAAAAGATGAGGATGAGGTTTCGTCGGATGATACTCTCGTTTCTAAAAACGTTTTTGTCGATGGTAATTTAATGGTATCCTTTGGCATTGTGAGCGAATCTTCTGATGGAAGACTACGTACGACAAATGTCTATAAATATTACTATTGTCCTTCAAATGAAAAACGAATACTGGTGCATGTGAAACATGAAGTTTTAGAAGAGGCAAGAGTCAAGGGCATCGTGAATGTTGATGGCAGATACGGAGCAATGGTTTCTTTAAAATCAACAAGTGAGAGGGTTGAAAAGATGCGCTTCGGAGAAATTCTTCCTTATCTTCACGTATATGGGAAACAAAACAGCATCAAAGAGTACATTATCCCCCTCAATCCTGAGGGTAAAAATCGCGAGTGGATACTCTCTTACGATGACGATTGCGATATTGGAACAGATGCCTGGATTTCCTATGATGAAGGTGAACATGGTAAAGCACATGCCATGCTCTTTACCTCAAATGAAAATATCGTGAAACGTGGTACAGGTGAACGTGATGGAATTCAAGTGAAAATTGCAGCAAAAGAGTATCTTAACATTATTGGAACAGAAGTAGACTATATTGCTATTAATTTTGGACGAAACTCATACGAACCGGGAGGCAGTCATGATCTCGAGATACCAAATGACCTTATTGTAGAATTTGATGTTGACTTTTTTTCAACACCTGAAAGAAGTTATCATCGGGTTGTTGAAGAAGGAAAAGTGTATCGAACTCTTGCACAATATCGAAACACCCATGAACCAGGATCCTCTAACGGAGATCAAAATATTTACACCTTAACAGTCATTCCACAATATACGGCGCAACTCTTCTCGTATCCGATGCTTACTCAGATAACTAACGCTCCACTCCCAAACATTTTCGTGGAGTTACATCAAAATGACACATTGATCTCATCTAATTTTGTGTTTAAACCCTTGTTTGGCCCGTCTCTCATTAAATTTCCAAAACTTGCTGCGGGTACCTATCAAATCAAAGTGTACCGAACCTTTGGAAACGTAAGCAAACGATATATTGGATTCAAGGAGATTAACCTTGGACAAGACGTGCTGAGAAAGGTTCCGTGTACCTGGCAAAAAACAATTAATGTACACTCCAGTGACCAGCATGGAAATGCCGTAGAAGGCATAGACCTGATGCTGGTACGTCATGATGCTGTTGTGACAAAAAATAGTACGACCGAAAACAGCAACATAGTATTAGCAGCCCCCTTTTCTTACAGGGACCCTTACACGTTACGTGCCGAATATAATGGTTTTACCATCTATGAGCAAGAACTTAAACCGCTAGAAAAAACGGCAACGATTACCATCAACCGTCATGCTCTAAATGTACAAATTGTCGATACGTTAGGATTTCCGCCAGGGGTTACTATCAAACTATTCCTGAGTAGTGAGGAGATGTCTACCCAACAAGAACTTCTTCCTCAAGTCAAAGAACCTGGACATTATTACTTTGACAATCTACCCCCTGCTACCTATCAACTTACCATGGCGTACGGTAGCTTTTCCGAAGTAAACACTATACAGATTCCAGATGCTGGAGAGATGTTACAAACAACGTTTGATAAAACATGCACCCTGGAAATTTCTCTTTTTGATACCCGTGGTATGCGTCTGGACACAGAGGGCCATAGTGTATGTATTGAACGAGGAAACACAATAATTTGTAATGACGTAGATGTGCATTATCCACTTCTTCTCCCGCCTGCTGATTACACGATAAAGGTCTATGAAGATGTTGTTCTTGTAGGAACAAAAACGATAACGCTTACAAGTGACATGAAAACAAATGTCGTTACGAAAACAGAACCCCTCTTACCGTTAATTGTCATGGTGCTCCTCGTAGTGTTTATTGTAGAAATTATTGCCGTTTTTCTTTTGAAAAGAATTTCAGTAAATACCTTTCTCAAAGTTATCGCTATTACACTTATTCTTCTTTCACTATTTCAACCATGGTGGGCACTTGAAGGATCAAACACTACATCCGAGATCACGAAACAATCAGAAATGTACCTCTTCCCACAAACCATGATAGAACGCACCACCTATGAAGAAACTACGAGCCTCGACATTGCAACTATTCCTGAAATATTCACTCATTTTTTAGAAATATTAGTAGTGGTCGTTTGCAGTGGTGCACTACTGCTCGGATTGAGCTTCATTCCCAATTTCTTGTTTAAAAAACGATTTTCACTAGTACTTATTGTTGCAAGCGTCTTATTTGTGATCGTCGTGGTGACTGCCTTTTGCTTGGGAATGTCCACGCTCACGGAACTAAGTCTAGGTAGCTTACAGGGGGAGGGTGTGCTTGATGTGTCGTTACCAACGGGAAGTATTGTTGCCGTGTCTGCCTCTTGGGGGTTGGGTGTCGGATTGTATCTTTGTGTTATTGCAGCCATCGTTGCTATGGTCAGCGGCATTCTTGACTTGCTTAAAAAAGACAGTTGGCCAAAAGCACTCTTGAAAAAAGAATCAATGAAATTCTAACTCTGAACGATGGCCTTAAGCCGCTGGACACCATTGATTTTTTGTATGATATCATAAACTTCTTTAGGGACAAGTGCTTTCCATGGTTCGTCAGCAACCATTCTTCGTCGTACCTCTTTCCCAGCATAAAGATCTCTTTTGTAGATTGGTGTTTTGTTTACCACATATCCTTGTTCGATAAACAAGTCTGTAGTAAACTCATCATTGGAAAGAACAACATCAAACTCTGGTACAAGGGAGCACACATGAGCAACCCATCGTGGGGGGTCATGGATATCAGGTATGCATACAATTTGGAAATTAGTAATGTGCAGTTCGGCAAGAGCATGCTTTAGCATCCGTTTCCGCTCTTGAGCAGTGAAGGGATTTTCTAAGGTATGCCCATATTGCGAAGAGCCAATGCCAATGAGGAGGGCATCATACTGAGTGCTTGCATACTCTAAAACTTTCAGATGCCCTTTATGCAATGGTTGAAACCGCCCGATAAATAACGCCTTCATGATTACCATTAATGAATGTATCTGATTAATATAAAAGCTTAGTTTGAGGAAAGAGTCAATGATTATTGTTCTTTTAATTCAGAGGGAGTCGTCAGTTTCTTTTCTGATTCGAGCTCTATTTTTCCTGAGACGTTTGGCGGTTTTAATGCCTTCAACTTTTTCAAAAGAGCATTCTTTCCTTCACCAGTCAATGCTGTTTCAATGACTTCTGTTAATGTCCCAACAGGAACAACTTCGATGTCCTTTTGGTATTTGTCTTCTATCAAGACATCTTTAAGATTCGATTGTGGGATAATAACTTTTTTAATTCCTTCTCTTGCGGCCGCTTCTATTTTTGCGGTTGCTCCTCCAATGGGGAGAACAGTACCACGGATGCTTAATGAACCAGTCATAGCAACATCCTGTCGTACAGGTACGCCTTCCATGGCAGAAATAACAGCTGTAATAACGGAGAGACTCGCAGAATCTCCCTCCAATCCCTCATAGGTTCCGATGAATTGAATGTGAATATCGTGTTTGGAGATGTCTCGACCCATATACTTCTTGATAATAGCCGAAATATTAAGGACTGATTCTTTTGCTATTTCTCCAAGTTTTCCGGTGGCAATGACCCGTCCTTCAGATTGAGAACCGGCAGGGGTAACTTCCGCGACAATAGGAAGAACAAGACCCGAAAATTCACTCATTGATGGATCAGCTGAATGGACAGCTAACCCATTGACGATACCAATTTCTGCGCCAGTCGTTTTAAATGAACGATAATCTTGCCGACGCTCAATTGCCCGATCAACAACTTGTTGTTCAAGTGATTTGGCAATAATTTTTGCTTGTAAGACATGATCTTGGGTAACTAATTTTGCGTTCTGTTCAAAAGCAAGATCTCCAGCAGACCGTATTAATCCACCCAACTCACGTAATCGTAACGAAAGCTTTCCCTTTCTTCCTGCCCGTCGCTGCGCTTCATGAATAATCTCGGCAACCGCTTGTTTATCAAAATGAGGAATCTTTCCATCTTTGACCACTTCTTGAGCGACAAACCGGATTAATTTCGCCCTATTGTCATCATCATCATCCATAATACTATTTAGATAGATCTCGTAACCATATCCTCGTATTCGAGAACGAAGGGCGGGATGCATACCTCGTAGCGCATCCAAGTTTCCTGCTGAAACCAAAATAAAATCACACGGTACTGGTTCTGTTTTTACCATTGCACCAAAACTGCGGTCGCTTTGTCCTGTAACTTGAAACTTTTTTTCTTGAATTGCTGTAAGAAGGTGCTGTTGTGATGGCAAGTTCAACGTGTTGATCTCATCGATGTACAATACACCTTTATGGGCTCGGTGAATGGCCCCTGCCTCAACAAGTTGATGAGGTGGGGTTTCAAGTCCTGCAGATTGAAAGGGATCATGACGAACATCACCCAGTAATGCCCCCGAGTGAGCAGCTGTTGCATCAATAAAGGGCGGCGCATCATTTTTTTCATGAGCAACCAAAATTTTAGGAACTTGATGTAATTCTGATCGTTGTGTTAATGCACCTCGAGAAAATACGAGGAAGATCATAAAGGCAGCAATCGCTCCAAAAATCATATATTCAATGTGAACCTCTCCACTCCCTGTAAAAAGGGGGTAAAATGCAGCAACAGCAGAAAGACCAATAATCATAAACACCAGCATGACAATCATGCTGCTCTGTTGTTCTTTTTTCTTCTTTGCTTCTGCACGTTGTGCTTTGACAATTTCGTTAGCCTTACCGCCAGGAACAACTCTAATGTGAGGGGTATTGGAATCGTCAGCATTTGGATAAGAGATAATATCTTCTAATTCTTCTTTTGGTAAGAAGACAGTCATGGCACGAGCAACCATGGACTTTCCAGTACCCGGGTCACCAATGAGCATGACATGCCGCTTTTGTTCAGCAGCCTTTCGTACAATATCAACCGCTTTATCTTGACCGATAACCTGATCCAGTAAAAGTTCGGGAACTTTGATATCTGCTGTTGTCTTGAACTTCTGGGAGGCAATCCATCCGTTAATTGAAGGCATCTCTTGTTCAGTAGTTGTTTTTTTCTGCTTTGCGTTGTCTGTCACTAAACTCACCATAGGGATAAAATCTTACCATGTACGACGCATACAATATTTAAACATTTTTCACCTGAAAGAAAGTTACGGCAAGCTATACCATATAAGAAAACTGATTCCAACAACAATAAACACAATCCACACAAGATACAAAAATTTCAATCGCACCATCCACCGTGCTTTTTTTTCAGCAGAGTCAAAAAACTGCCCCAAGATTGGATCGTCTTCTAGCGCATTCATGTTTTCACTTTTTTTGATTCCATTACTGCTTTAATTCGTTTTCTTCTGAAGAAATCTTCTCGCTCTCGCTCTTCTAATTGCATCTCGATATATTTTCGAGTGGCATAGAGTTTAGGAATGAGGGTATTTTCTAGTACATTTACTCGTCGCTTTGTTTTTTCAATTTCGACAGCAAGGCTCTTAATGCCCCCTTCAAGGTCGGCCAATTCAAGCAGGTTCACGAGTATGCCACTAAACTGCTGTTGTGCATCATCAAGTTTTGCACACGATGTAGAAAAATCATACGACGGTTTTGCAGGTTGAATATCCTCAAGGATTATCTTTGGAATTTTCACCCCCATAATATTATCAGTTTTAAAGGACAGGTCATCAAGTTCCTTACTGAAAGAGGATAATTCCCTTACTTTTTCTTCACCCATAATCATCTGGGCTTGAATGAGAGATAAAAATGCATCTTGAAGCGCGCCGTCAATTTCTTCAGAGAGGGTGTTCCGTCGTTCAATTACACTAAAGAACTGCTCAACGAGGGCATCCCGTTTTTCTTCAAGAAGTTTATGCCCCTTTTCCGCTAGCGTTAATTTTTTACGAATATCGAGCAATTCCATTCGAGTAGGACTGACGCCCTCAATTATTTGTTCAACCATGTGACAAACTCACAACTTAGGTTCAGACAAGTATTTTTTGATAAATTTCTCATCGATTTTTTTCAGTTCGGATGAAGGGAGATGGGAAAGAAGTTCCCATGCAATAGAAAGTGTTTTTTCAATGCTTCTATCTTCATGTCTGTCTTGTGTGACAAATTGTTGTTCAAACTCATCAGCAAATGTCAAGTATTTTCTATCTCGTTCAGACAGTGCATCTTCGCCAACAATCGCCACCAAATCACGAAGATCGCTTCCTTCCGCATACGCAGCATATAGCTGGTTTGCAACACCTGCATGGTCAGCACGAGTTCTTCCTTCACCAATGCCTCGATCCATCAACCGAGAGAGACACGGCAACACGGCAATGGGCGGATAGATGCCTTTTTTATGTAATCCTCGTTCCAACACAATTTGTCCTTCAGTAATATAGCCAGTAAGATCAGGAATCGGGTGGGTGATATCATCATCAGGCATAGTCAACAGAGGGATCTGGGTGATTGAGCCTTTTTTGCCTTTGATTCTTCCTGCCCGCTCATAAATCGTTGCTAAATCAGTATACATGTATCCAGGATATCCTCGTCGTCCAGGTACTTCTTCCCGCGCTGCGGCTATTTCTCGAAGTGCTTCGGCATAATTGGTTAAATCAGTTAAAATGACGAGCACATGCATGTCTAAATCAAACGCTAGATACTCGGCACACGTCAATGCCATCCGCGGGAGAATGACTCGTTCGATAGTAGGGTCGTCAGCAAGATTAAGAAACATCACGGTTCGCTCGAGTGCACCCGTATGCTCGAAGTCTCGAATGAATAAATTTGCTTCTTCAGCAGTAATGCCCATGGCACAAAAAACAACGGCGAATTGTTCCTTTTTAGCAAGCACTTTTGCTTGACGAGCAATTTGTGCAGCAAGTTCATTATGCGGCAGACCTGAACCTGAAAAGATAGGTAATTTTTGCCCTCGAACAAGGGTGTTAAGGCCATCAATAGTGGAAATGCCGGTTTGAATAAATTCACGAGGGTATTCTCGAGAATAGGGATTAATAGGATTACCATTAATGTCGCGTCGTTCGTCAGGAATAATGGGCGGAGCATCATCGATTGGATTGCCGGTCCCGTCAAACACTCTACCCAGCATGTCTTTTGAGATCCCGAGTTTCATGGTTTCACCAATAAAACGAACTGCTGTTTTATCGGTTTCAAGACCTTTTGTACCTTCAAAGACTTGGACAATTGCCTTATCCATAAATGCTTCAAGCACTTGCCCTGTTCGTTCCTCGCCAGAAGTCATCCGAATTTTTACTACTTCATTATATGCAACATCGTTTACTCCTTCAACAATAATCAGTGGCCCAGCAACTTCAGAAACCGTAGTATACTCAATGTCTTTGTTACTCATCGTTACTTCACCTCTTTAATAAGCGTATCAATTTCTTTTTCAAGTCCCTGCTCAACGGTTTTGAATTGTTTTTCAAACTCTTTGTTTGGAACGATATTCATTCGTGCGAGATGTTCACGAGATTTCATGACCATGATATCATCAATACGAACGCCTTTGCTCACTGCATCTTGAGTCAACTCAGTGAATTTTGACATTAGTCGTAACATTTCAAACTGTTTTTTACTGGGACAATAGGTATCCACTTCATGAAACGCGCTTTGTTGCAGAAAGTCTTCACGTATCATGCGAGCGCTTTCAAGTATTGCTCGCTCCTTTGCAGGTAATGCATCAGGACCCACTAATTTGACAATTTCCTGCAGCTCCGACTCCTTTTGCAGCAACGCCATCGTCTTATTTCTCAATTTTAACCATCCTTTGCCAACCTTTTCTTCCCACCAGCCACTCATTTCATCCAAATACAGAGAATAGGATTTTAACCAGTTAATGGAGGGAAAGTGTCGTTTATCGGCTAAATCGGCATCCAGGGCCCAAAATACTTTGACAATTCGTAAGGTATTTTGTGCTACCGGTTCTGAAAAATCACCACCTGGCGGTGAAACGGCCCCCATAACAGAAACAGAGCCTTCTTTGCCTTGGGAACCAAGCAGTTTTACTCGTCCTGCCCGCTCATAAAACTCTGCCAATCGAGAAGCAAGATAGGCAGGATATCCTTCTTCACCTGGCATCTCTTCAAGTCTTCCAGAAATTTCTCTCATTGCCTCTGCAAGACGGGACGTGCTATCTGCCATTAAGGCAACATCATAGCCCATATCTCGATAGTATTCTGCAATAGTGATTCCGGTATAGACACTTGCATCTCGAGCAGCAACAGGCATATTTGACGTATTGGCAATTAAGACGGTTCGGTTCATCAGCGGTTTTCCGGTGGTCGGGTCCTCCAATTCAGGAAATTCTCGCAACACATCAGTCATCTCATTGCCTCGCTCTCCACACCCAACATACACGACTACTTTTGCATCGCTCCATTTTGCGAGTTGATGAAGGGTTACCGTTTTCCCCGTTCCAAATCCACCAGGGATTGCGGCAGTGCCTCCCTTTGCAATAGGAAAAAACGTATCAATAACCCGTTGACCTGTAATGAGCGGTAATGTAGGATCGTGCTTTTTGGCAACAGGCCGGGGTTTTCGCACTGGCCAGCGTTGCATCATCTGTAATTTAACATCACCTTGATCGGTTGATACAATTGCGATATCTTCCTCAACTGTATAGTCTCCTTTCTTTGCGATAGATAAAAGTTTTCCGTTGATATCTGGAGGTACAATAATTTTATGGGTGATAATGGACGTTTCTTTCACTTCGCCAAGCACATCACAAGGCATGATAGTATCACCATGCTTTGCAGTTGGTTTAAACGACCATTTCTTTTTTCTATCCAACGCAAAGGCTTCTACCCCGCGTTCAATGAAGTTTCCCGTCTCATTATAAATGGCAGGCAGTGGCCGTTGAATACCATCATAAATATTAGTCAGCAGTCCTGGTCCCAATTCAACAGAAAGAGGCATACCTGTTGACACGACTTTTTCTCCAGGCTTGAGGCCATTAGTATCTTCATATACTTGAATAATCGCATGATCTTGATTAAGTCGAATGATTTCGCCAATAAGATTTTCTTCCCCGACCCGAACGACATCGTACATTTTTGCACCACGCATCTGATCTGCTTCAATTACAGGCCCGGAGATTCTGACGATTTTGCCTTTTTGTCCTTCTTTTGTCATGTGCTTTTACCTCCAAATTTATCTTTCTTTATTAACTTCAATTCCCACCGCTTTCTTGATCAAGTAAGACACATAATCAACGTGATCTTTTTTTCTTCCGCTCTTATCAGGGATTTCAACCACAATAGGAAGGTGATATCGCAGACGATACTCCTTCAGTTCCTTATCTAACGTTTCAGCAATATGCTCGGTTACAAATACGATGCCAATGTCATCGCGTTCAGCTATTTCATTCCACAATTGTCTTTCATTACCATCTGGCACAAAGAGTTCAGACACCCCAGCAAGCTGCAAACCAACCGCAGTATCGTGGTCGCAAAGTCCAGCTACCTTCATGCAGGGTCCTCCATAACAAGAAGCGGCGTAATCATGCTGGGAGAGAATTGCTCTGCAATACCTTTCGCAATGATTTTTAAATTCTTGATTTCAAATTCTTTGGATACTAAAAATCGAAGCGTTGGACCAATGGTCACATAATGCTGTGTAGAAATATCTCTCACCAGATGTAAGAACCTTCTATCGAGCGCCTGTTCAAAGACCTGAACAGATTCATCTTGTGTGTATTGCTCTATAGCGTCTTTTAAGGGAACATAGTATGAGGTTCCCTCAAGACTTGCAATAATTTGTGACACCGAATCAACTTCTGCCAACTCACTAAATTTCCATGACGCAATTTCCTGTCCGTCACCAAGAAAAAGGTGATCAAACGTCTCAAGAGGGTATTCGAGTTGTTTTGCTCTGAGAAGATGTTTGATGTTTTGAATGTCCTTTGTAACGGCAATGAATTGTTTTGTTGCCTGTGTGCATTTATAGGGTAATTTTACTTCAGAGAAACGCTGGAGGGTGTGTCGATCAATAGCAGTATCCACAACAAGAAAGTCAATAGGATTTGCTGAAAGCGTGTCAACAACGGAACGGTCAACTCCTTGAGATTCAAGAAGCTTGGGGAGTTGATCGGCGTCCCCTTCTTCAATCATATGTAACAATGTTTTTGTATGTTGGTCATGTGCTCGTTCAGTGAATGAAGGGTCAAGTTGTTTTCCTTCAATTTTTTGTCGCAGTGCTTGCTTGATTAAGTAGCCATCACTCTTTTGAAGGTAAGCCTGATAAAATGCATCCATCTTTTTTGCGCTATCTTTTCGCATCATCAGTATGGTTCGAAGAAAGGCGTTATCAAGTGATTGCTGTACAGCAGCAACAGTATCTCCTTGTATGTCGTAATCTTTTACGGCATTCACTGACTCGACAAAACTACTCAAATGTTTACTTTCGACAAGAGATGACAGAGACTTTTCAGAAACAAAGGGATTGCCTATTGCTTCAAATTTGGCGTTAGGATAGACAAACTTCACATAGGTAGAAAAGGGACGAGAAATGATAGCAATGACCCCCACTAATATTACAATAATGAGTACCCAAAAGGGGTAGCTGTACGGATCAAAGATCATCTCTAACATTTTTCATACTCCCTTATGATGAGAAAAGCAGCGTTCCTACGGTAATGCGAAGTGTATCTTTTTCTCGTTTCAAAATCCCGTCAAAACTGTAATCAAGTACTATGTTGCCATCTGCGGATTGAAGCACAACGCCCCCAGCCTTTTCGATAGTACCTTCAACGTGTAGCCCTAGTTCCTTTGCAACTTGTCGGTCACTTGCTCGAGAAACAAACACCGAACACTGATTGCCAAGTTTTCGTTTTCCTTCACTCATACGTTTTTTGACGATGATGTTGTATCGTTTTTCATCCAGTACCGAAAGCTCGTGGTGTGCTTTGGTAAAACACTCATCAATGATGGTTTCTTTTGCTTGCAATATCTTGCGTTTTGCTTCTTGATGTGCTTGGGACAGTAGGATTTTTTCCGTGTTGTCTGCATGTTTTTTTCCATCTTCAAGAATGCGTTTTGCTTGAGCTTTTGCTTCTTTTTCTGCCTGGGCAATAATGTCATTTGCCTGTCGCTCTGCTTCTTTGAGAATCTGTTTTCGTTCGTTCTCTGCATCCTTTTGTATGTGCTCGATGATTTTTTCTGCAGTCATAGTACACGATTCCTCTTGGTTAGAGTAGCCCAAGTCCAGTCATGAGAAGAATGCCAACAAGCAATCCAAAGATGGCAATGGTTTCAGGCATGACTGTAAAGATGATGCCTCGTGCCGCAACATCAGGATTTCTTCCTACGGCGCTGATTGACGATGAAGCCACCATACCTTGGTTGATAGCAGAAATTCCTGTTAAACCAACCGCAAGTCCGATCCAAATTGCTCCCATTCCCTGGAGAGGGGTAGCAGCTGGATTCACTCCCCCTAAAAGACCTACGCCCATCATGAGAAGTATTGCGGTCAGTAGACCATATACCGATTGTGTCATCGGCAGTACTTGCAGGACAAGTAGCTTCCCAAATAAATTTGGTTTTTCAGCAGTGACGGCTATGGCTGATGACCCTGCTAATGAAAGGCCAATAGCAGATGATACCCCTGCGATACCAATAGCAAGCACACAGCCAAATATTACTAACGGAACATGTTCTTCAGTTGCTTCTTCTTGGGCATTTACTACTGATGCACACAATAAAAATGTTAGTGCAACGAATAGCCCTACTAGTGCTGCTTTTCTCTTTATTTTCATGTTTTTCCTCCTTCTATCAGTCTACATTTTCTTCTATCTTTGTGTATTTTCTTTTTATGGCAAACGGCGAAAAATTGGTTCCGCCTCCTTCATAAAATCTGTTGAAAAATTCAACATATTGAAGCCTCAATGAATGAACGCCGGCACCGAGTGCCTGTAATGCTAAGTTTACTGTGTGAGATAAGGTAAGTAACACGATCGTAATCACGATACCAATAATCGGTATCATCTCACCAATGAGTTTTGATACCACATTAAACGCAAGAGCCATTCCCGTTGTCGCCAGGCCAAGAGCAAGTAATCGTGCATACGAGAGCCAATCGCCCACATATCCAGTAATACCAAAAAATCCAATGGGCCCTTCACCAATAAGAATAAGAATAACACCAAGAAGCGTTAATGCTACTGCCACGTAGAAGAGAACTCCTTCGACTGTCCATCCCATGATAAAACTGCCTACTAAAAGTCCGCCTCCGATTTGTACTGGGATCCAACTAAAGTGATGAGTGAAAAGCCGTTTAATTTCTCTCCTATGTGCAGCCTGAATAATTCCTAGAATTATTCCAAGGTTTAATTGAATAAGACCGCAAATTAAGGCAATAGCAAGAATCATCAATGGATCTTCTAAGGGATCGATAATATGAGGTAATTGCACGCCAAAAAATGCAGGAAGTAGATTCCCAAAGAAGCTGTTCATAAGAAAACCAATGAGAGTTGTTGTGAGACCAAGCCAAATACCAAGAAACGCCCAACTTTTAATCATGGCACTAACTTTTCCCATTTTAAAGTAACCAAACAAGGAGAGCGAAAGGATAACGACACCGTATCCTGCATCTCCAAGCATTAACCCAAAGAACAACACAAAAAAGATACCCAGAAAGAGCGTTGGGTCCAATTCATTATATTTTGGGGTGGAAAATAACTCTAAAAAGGTCCGAAAGGATTCCGCCCATTTTGGTGTTTTCAGATGGGTAGGGGGATTGTCAGGATTTAGCGATGGTTTGGCGAACTCTACCAATGCATACTCCTTCGATGCTTCAGTGATTGCTGTTTGTAGTTTCTTTTCATCTGCTCGAAGCGCCCATCCTTGAACAATGTAGGTAGTGGTTGTTTTTGCAAAGTTCTTGGGAAGTTCCTTGCGCACTCGCTCAAGGTGTAGTTGTTCACGTAAGGCAAGTAACTCGTCGAGTTGATCTTTAGCAAACGACTGGAGAGCTAACACTGATTCTTTTCGTTTGTCAGCAATCGTCTTCTTTTCTTGGTGTAATGAGGCCACCACCTCTTGAGCAGGTCCTTGGTAGTGTCGTTCGATATCAAATCCATTCACATATGTTCTCCAAATACGCTCAAGAGCGTCTTTATGTGAAATATGAGCAGCAGCAACAACGGCCCACTCTACTTTTTTATCGGTTCCAAACTGCTTTGAATGGAGTTCTGTTTCACCTAGTGCTTGAAGTTGTTCTTGTAGAGCCTTAAGGTCATTAGTCATCCCCGTCTTTACCAGTACATACGTAGATTCTCCAATGTCTGAAAGATCAAAGGTAAAATCTGAAAGACGAGAGATTTGCTCTATTTGAGTATCAAGTTGCGTTTCATCTTCTTTAAGGGCGTGTAATTGTTTTTCTTTGGAAAGAATGTGTTGTTCAATCTCTCCCAAGATTCCCTCAGTATATGAATACAACTCTTCCAGCGAAGAATCCTCAATAGGTTTAATTTCAGGAAGTTCAGGATGGAGAAACGCCTCGACTCCTTTTGGTTTTACTTTGACTTTTTGTAAAATACTAATTAAGCGCGATAGCCGCAATTCATACGTTGCGCACGTGCTTGCTTCAGGGTGCATTTCCGCTCCTTCAATATCTCCAAGAAACTCTGGCTCATGCTTCGAGATATCGACAATCTCCATCGTGCCAAGCTCATGAAGCCGTTTGATGACCTCCTCTACATACGACTCATGGATAATTATTGAAACCTTGCTCATTGGAGCTGGAAATAATATGTCTTACTCCCCCTTTTCGATCTCCGCGATAATCAATTCCACTGCGTTAGCAATATTTTTTCCTGCACCCTTCTTAAGATTTGCAATGTCAGTTATTGTTTTCTTTTTTATAATGGCAATTTCTTTTGCTGCATCAGCTTGTGCCTTCTTTTCAAACTGTAGTACTTTTTTCTGTGCATTCTGCAGGTGTTTTTGTCGTTCTTTCTCTGCAGTCTTGTGAGCGTGCTCAAGAAGAAGGCTGGCCTCTTGTCTTGCTTTTTCTATAGAATCAAGTGCTTTTTTTTCAGCATCTTTGATAGCTTTTATCGACATA
>JAFGDG010000062.1 GCA_016932245.1 Thermoplasmatota archaeon
AAACGCTCTCAAAAATTATGAGCAGATTACCAAATTTGTTAAAGGGACCTGTGCTGAAGGTGCACCCATCGTTCCAATTAGCGCTCATCATGATACAAACATCGGCGTGCTCGTCAAAATGATGGAGGAATGCATTCCCACACCAAAGCGAGATTTTGAGAAACCCCCTCTTATGTATGTGGCAAGAAGTTTTGATATCAATAAACCAGGCGCTCGGCCGAAGGATTTGCGAGGAGGGGTTATTGGTGGATCGTTGATTCAAGGAGTTCTCAAAAAGGGAGATGAGATTGAAATTGCTCCTGGCAGAAAAATCGAAGTTGAAGGACGAAAGGTATTGGGTCCGATTACGGCCACTATAGAATCTCTTTTCACTGCAGGAAGGTCTGTGGAAGAGGCAACTCCAGGCGGATTGATTGCTATTGGTTCTGGTCTTGATCCCGCTCGAACAAAATCAGATTCATATGCCGGGAAGGTCGTTGGTAGACGAGGGCATCTGCCTCCCACTCTGGAGAGTTTTTTCTTATCAATAACACTTCTTAAACGTGTGGTGGGAACGATTGATGAAAAAAATGTTGACCCCATCAAAACAAATGAACCATTAATGCTTACGATTGGCACGGCAACGACCGTGGGCATTGTGTCAGAATTTCATGGTGAAAATATTGGAGTAAAATTAAAATTGCCTGTCTGTGCAAATGAAGGCCAGCGCATCGCGATAAGCAGAAGGATTGACGGACGATGGCATCTGATCGGGTATGGGCAAATCAAAACAGACGCCAAGTGATTCTCGACAGTAGCGCCGTCTTAATGCTTTTTGAATTTGCTATTGATTTAGAGAGAGAACTTACTCGTCTGCTTGGTACCTATCATATTGTTGTTCCTACTGCCATCGTGGATGAACTGAACTTGTTAGCCACACGGACAACAGGCCCAAAAGCACAGAAGGCAAAAGCATCACTGCGACTGATAGAACGCTTTGACATGGCACCTGCAAAAAAAGGTAAAACAGCCGATGACGCGGTCCTTTTGTTAGCTCTTGAGGTGCGAGGGATCGTAGTAACCAATGATACCACGTTGCGAAAGAGAGCAAAAGCAGAGGGGCTTTCTGTTATATTTCTTCGTGGAAAACAGCAACTGGTTTTGGAATGATAGTATCGATATGCTGCTATTAAGAGCTATCCAAGCCGTAATGCAAGCAGATGGAAATTAACGCCCAATTTTTCTAGTTCCGATAATGTGTCTTTGCCAAGCTTCTGTTTGAACTCTTCAATAAAAGGCACGGTTTTATCATCTATATGGTCTTGCGTACTCTTGATGATTGCTTCAATTGCTTTTGCAAGATCATGCGATCCAATCGTTTTTATTTCTGGTAAGATAGTAATGGCGTCTATGCCTGCTCCATACCTGCTTTTATCGACGGCGAGATAGCGAAGAGCAGCATGTCTATCTTGTAATGTTCCAAGGATGTGGTCAATGGATGCAACAGCAAAACTTATGGATGTCTTTTCTTCCATTACCTGTAGTAACGCGTTCATTATCTTTTGCAGCAGTATGTCATGATGTTGTCGGAGTAATGTTTTCTCTATACGATCAAAATTCATCCCCAGTTCTTTTGCATACTGATAATTTTCATTTCCCAGAATACTTTTGATATCCTCTACAAAAGAGTATTGCATCTTTCTATTAATTACCCCCCCTACTTTTCCTACAAGATCCTGCATTGCTTCCCCAAGTTTTGATGGCGAAACGTCTTCCACCCCCGATCCAATATCGATGATGCAGAAACCATACTCAGCAGGTTCATTGCTGATAGCAACTTCCGATAAGAAGGGATAATGTTGTGTTAATTCCTTCAATAACTCGTTTATCTTTTTAATAGCATCGACTTCGGGAAGATGTCGGTTCATTAGTTGTAACAATGCTTTGAGTAGTGGTTCCATTCTCTCAGAATTTTTCCTTCGTAGTGTTTTCGCCTGCTCCCTCTCTTTTATGGTCTTAAGATGCTCTACATGTTTAGTAGTCAGATCTATGCCATATTCTTTAAAAATTGACAGTACGTCTAACTCAAGATCATCTCTGATTTCTTTAATAAAAAAGTATCCTGCCCCTTCCCCTAAATTATCGGCGATAAAGTCGAGTAATTCAGCAGTAGCGTTAATGAGTTCTTTAGTATCAACCGTATTTATCTCTTCATGGATGACAATGGCGTCAGTCCCTTCGGAATAAAGAGCACTTTTAATTTCAATGTACCTGAGAGCATCATAGTTTGGTGCAAGATTTTTTAGCACCGCGTCAATAGTCACTAAGGCAAAATTTTCAGAACTTCGTCTTCCAATCACTCTGATAATCGTTTCAAGTGCATAACTAATGATATCGACATTTTGTAGTTGTGACATAGATCTTATTGAGCAAGTATCTTATCAATGCGTTCTTTTAAGTCAAGAATTTCAAAGGGTTTTTCGATGTAATCTTGTGCAGGAATCTTTCCAAATGCTTTGCTATAGGCATCTGTCTTTGCTGTAAGAAAAACGATAGGAATCTCCCGCCAAGAGGGATTTTCTTTTATCTTTGCAAAGATGTCCCACCCATCAATGTCTGGCATCATGATATCAAGAAGGATCAGATTGGGAATATTTCCTTGCTGCAAGAGATCAAAACACTCTTTGCCACTATTGGCACTGATCACCTCATAGGTATTGTCAAGTTGTTCTAATCGCTTTTTTACCACGTAGGTTAAATCAGTGTTATCGTCTACCAGCATAATTTTTTTCATTTATCTCCACCTCTTTTCACATCTTTTTACATTTTAATTAGTTTTCTTTCCCATTCTTTCCACATTCTAAGGTAAAGCATAGAGTTGTACCTTTCCCCGGTCCTGGGCTCTCTGCCCAAATTTTCCCCCCATGTTTTTCCACAATACGTTTACAAATAGAGAGTCCTAACCCGCAGGAGTTAATTTCATGGCGTGATTTGTCCACCTTGTAAAATTCGTTGAAGATGCCATTGATTTCACTTCTGCTTATTCCTACCCCCGTGTCCGTAATACAGATAGTTGCTTCGTTGTCCTTCTGTGTGGCATTGATGGTGATTGTTCCTCCGCATGGCGTGTATTTTAAAGCGTTAGTAATAATGTTTATTAATAATTCCCCCACTCGTAAACGATCTGCAGATACCACAAGATTCTCCTTGACATTATTAATAAACGTAATATTTTTTTCATCAAAGGTAAACTGTCTACTAGCAATAACCTCCCGAACAACGTCAACGAGCGCTAGTGGCTTCATATTGAATTTTATATTTGGTGAACTGAGCTCTGCAATTTTCAGCGTCTCTGTCACCAGGTTATTAATATAATTGCTATTCCGCATGGCAATCTCACAGTCTTTCTGAAGGTTTTTATTTGACGTTTCTTCTTGTATCATAGGCAGTACATTCAGAATGACGGAGAGCGGCGTCTTCAAGTCGTGCCCAAGCTGACTGATAAATTCATCTTTTTGCCTTAAGAGTTCCCCGATCTCTTTTGTCCGTTCTTGCACCTTTCGCTCAAGATCTTGATTTAATTTACTCAACTCATCCTTTAATATGGTTAATTCTTGGTTGGTTAATCGCAGGGATTCTTCCGCTCTTTTTTTCTCCGTAATGTTTTTGTCGACACCACGATACCCTATTAATTGTCCTTTTTCTCCCAAGAGCGGCACGCCAGTGGTTTGCATACAAACAAGCTTACCATTTTTTGTAATATTCCATTTTTCCAAATCGATAATTGGTTTTTTTTCAGCAGTCAACTCTTTTAATATCTGCCCAACACGAACTGCTTCCTCCTCACTCATGAGGTCAAACGGTGTTTTTCCAATTAATTCTTGAGCAGTATACCCCAGAACCTCCTTGACTTTCCC
>JAFGDG010000063.1 GCA_016932245.1 Thermoplasmatota archaeon
AAATTTGCTGTTTTTGAATGGCCCTCAGAAAGTGGGCGGCGACGGAAGTACAAAGGATGCGTGTACTCGAAAACGTATGTTCCTATGCACATTCCTCTGTATACAAAGACCTTTTGGAATATTCTCTTCTATAAACTAAGTAAGAGAAAAGGTTTTACCCTCCGCTCAGAGAAAACACTGTTAGCAATAATAGATACCATAAGCAACCAATCACATGTTGAAAAAAGCGCAGTGAAAGACAAGATGTATGAGTTTATCACCATTTTTTACTGTATGAAACAATTTCTGAGATCGATTCTTTTAAAATTAAAGCCAAAGATGGTATTGATACGTTGTGGGTATGGGCGATTTCCTATGGCGCTTTCACAGGCATGCAGAGAGTTGAACATACCTTCCATTGAATTACAACATGGACTCATCACGGCAAATCACCCTGCATACACCAAAAGAACATCCTCTACCAACAGAGACTGTACCCCAGAGTACCTTTTTACTCACGGTGACGTTTTTTCCAATATCGTCAAACAGGGTGGACTATTTGAAAAAAATAAGGTTGTGGCAGTGGGTTTTCCTTATCTTGAACAACGGAAAAAAGAGACGCAAACATCTATACCAAGAAAGAAAGAATCTTCCTTTATGCATTCCATTTTATTTACCTCTCAATGGATAGCAGCTGATGAGATACAAACGTTTATTGAACGGGTTGCACAACAATTACAAAAGAAAGACAAAACAATAGGCATTATCTTTAAACCACATCCCTATGACAATCGAGAGTATTCTTCATTGAAACACTATGCAAATATAACAATAGCTGATAAATATGCAGATATCTTTACTATTTTTCCTACTGTTGAAATCCACGCGACGGTGTACTCGATCAGTGGGCTCGAAGCAATGACGTTTGGAAAGCCCAATCTCTTTGTTGATCTCAAAGATATTAGTGAGAGTGGTAATCCTTCAATAGCGGCCCATTCTCCAGATGAGTTTATTGATGCTATACAAAAAATATTGGGGAGCTATGAAGATGCGGTAGAAAATGCCTATGAGCTTGCTAACATTTTCTTCAAACGAGGGGCACTAACAAATATGGAGAAAATTTTTACAACGATGGATATTATGAAGGAGAGTAATATATAAACGAAAAAAGATATGGAGCTTTTGGATCAAGATACTATGAAAGGAAAACAACAGTCGTATAAGCATCCGTATATTATTGCTGAAACAGCGTATAATCATGAAGGGGACATTGACTATCTGTATGAGATGATTGACGAACTTGGAGACTTGCAGGTAAACGCAGTGAAGTTTCATCTCTTATTAAATCTTGACTCATATATGAAAAAAACCCATCCGTTGTTCTCTCAATTAAAGACGTGGCTGTTTTCAAAACAACAATGGACAGACATTATTACATATGCACAAGGAAAACATCTTGATATCGTTGCGTTATGCGACGATGTGGAAAGTATCAACTTTCTGCAGCAGCAAAAGAATATTCGAGCGATAGAACTTCATGCAACAAGCATTAATGACTATTTTATGTTGCAGGAAGCAGCAGCATTCCCCGGCAGAATAATACTAGGCGTAGGAGGATCTACTCCAGATGAAATAACATATGCTATCGATACGCTAAAAGCACAAAACAAGCAAGATATTTTGTTAATGTATGGGTTCCAAAGTTATCCAACAAAATATGAGGATATCAACCTTTCAAAAATGATTGAGATCGATGAACTCTTTTCTCTTCCGGTAGGATATGCTGATCACACCGGGTTTAATGATCCACATAACGAGGTGGTAAGTGTTGCTGCAGCAATGATGGGGTTCGAAGTTCTTGAAAAGCACTATACCCTTACCCCTGGAAAGAAAAGAATCGATTATGAGGCTGCGGTGGGTAAAAAGCAACTGAAAAAAATCAAAGAGTTGATGGAAATAGCACTACGTGCACATGGTCACACGTCAGCAGCAATGAGTACAGCAGAACAACAGTATGGAGGTGTCGGTCCAATGAAAAAGGCAATTGTGGCCAAAAAGTCGATAGCCAGGGGATCAACATTATCACTAGACAATCTCTGGTTTAAACGAACAGAAGAAAAAAGCAAGATACCCCAGCGTGATTTTCCCAAGTTGATCGGACGGCAAGCTAAAATACATATCAAGAAAGATGAGATTATTGATTACCGTAAAATAGGATAGTACTATGAAGATTGGGTTTTTGATTACCGCACGATTGAAATCATCACGATTGCCACTAAAAATTCTTAAGGACCTCAATGGCAAACCCGTGGTTAATCAGATTATCGACAGAGCTAAAGCAATACAAGGCATCAGCACAATTGTACTGTGTACGTCACCTAACCCTCAAGACAAACCGTTGATTGATATTGCTAAACAGAACAACATCGCCTATTTTCTAGGAGATGAAAATGACGTATTACAACGACTGTACGATGCGGCAACGTGTTACAATTTAGACTATTTTTTAGGAATCACCGCAGACAATCCTTTGTTTTCCATTCACTATTCAAATGTTATTGTGGACATTATAACCAAACAAGGACACGATTTCATTAAGGTTGAGGGGCTTCCACTCGGCGCTGCTACCTATGGAATGAAATATGATGCCATTAAAACCGTCTGTAGCATAAAAACCGTGGTTAACACAGAAATTTGGGGGTACCTTATTAATCGTCCTGAACTGTTTGATATTGTTACCCTTAAAGCAGAAGGAGGGGAGCGTGATCCGGACCTTCGACTGACGCTCGATTACGAAGAAGATTATCGGGTGTTATCTCACCTGTACTCGAACATACCCTTTGAGACAACGTTGGATCTAGCAGATGCAATTGAGTATCTACATCATCACCCAGAGATAAAGGCCATAAATCAGCACTGCACCCAGCGCGATTTAGACGAAGGGATTAAAAAAACTATTGATAGGCATTACCAAAAGCACTTCACTGAAATAAAAAACATCAAGGAGAACATATACAAAAACGCCAGACGAAAACAAAATTAACTTTTAATATCATAGAGCAATTACCTGTCGTAAGGTTATGAATAGCATAAAAATTGGTACATCAACTATTGGTGTAAACGAACCATGTTTTATTATTGCAGAAGCAGGAATAAACCACAACGGTGACATCAGACTTGCAAAAAGGCTTGTCGATCATGCTGCAGAGGCTGGTGCTGATGCAGTCAAATTTCAAACATTTACACCGGAAAACATGGTAACTAGCAGTGCTGGTCTTGTCCCATACCAAAAGAAGGGGGCACAAGTAAAAAAAACACAGGTTGATTTACTGAAGAGAGTTACTCTTACTGATACGGAGTTTATCTCATTAAAGACTTATTGTGACCAAAAAAAGATTATATTTTTATCAACTCCTCACTCGTTTGATGCTATTGATTTTTTAGAAAAATTAGTCCCTGCCTACAAATTTGGATCAGGAGATGTTACTAATATTCCTGCATTAACCTATGCAGCAAAAAAAGGAAAGCCTATGATTCTGGGAACAGGCATGTCAACGTTAGATGAAGTAAAGCGTGCTGTTACCGCCATTCAATCTGAAGGAAACAACCGCATTGTTGCCCTCCACTGCACCACCAACTATCCCTGTCCCTTGCATGGGGTAAACCTACAAGCAATGGTAACGATGAAAGAAGAGTTGGATTGTCTTATCGGATACTCTGATCATACGGCAGGGATTTTGGTTCCAGCATTAGCGGTAGCCTTGGGAGCATGTGTCATTGAAAAGCATCTTACCTTAGATAAATCATTACCTGGTCCTGATCATACTGCTTCACTCGAGCCACAAGAATTGGCTGAAATGATATG
Organism: Thermoplasmatota archaeon; assembly: GCA_016932245.1. Lineage (GTDB taxonomy): Archaea > Thermoplasmatota > E2 > DHVEG-1 > DHVEG-1 > JAFGDG01. The sequence continues at coordinate 3,845 of JAFGDG010000063.1, forward strand.
TGAGATTAGAAACGTTGAAAAGGCATTAGGAAGTAGAGAGAAAAAACCAACAGCGTCAGAAAAAAGCATGATGGAATTTGTTCGAAAAAGTATTGTTGCTGAACGCGATATCGCCAAAGGTACTGTGTTAACTAAAGAAATGCTAGCTATCAAAAGACCAGGGACAGGCATGGCCCCTGAGCTTCTTCAGACCATCATTGGAAAAAGAACCGTAAAATCAATCGCAAAGGACGAAGTAATACAACCGGAGATGATTGCATAACATGAGGACAATTGCTGTAGTAACAGGAACCCGGGCAGAATATGGATATCTTAAACCGCTTATGCAAGCAATACAACAAGAAAACCAACTGACACTTCTTCCACTCATAACTGGCATGCATCTCCTGCCTGAATTTGGTAACACAGACCAAGTGGTTAGAGATGATTTTCCCAATGCCGTCACCATCCCTATGCCGCTCAACGGCGATGATCTCAAAGATATGGCATTATACCTAGCCGCAGGCATTAACTCGTTTGCCACATACTTCGATAGTCACCGGCCAGACCTCATTATGGTTCTCGGAGACAGAAGCGAACCGTTAGCAGCAGCCCTTGCAGCACTGTACCTCAACATTCCTATCGCACATATCAATGGCGGTGATGTCACTGGCGGAACACTTGACGAATCGATACGGCACTGTCTTACGAAAATTGCACACATCCATTTTGTGCACACCAAAACAAATGCAGAGCGTGTACACAAGATGGGGGAAGAAAAGAAGAGAATCTTTGTAACTGGAGCTCTTACTCTTGATGCTATTTTGCACTTGCCGCTTCTTTCAAAAAAAGAGATATTTCAAAAATATACCCTTGATGAACAACAAACAACGTTTCTCGTTGTTCACCACCCCATTACCACTCTCAAAGATCAGGGATATAGTGAGATGAACGCTTTACTCCAGACACTCGATACCTTGAAGAAACAAACTGTGCTCCTCTATCCAAACTGTGATGCGGGAGGAAAGCGATTTATTTCTTTGATACAACAATATGAAAAAAAACCACATCTTCATGTCATCAAAAATATGCCCCATAGAGAGTACTTGAGTCTATTAAAGTCGGTCGACGTGGTGATAGGAAATTCCAGTAGTGGAATTATTGAAGCACCTTCGTTTAACATTCCAGTAATAAATATTGGTATGCGTCAGCAAGGAAGAGAACGATCAGATAATATTCTTGACGTAGAGGCAAAAAAAGACAGGTTGATAGCGGCAATTGATACCGCGCTTCATAACGACGCATTTGCAAAAAAAGTACAACACACGAAAAATAAGTTTGGCCGGGGAGATGCTGCTCAACAAATCATAAATGTATTAAAAACAATACCACTGGATGAGACTCTTATTAGGAAACAGATTATCTATTAGATGGAGAGGAAAACATGACTGAAAAAAGATTCAAAAAGTGGACGATGCCCATCATCCAAGAGAGAACATTACATCCCAAATACCACTTCTTGGTTCACCATGTTGACAATCTTGAACTAGGTGAAAATACAGATATCGGTGCATTTACCTATATCAATGCACAATACGGAGTGGCCATTGAAAAAGACGTGCAAATAGGATCGCATTGCTCCATCTATTCGTTATCGACTATTGATAAAAAGCAAGGACAAGTAACCATCAAGGAAAATGCACGAGTAGGTACTCATAGTACTGTAATGCCGGGGGTTACTATTGGCAAAAACGCAATTGTTGGTGCCTATAGTTTTGTCAACAAAGATGTTCCGAATGATACCATCGCCTATGGTGTTCCTGTAAAAATTAAAAGGAAGAGCAAAACATGAACTGGAAAATACCTCTTTTTAAGATCTATTGGGATGATGAGGATATAACCGCAGTCACCAACGTTATCAAAAGAGGGACGTATTGGACCGGAGGTGAAGAGGTACAACAACTCGAAGAGGACATTGCCTCATTTATTGATCGGAAGTATGCGTTAACATTCAATTCTGGCACATCAGCACTACATGCTGATTTATTGGCACATGGCATCACAAGCGGAGAGGTTATTGTTCCTTCATTTACCTTTATTGCCACCGCAAACACCGTAGTTCTCGCTGGGGCGACACCAGTGTTTGCGGATATCGAAGAAGAGTCGTATGGGCTTGACCCAGAAGACGTGAAAGAAAAAATAACAGCAAAAACCAAAGCAATTATGCCTGTGCACTACGGTGGGAGTTGCTGTAAATACATCAAAGCATTACGCGATATTGCAGATGATCACCATCTTGTTCTCATTGAGGATGCTGCAGAATCATTGGGAGCAAAGATGGATAATCAGATGGTGGGCAATTTCGGCCATTCATCAATGTTTAGTTTCTGTCAAAATAAAATTATTACAGGTGGAGAGGGTGGGGTCATTGCCACTGATGATAAAGAAGTGTACAAACAATTACAGTTGATACGCTCTCATGGGAGAGTCGAAGGGAAAGAAGGATATTTTACGACAACAAAGGAATTGGATTATATCCAAGCAGGACACAATTATCGCATGTCCTCCCTCACTGCTGCTCTCATTCTATCGCAATTTCGAAAGATGGAAAGCATAATCAAGATGAGAAGAGAAAAGGCGCGGCAGCTTACTCAACAATTGGCGTCACTAAAGGAATTACATCTTCCTCAGGAGAATAGTAAGGAACGGCATGTTTATCAGATGTACACGATTAGAGTAGACAACCATAGTATACGAGAAAAGTTGCAACATTACTTAAGTAAGTCAGGCATTATGACAAAGGTTTATTTTGAACCTCTCCATTTAAAGACATATTACAAACAGAAGTATACGTATGCAAAGGGATGTCTTCCAAAAACTGAAGAAGTGGCAGAGCAAGTACTTTCTTTGCCTATTTTCCCTACACTAACGTCTGATGAGATGTCGTATATGACTAGAATAATAAAGGATTGCTTTGGGTGATGGTAATGGAAAAAAATTTAGAACGGATGTTTAAAGGTAAGAAAATTTTGGTTACTGGCGGAACAGGATGTATAGGAAGTGAAATTGTAAGAAATTTGTTAAAATACAACCCAAAGGTTGTTAGAATTTTCAGTAACGATGAAGATAATACTTATCGTATGATGAGCGAAGTAAGTGATGGAACTAAAATGATGCATGAGATATCTAATTTGCGATTTTTAATAGGGGACATAAGAGATAAAGAAAGACTGATGCTTGCAATGGAAGACATTGACCTAGTCTATCACGCAGCTGCTCTAAAACATGTTCCGCTCTGTGAATATAACCCGTCAGAAGCAATAAAAACAAATGTAATTGGAACCAAAAACATTATAGAAGCTGCGTTTGCAAATAATGTAGATCGTGTGATAAGCATCAGTACTGATAAAGCAGTTAACCCGACAAACACAATGGGTGCGACAAAGCTTTTAGCGGAAAAGTTAATAATTGATGCAAACCAAGGTAAAGGTGCCAAAAAAACAATATTTTCATCGGTTAGATTTGGAAATGTGATATTTTCACGGGGATCAGTAGTACCGCTTTTTGAAGAACAAATTAAACAAAAAAAACCCATCACAATAACAGATTCCGAAATGACTAGATTTATGATGTCTGTTAAAGACACAGTTGATCTAGTTTTTAAAGCAACCATTATGGCAAAAGGTGGGGAAATCTTTATACTAAAAATGCCTGTTGTAAAACTTGCAGACCTTATCGATGTTATCGTTGAAACATACGCAGAAAAATACAACTATAAAAAAGAAGACATACACAAAAAAGTCATTGGGCTACGACCTGGTGAAAAAATGTACGAAGAGCTTATGACAGAGACCGAGGCTGAGCTTGCATTTGAAACAAAAGATATGTTGATAATTCCACCTCAGATTGCTTTACCTAGCATAAGATATGAAGCGATAGACTATGAGGGGGCAAAGAAGAGTAAATTAAAAAGATATGTCTCGCGAGATGTAGATTTACTTTCAAAGCAAGATATTAAAAAATTGTTATTCGCCTAATTATCTTAGAGAATTTAAAGAAGGGAAAATTGTGAGGGTAAATAAATGGGAATTTTAAAAATACTCATCATTGGGCTTGGATCAATGGGAAAAAGACGTGTGAGAAATTTAAAACATCTTAAGGTTGGAAAGATTTACGGGTTCGACATATCTGAAAATAGAAGAAAAGAAGCGGAAGAAAAATATGGTATTAAAACTTTTAAAACTTTTGAGATGGCAATAAAAAACATCAATCCTGATGTTTTTATAATATCGACTCCACCTAATAATCATCTCGAATACGAACTTGAAGCTGCAAAAAGAAAGATACCGTTTTTTTGCGAGGCCAGTATTGTTTCAGAGGGCATGGAAAAACTCTCGACTATAACTAAAAAAAACAATGTTTTTGCGGGTCCATCATGTACGATCCTGTTTCATCCAGGTGTGAAAAAAATTAAAGAGATTGTTGACTCAGGAGTCATTGGAAAACCGATTTCGCTAATGTACCATTCGGGCCAATATCTTCCAGACTGGCATCCTTGGGAAGATTACAGAAAATATTATGTCTCTCAAAGAGAAACTGGAGGAGCTAGAGAGATAGTATCCTTTGAGTTAACTTGGTTAGTAAATCTATTTGGTAATGTTAAAAAAATTGGTGCCATTGTTGATAAACTGACGGATCTTGAAGCAGATATCGACGATACATATCACATTGTTTTCAAAACTGAAAAGGGAGTTGTTGGAAGCTTACAAGTAGATGTTACATCGAGACACTATTTTAGGGATTTTAAATTGATTGGTACAGAAGGAAATGTTGTGTGGTCGGCATTGGAAAATGAGGTAAAAATTTATTCGACTGCTAATCGATCTTGGTCTGTATATGAATATACTGAAGGTTCTAAGGAAGAAAGTTATATTTCTGGTGAAAGTATGTATATTGACGAGATGAAGTGCTTTTTTAATGCTCTCTATGGAAAAGAAAAATTTCCAAATACAATTGAAAAAGATATGCAAATTTTGCGGGCGATGGAAACAAGTGAAAAAAGCTCTAGAGAACATAAATTTATAAATCTTTAACTAATTGGAGAAGCGTGCAATGTTTAAAGTGTTGATTTTAGGCTTGGGCTCCATTGGTATTAGACATGCACAAATATTATATACGCT
>JAFGDG010000064.1 GCA_016932245.1 Thermoplasmatota archaeon
GCCCTTGACCTTTTTGACCGAATGAAACTTGTTGAGACCCGTTGGACAACCTCCGAAGAAGGCGTTGATGGGAAACCACAGAAGAAATATCGCTCGTATTATTCTGCGTTCAACATCAATATCTCCTGTCCAGTTAATGAGATCAGTGAGATATTCACCATCGCATCTCTCAATGATGCAGAATTTGCAAAATTAGAGCAGGATATCCATGAATTCTTAGGCGATGAAGGAAAATTTAGTAACACCGTTTCAGAACAATTCAATTTTTCAACACTTGCTTTAAAAAGCATCGTGAAACGTTCAAACCTTCTTGCATTCAAAGGATTAAAAGTGGTTCGAAAAACAAATCTTTGATGCAAACAAGAATTTCTTTATCATTCATTCTTTCACAAATTACCATGATTTAACGACATGTTGTTCACAACTACCTTGTACAAAAAAAACACATACTGTTTTAACTAGGTCTCCAATACCAAACAGCACCTATGGATTATGAAATCATCATCCAAGCATTCTGGCTTATTATCCCTGCATACATAGCAAATGCAAGTGCGCTTCTTGTTGGGGGAGGGACACCCATAGATTTTGGAAAGACCTACAAGGACGGAAAACGGATACTTGGAGATGGAAAGACCTGGCGAGGTCTTTTTGTAGGAACGTTCGTTGGAGTCACCGCTGGTTTCGGTCTGTCGGTTGCAGCAAAATATGCAACACTCTACGAGTTTCCAATAAACCTTTCAGACTTTACTGGTTTTCCTATGATGATACCTCTTATCTTTTCAATCTGCTTTGGGGCATTACTAGGGGACATCGTCGAAAGTTTTTTTAAACGTCGTGTGGGAAAAGACCGGGGTGAGGACTGGATCCCCTTTGACCAATTGGACTTCATTGTAGGGGTCCTTGTTGCAACATTTATTATGAGCCTTCTTCTCCATATATCCGGTCTACTTACCTATAACTGGTTTTTCACATATTTTACATCATACCACATACTGGTACTTCTCATTGCAACACCGTTCATACATCTCTTTTCAAATTTTGTCCATAGAAAAACCAGGCAAAAAACCCTACCAAAAAAAAGTATATAAACAACCAACGAATCAATGTTAGAATAAAGGACTTTTTGGGGAACGATGGCATGAATTCTGATGAATCCATGAACAAGGAATTAGAGGAATGGGTAGAAGAGACAAAACAAACATTTCAGATTAGTAAAGAGGATAGCCCCCATGCTAATAAAGAACCTGAAGGAAATTGCGCTATCTGTGGTGAACATAAAGCAAAATTCGTCTGCCTCAAATGCGGCAGATCCGTCTGTCCTTCCTGCTATTTTAAAATAATTGGAATATGTAAAAAATGTATCCCAAAAGACACAACTGAAAAATGGGAAGGAAAACATCCCGATTGGGAAAAAGAACTCGGAGTTGAATGGGTCTTCTAATCCTATTTACTCTTTGATTTTTTTTGATTACTTTCCTTTTGTAACGCCTCGCGTTTCAACCGTTGCCCTTCAACATATAACGCATACATCGACCGTGCAGTTCGCCATGAAGACGGATAGATGGGAACGCCTGCGGATTTCAGATCAAAGACAAGCTCCTCAAACTCAGTTCCACCAACCCAAGTTCCAAGGATCGGTTTCTGATGGGTCTCATGAAGCCTTTTCTCACGAACCATTTTAAGTATTGCACCAGTGAACTCCCGTGGACGAGCATACCCACCATGAACTGATGCAACAATAATACCATCAATATTGGGATCCTCCAAAAGGATCTTTGTCGCAGATTCATACCGGAAAAAGCCCGCATCAGCAACAAGATCAACAGGGTTATTGGGTTTCACGATATCAGGTATGATCTCATCGATTCTCTTTGCGGTTTTTGCTGACAACTTTGGAACAACAAGTCCGTTTTCCTCGCATGCATCAGTTAGAAGAATCCCAAGACCACCACCATTCGTGATGATACCAACACGATTCCCTTTCATAGCAGGTTGACCAGCAAGACCCCGCGCCATATCGAACAATTCAACGATATCTCGACACCTTATACCACCAGCTTGTTTGATGGCAGCACTATATATCTTGTCGCTTCCGGCCATCGAACCTGTATGCGATGCAGTTGCCCGAGCACCAGCACTACTCCTACCGGCTTTAACGACAAGGACAGGTTTATCACAGGCCTTTATCGCATTCATAAACGCCCTGCCATCCTTCACCGCTTCAATATAAAGACCGATCACCTTTGTATCAGGATCATGACTGAAGAACTCAATGAGATCATCATCATCGATGTCAAGTTTATTTCCAACACCAATGATCTTAGATACACCGACGAACTCATTATTGGCTAAATAGATCATACCGATGCCAAGAGCACCACTTTGGCTGATAAGAGAAAGGTTACCTTTTCGAGGAACCCCAAAGACAAAAGAAGCATCAAGGTTATCAGAGGCATTTTTGAAACCCATGGTATTAGGTCCAAGGACCCTCATTGAAGTGCCTTTAATGATATCTTCGACCTCTTGTTCCAATTCATGATTACCTATCTCACTAAAACCTGAAGAGATGATGATAGTAAACTTCACCTTTTTTTGAACACAATCCTTCATGATATTAGGTACAAGCGCAGCAGGAACAGAGACCAGAACTAGATCAATAGTGCCCGGTACATCCAGAAGGCTCTTGTAGCATTTCAGGCCAAGGATCTGATCCTCCTTAGGGTTAATAGGATAAAGCTTGCACGGATAATCAGAGATGAGGATGTTTTTAAGAGCTGCATGACCAATCTTTCTTGAATCCTTTGAAGCACCTACAACAGCAATACTCTTCGGTTTGAAAAAAACACTAAGATCCTGTTTCATAATTATACCTGGTATTTGTTTAGTGAAAGATTGTAATATTTTTCATTACTATAAAGTTACCCCCATTCGAAGTGAAATAGCCCCTAAAAAGAAAAAATATTAATGGATGGTTTATCCATTAGATCTCTATGGTGATAAAATAGCTTGTTCTTGGTTCAGCATCAGTTATTGTTTGCGTAGCTATTACATTTTCATTTTCATCTAGTACTCTTACAGTCCAATCACCTGGGGGTGGTACTGCTTTTTCCCATTGTGAATGAATAGTTCCATCATCGTCTTTTGGAATGTACTCTGGGTAGCTAATGGTATACACATCATTATTCTCGTTTCCATTTGCTAAAACAAGTTCATATGTGAACTCATCTAATGACCAAGGAACGTCCAAATCCTCATATAGGTCTGAACCATCTTTTGAATAAGCATTTTCATTGTACGCTTCAACAGTACATGAATTTAGAGTTTCCTGGTCCCCTTTTAATTGAACAACCAAATCAATATTTCCCCATTCGAACATATTTAAGAAATCGTTAACCCCAAACATCAGGTAAAGCATTATATTAAAATCGAGATATAGCAATAAAACACTTACTAGCAGGCCTAAAGAACCAGTCATAGCTGCTGACATAAACGCCATCTCCACGCTATTCCCGAATACGCCCCAAATAAATGAGAAAAGACAAAAAATAAAAAGGGCTGTAACTGCATACCAACCTACCTTATTAACTATGTAAAATGTTGATTCGCCTTGTTTATCGTTTAAACCAAAGAGGAAATTACATCCATTTAAATACCATTCATGAAAACTTACGCCACTCCATACTTTAAAAGGCATAAATTGATTTTTGCTTGGTATATTTGTTTTTCTTGGAATATTGCCTGCCCAAATTGCTTTTGCTTTTGAGTAATTAATCCAATATTTCTCAAAATTGTTGTTATTTGATGACCCATCGGATTGTAGATTAAAATATGGATTTATCGGATCAATTAATTCTTTTATCAAGATATTTTTCCCAGAATACTCTTCATAATCAAAATTTGAGAATAATTCGAAAAATTTTATCTCTTTGTTTTTAAATAAATGATAAAACTCCATGGGAGTTTGGTCATCCTCATTTGTTTCTTTAATTATATAATTAAAAATCGATAGAATCAAGTTTATATCAATTTTATCAGTTAGCTTATTGCCCTCTTTTGAATGATTATATTGAATTAACATCTCGTAAATATTTTCGGTATTATTTTCACAAACATATTCTATAAAATCTATAACATCTTTGATGTCATCATCAAATGAGAATTTTGATTTTTCAGTAAGTATTGTAGTGTCTCTACTGTATACTGCCGGTGCGATGGTTGAAGTTGATAACAAAATTACAGAGGTTAACAGCGTCAATAGTATCACTTTCAATTTACGATTACTTTTCAACATAATTAACTCCCTCTTTTTTATCCTATTACTATCCAATCTATATTGGAAGTTTCGTTATAAATTTTTTGATTTATAATAAAATGCTTTAAAAATATGATTCGTTATCATGAAATATTTTTTCCAATTCAGTTACTGAATTCATATTTATCATTTAATCTGAAATGTATTGGTTCATTCTTTCAATGAGTTCTTTACTGGTCTTCGCAGTTCTGTAATCCTCTAAGGGTTCTCTGTTTAACTCAATAAATTGTGGACCCCATTTGTATAGTTTTAGGATTTCTTCTGCCTGCTCAGTTCTATCTAAAATATATAATGCTGCAACAAACGCCTCAAGCGTTGAAAGTTTGTTTGCTTTACCATAGTTGACAGGGTTTACAGCAAGGACAAACGGTAAGGCTCTTGAAACATATTTTTCTTCAATATATGGAAATTGTTTTTCAATGGTCTTCCAAGAGCAATCAAGTGCGAGAATACCTTTTGTTTCTGCTAACCTTTCATCTTCCTTTGAAAGGCTTTTTTCTGACAGGGGATTTAAAAGTATCATTCCTCGAGGTAACCTTCGCAGATTGTTTTCAAGTTTTACATGCCCAAATCGTTGCATTTTTTTTGCAGAACATTTTTTCGGATCATCTTCTGCGGTGTGATAGACGAACAATCGGATGGGTTTTTTCATAATTCATCACGGTTCAATGAGGAGATCAAAGACATAATGACCAGTACCTGGTGCAAATGATTTTACTTTTTTGTATTGTTGCAAAGTAACATTCTTTGCTTCAGAATGTATTATCTTTTCAACCTGTTTCATCACCTTATCCGGGACATTTTTTTCTGGAAATATGTCATGATAATGTATGATTCCTCCTTCTTCTTTTAGGCAGGATACTGCTGTGTGTAGATATGAATCTGTTCCACCGAAATAGCCCATAAGCACTCTATCCGCCAGTTTTTGAGGTGCAACCTTCCTGTTATCTCCAAAGATTGGTTCAATTATCTCAGTGACATCATTGAGAACAATATTTTTGTTAAGGAATTCAAAAGCAATAGGGTTTATCTCGCAAGAATAAAGTTTCTTTGGTTTGCTATAGACTGCTAAGGGTATAGAGAAATAGCCAATGCCTGCGAACATGTCCACCACGGTCTCGGTATTATTTGAGATGGTTGACATTCGTTTCTTCTCACCGATATTTCCAGAGGAAAACATGACTTTTGAGGGATCCAGCCGAAATCGGATTCCATTTTCATAATGGATTGTCTCGGTTTCTTGGTCGCCCCAGATATGTTCAACATTTGGCACTCTATAAACGCCATCGATTTGACCGATCTCCTTTAAAACACTTCTGCAGTGTAGCGCCTCAGCGTAGATCTTTCCTATCTCTGATTGATACTTGGTTAATTCTGATGAGAGTTTCAACAAAAGGATATCTCCTATCTTTTCCCATTTATTTGGGAGATATGATACATATTGCTCTGGCAGAATCTGTTCACATTCTTGCCGTATCTGTTGAAACGGGGTTTTCATTGTGTCTCAGCGTCTAAAAAACAAAGCATGCTTTATAAAGCAACAGGGTAGAACACGGCAAAAAATGTGCAATAAATCTATGTACCATTCCTTGTATTACCCTTTGGGATATGGACCTTTTTCCTTACAAACCGCGACAGAATCAGAAAGCTATTATGGGCACAATCAACACAACACTTGAGAGCCGAGGTCATCTTGTTCTAGAATCTGGGACGGGGTCGGGTAAAACAATCTGTGCTCTCAGTGCCACCTTAGCCTATGCGTTGGAACATGATAAAAAGATTATTTACATAACGCGGACGAATTCACAACAGCAACAGGTCATCACGGAGCTACGGTCGATACGGTTGCATCTAACTGATGAAAAAACAAAGGAGAAAATTTTTGGAGTTGGCATTCAGGGCAGATCGAATATGTGTCCCATGGCACATGAGGATAATGAACTGTCTCAAGGTACCTCAGAAGAGCTATCACGTTTTTGTGCCAATGAAAAGAAAAAGGCACGTTCATCTAAGAAGAACGGATGCCAATATTACCGTCATTTTGTTGAAGATAAAGAAAAAGTAAAACAAGCAGTGCAATGGGTGCAAAACACCCTACCAACGGTTGAGATGTTCATCGAGTACTGTGAAAAGAAGAATATCTGCCCGTATGAGCTTAATAAATTATTGGTCCGCGATGCATTGGTTGTCGTTGTCCCTTACATCTATGTGTTCAATGTAACGATAAGGAACATGCTCTTTGATTGGCTGGGATTATCAGAGGAGGATATGATCCTAGTCATTGATGAAGCACATAATCTTCCGGATTACATCCGGGATCTTTTCTCAAGTCAACTCAGCGTTTGGATGGTACGGAACTGTGGGTATGAGGTGGATCAATATGGTAATCCTTCAATGCTGGACGGCCGGCTCAGTGTTAAAAGTTTTTGTAAGACACTTGAGGATATCATCAGAGAGATACGAGACAGCTATGTATACAATATCTTAGAAAATGGTCTACGATCAGTAAACGGTGAGAAAAAGACAGATGCATTCCTGCCATCCCATGAATTTGTCACTGAGTTAACATCACGGATGGGAATTACCCCAAAACAACTCCATGATATCATTGATGACCTTATTGCCTATGGGGAGAAGATACAGGAAAATAAACAGAAACAGAACAAACTCCCACGATCGTACCTTCATAAACTTGGTCTATTCCTGGATTTTTGGATCAATCTGGCACATGAACAATATGCAAAACTCATCGTTGATGCTGCTGATGGAAAGAACCCACGAATTGAGGCATATTGTCTTGATCCCTCTGTGGGTACAGATATACTTACAAAATTCTATAGCACCATCCATATGTCTGGAACCTTGGAACCACTTGAGGAATACCGTGATTCACTTGGTCTTTCACCTAAGACTACCCTTGTTTCTTTCCCATCACCTTTCCCAAGGGAAAATCGAAAGATCCTCTATGTGAAAGATGTGACGACGAAATACTCAGAGCTGGTCAAGGATGAAGGGGTTATGGATCGTATGTGGGATTATGTCTTTGGTATCTGTAATACCTTCCCGCAAAATACTATGGTCTGTTTCCCTAGTTTCAACACACTTTCCATGTTCCAAAGGAATACCGATTTTTCATCAATCAAACGTTCAATATTCTTAGAAGAACAACAAATGAGCCAGTCAGCGTTGATGGACCTTGTTTCCGATTTCAAATCACATGGTGAAAATGAGGGAAATGGTGCAGCATTGTTCTCCGTAATGGGTGGACGTATCAGTGAAGGTATGGATTTTCCTGCCGAACAACTGGAGATCGTTGTAATCGTTGGTATCCCTTATCCAAAGCCAACAGCCCGACAACGAGGACTTCAACGATATTATGATATGAAATTTCGAAAAGGATGGGAATACACTGTGGAAGCACCAACTGCACGCAAGCTCCTGCAGACCATAGGTAGACTCATTCGTGACGAATCCGATAGAGGTGTTGCAATCCTCCTTGATAGAAGGGCACCTCGTTTTAGAAAATATATCCGCGATCTGGAGCCATCATCACATCTTCTTAAGGATGTACAGGAGTTCCTCGCTTTACGATAAAAATTTGTTTTCACTCATCATGTTTTTCATGCGGGAGCAGGTTTGGTATACCATCTTCAATAGGGTACTCTTCATGACATTTCGTACATGTTAATGTCCCTAGGATAATTTCGTCCCCTTCTTTTTTTTTGATATCGAGGGTAAGATCTGCTTTACAGGTGGGGCAGCAGAGGATGTCCATTATATCCTGTTTCATATGTCACTCTCCTCCTTTTTGAGTTGTTGGCCATCTTCAAAAGTGCTAGGAAGGTACATTGCTTTTTTTCTTCCCACATCCGGGTCCCATACAAATGCCCAGTCCTCATTATTGCTCTTCTTTTGATCTTCTTGGCTCTGCAGGTAATTCTTCACTTGGGAGTCCATGAGGTCTGCTTGAGCTAGCACCGCTGCTTCAGCGATCTTTGGCATTCGGGGTGAACCATACTCATATTTTCCATGGTGACTAAGGATCATATGAGATAGATACAGTTCCAATCGTTCATCAAAAGCGCCATTCTCCCCTCTGATCTTATCGATCTTTTCTCTTATCCATCGTTCCCCTATGACGATATGGCCAATGAAGTTACCTTCATCGGTTTTTTCAATGGATGTCGTCGTTTGATATTCCCGCAATTTTCCAACATCATGTAATAATGCACCGGTGAGGATAAGATCCTTGTTCAACCCTGGATAGTATTCACAGATTGTTTTAACCAATCGGGCAACGCCAAGGGAATGTTGTAAGTTTCCACCTACATAATTATGATGAAAGGTCATTGCGGAAGGTGAATGAGTGTATTGATGCACAAATGTTGTTTCCTCAAAGAACAATTGAAGTAACTTTTTCAGTTGAGGATTTTCGATCTCTGAGATGATTGTTTTTACCTGTGAGAACAAGGAAGATATCTGATGTTCATCCAGTGCGGCTATGAAATCTGATTTCACATACTCGTCATCACCGCAACGACGTAGTCCTCCACTTGTCTCGTTAATGGAGACCTGAAGTTGGTCGTTATAGGTCTCAACAGTACCTGCACGGATTTGTATGACATCACCTGTTTTGAAACTGTCGAACAATCGTTTCACTCTATCTTTTTTGTCCCCTCCCCAGTATTTTACTGCTATCTCACCGGTCTTATCGACAACGACAAAATCGAACATCGTCCCTTTTCTATAGGATCTTGGTGCGTTTTTTATCTTAACGGAAAAGACATCATTTATGGTGTCTCCCTCTCTGAGATTTTCAATGTATTGTTCTTTCTTTCGTTTCTCTGTCCCAGTTGATATCATGGCCTGTTCATTGTTCTTTTTATCATAGTGATATATATCTGTCATAAATGTGTTTTCCCCCTGATTAATCTACATAATTGCAATTTGAAATCACTAAGCTTTCTATCCCGTTAGGGTTTAAACGTTTTTTCCCTGTAGCATAAGGTCATTGCTTAAAAAAAGAAGAAAAGCACACAGTATACTCTAGTGTGCACTACTGTTTGTTACATTGATGTGCTAGGACTCGCGCACGTTGCCCAACGACGAATAATTTTGCAATAAAGGTTATCTCTTGGGCCTCTTCCTCGCTTGATATCTGTCCAACGATCATCATA
>JAFGDG010000065.1 GCA_016932245.1 Thermoplasmatota archaeon
ATAATTTTTTACTGGGACAAGATAGAGAAAAATAGAGGGGCATTTCTAAATAAAATCTATGGTTTCAAAAGCGGAGAAAAAAGATACCCTGGACTTCTAGAAAGATTCAACGGTGAAAAGATGGGAAAAAGCAACTTCATAGTACCAATAAGCCATAAAGAAGAAATCATTGATTTACTCAAAAAATATGGTGTGCATGCCAAAACCATCGAAGTATTTACAATAGACTAAAAAATATTTTTCTTTTATATACAACTCATCCTCGGGATACGAAGTAAAACCTGAAACCCACCCACATTCATACAACGCTGGTACAATGAGTCACAACAACGTTCAAGTGAGACCTATAACCTATCTTTTTTAGTTTCTTATCTTTTATTCGGTTTTATTGGGGGTATCTTGCTTGTAAGTTGCAGGTAAAATAATAAGTAACTATTTAGCCATTTGAGTTACCAGCTTTTTCCATATAACTGATTGATTCATATATGTCACAATCGACCATTTTTTGCCCTATTGTGACATGAATATTATTTATATTTTTAGATGAATGGTATTAAGATTTTCACTGGCAATATGAATTAAATTTAGTAAAAACAAAGAAAAACATCTGCAGAGGTATCACGTTTTATGAACAAAAAGAACGGAGCTCTAAAATAAATTACGGCAACCAATGCCCCGCAAGATTAGTCTGACTCTTTTCTATGCTGGACTCTCTTCCAAACAATAGCAATCGCAGCTGTTGTTACCGAGCTAAATACCAATAACAAGATTGGTGTTGCTACGTTTTCTAACAGTTGATAATTAACTAAAAACAGCACGCCAAATGAAGAAAGCATAATGCCAGTCATCAATTTCAACATCTGGCCATGCCACTCACTAAGTGTTCGTCGTCCTAAGGTAATCACAAAGATAAGCACAATAATAATCAGCGGAATGACATAGACCACGTTATAAAAGAAGATGTACAGATAATACTCAAACGAACTGAGGTTGTAGAGTGCCAACTGTTGAGTAAACACCAGTGGCAATCCCAAGGTGCACAGTAATTCATAGAAATTGACGGTTGCTGCTAACACAACAGTACCAACAAGAGCAATAGTTAGTTGCGGTGTTTTTACTAACTCCCGCATTTGTTTGAACAGTCCTGGTTTCTTTTTCTCAGGTATGCTTAAGGACGCACCTTTTTTGAACCAGAAAAAGTCCTTGATGTTGATCATACCAAGCACCAAGGCAATACCACCTGCCACAATGGTAATGATGCCTATATGGTCTCTTGTGAGAAAAAAGGCGTTGAAAAGTAAGAACATAAAGACAAAATAAAACAGTCCTGAAAAAAAGATAAACACGCCACCAACCAGCAACATCCGTTTGCGGGAACGGGCATAGATCAACAGATTCAACAGAAAGATAAGAATAAAAAATGCACAAGGATTGAAGCTATCCACTCCCCCTAACACGATGGTTAACAGAGGTAGTGACCAGGCAGACACATTAATCCGGAGATCACCAAAGATGGTTTCAATGACCATGTCATCACCGGTCGTGGTGTTCACCGTCATATTCGCAACATAGGCGTCGATGATGCTGGCAATGGTCTCCACCTTAATTTCATATTTAGGAAGCACGACTTCGTCTGTTTGATGCCGTAATACGGCAAAGGGATACGAATAATTCTTATACTCGGTTTTCCACTCGTTAAGATACGTGGTATTTTTTGCAATATCCTTCCATACAACCACCAGAATCTCTTGATAGGAAGCATTCTGTGCAAACGATTCATTGATTAACTTTCTCTGCACTTCGCAGCTGCCACAATTGCTTGAATAGTAAAAATCAAGCTCAATAGGTTCTTGTGCGCACATGGGAGATACCATCCCTGCAAGAATGAACAGGAGTATCCCCATAAGCAGCAGTACTCGAGTTATCCATTTCATATGATTTTGCTCCAAATACTCCGCATCAATAAAAAGGTATCCCCCTGTTATGAATAGAGATTTTTAAATAAGGGTAGGTGATTACAGATGTTAACACGTAGCCTAGAGGGATAGAAATGGTAACTGGAAAGAGAGAAAGATGTGTGCTGACAAGCGTCATCGAAACCGAAGTGGACATCCTGAAACGTCATATTGACGTACTCAAAACACTGCGCAATAATCAACCTATGGGAATCATTAAATTATCGGAGATAACAGGGTATCCTCAACATATGGTTCGCTATTCCTTGAGAATCTTGGAACAAGATAGATTGATTGAACCGTCGCCACAAGGTGCCGTGACCACCGATAAAGTGGATGAAACACTGACTCTACTCAAAACAACATTGGAACGGATAAAAACCACTGCTGAAGAGTTGATAAAACTCATCTAGTATGCTTGTTTTGCCGCGGTAACTCAGCTGGGAGAGTGCACGGCTGAAGACCGTGATGTCGAGGGTTCAAGTCCCTCCCGCGGCATTTTCTTTTATCGTAATTGCTTGCTGCAATAAGGACATACCGCTATTTCAAAAGGGATAATTTTTCCGCAATGGGGGCAACGATTCATATCTATCTACTTCTTTTTTGCTGTACGGGTAAGACAGATTTCAATGACCGAAACATTGGAGGCACGATCATCCATGCGAGGAAGCTTTTCGGTGCCTATGGTTATTCGTTTCACTTTTGCATGGGGAATAAATCTGCTGCGCACAATTTCGGCAGCGTCAACAGCCGTACTAATTGCTTTCCCTCGTGCTTTTATGATGACCTCGTCTTTTTCCTCCCTATTAAATTCGGTAACAACCGCGAGCACATAGCTCATCGGTGGTTTACTGCCGACATAAATAATCGACTCATCAAGGTCTATTGCCATGCCGATTAAGGCTCCTTTCCTAGATACTGGCATATGTCGTGTGAGAGTACCGTTTATACAACTTCGTAATATAATTTAAATGTTTCGTAGAAAATGACAGTATGCAACAAAAATGATAATCATTTCTACTGAAATGCCTTTTTGTTTCGTATAGCGGCAAACCCTCTTATGGCCTTTGTTTTCTTCTCAAACTCCTCAAGTATGGTGCATACCAATCGTTTTAAGCATACTGTCATAACCGTATCTGCTTTCTTCCCCATCAGTAATAAAAATCTCCAAAATTTTATATACTCAAATTGGTTTTAGAAATTTAGGGATGCGATAAGAGTAAGAATCGACTTAGTGTACCATTGTCAGAGATAGGAAGGGATGACGTTGTATCTTAAAGAAATTCAGATGGAAAATTTCAAATCATTTGGTAAAAAACTAACGGTTCCGTTTTTTCCTGGGTTTACCGCAATAACCGGTCCTAATGGAGCAGGAAAGAGCAATATTGCCGATGCTATTCTCTTTGTCCTTGGCCCCAAAAGCTCAAAGGTCATGCGAGCAGGACGCTTAACCGATTTAATCTTTAATGGTGGAAAAAAACATAAAAATCCTGCAAAATATTGTAAAGTATCGTTAGTTTTTGACAACAAACAGCGTCGGATGCCTCTTGATGCCGATGAGGTTCTTTTGACCAGGATGATTAAACGAGCACCATTAAAAAACGATCCTGACAATTATTATAGCTATTTTTACATTAATGGTCGAGCTGCTTCCTTTTCTGATTTTATCAATGTGTTGGTGCATGCGCGTATTTCTGGTGATGGCTACAACATTGTCAAACAAGGTGATGTTACCAGTCTCATTGAGATGGGTTCGGTTGATCGTCGACGGATTGTTGACGATATCGCAGGCATTAGTACCTTTGATAACGATATTAAAAAGGCACAAAAAGAAGAAGAAAACGTGGATAGTAATCTAGAACGAATTCGCATTATCTTGGGTGAGATTTCCAGTCAAATACGGCAATTAAAAAATGATCGTGACGAAGCGTATCGGTACAAAGAACTCAAGGACGCGCTCTATGAAACTAAGGCAAAAATTGCCGTGAAAAAACGGCAGGATGTGGAAGCACAAATTGTGGAAATCAACAAGCAAATTGAGTCCTATAAAAAAGAGCAAGCAATACTTGATGAAAAAGTTACGTCTTTGAAAGGGCAATATGCTGCCGCCCAGAAAGAATTGGAAGAGATCGAACAAAAGATTGCCGATGTCGGCGGCGATGAAGTCAAAGGAGTCAAGAAGGACATTGATGGATTACGCAGCGAAGAAATCAAGGTCGAAGAACGCATCAATTTTGCTAATGATGAAATTGCCGAACTACAACAAGAGTTAAAAGAAATACAGGAAAGCGTAGCTGGAGTGGAAAAGGAATTAGAGGAGTATCAAGCGCAGCAAGAAGAACTTACTACGCAACTGACGGAAAAGCAGCAAGTCTTAGCCGACAAAGAGCAAGAATTGACCGGCCTAAAAGAGACCATTGCCCAATCTGATGACAAATCCATCGATCTCACTAGAGAACTAGTGAAAATGCGAGAAGAATACAATGAAAAACAATCTGAGCTGCATGAACTCAAACTTAAACGTAATCGATTCACTGAAAAACTTGATGCGATTGATTTGCAGATTGCGGAATTACAAGAAACAAAATCCACGTATGAATTTGAGATTAAAGATATCGAGTTTCAAAAAGGTGAATATTCGAAAGGTCATAAAGAGCAACACAAAAAACTCAAAGAATGCGAAAAAAAGTTTTTTGACAAAAAGAAACGAGAAACAGAACTCACCGAGCAACTTGCCGACCTGGAAAATGCGATCCGCCGATTGCAACGTGAGCAATCAAAATTGCAGGCTGAATTTGATGCAGCCCAATCAATTCACAGCAAATACAATCGTGCAGTACATGAAGTATTACAAGCACGTGATGCTGGAAAGCTCAAAGGCATTCATGGGACCATTGCAGAACTGGCCAAAGTCGATGAAAAATTTGAAACGGCGGTGGAGATTGCTGCTGGCTCTCGCATGCAAGCAATTGTTGTGGATGATGATGAAGTCGCGTCACAGGCCATTCATTTGCTTCAAAAAGAGAAACTGGGGCGGGCAACGTTCCTTCCCTTAACCAAAATGATCGGTGGTAAACCTCGAGGGAAAGCACTGCTTGCAATCAAAGATGACAAAGCCCATGGCTTTGCCCTTGACCTTGTGCAATTCAAAGAGGAATATCGGGGCGCTTTTTGGTACGTATTTGGCGATACCATTGTGGTCGATAGTTTATACGATGCCCGCCGATTAATGGGCGGCGTTCGTCTTGTTGATTTGAAAGGAAGCTTGATTGAAGCAAGCGGCGCTATGATCGGGGGAAGCACCCCAAAAACCAGACTCTCTTTTAGCACTGTTGATAGGGGCAAACTTGAAGACATCACCAAGGAGCTGCAGGAGGCAATGGCAAGCCAAGATGCCGCGTCTGAAGAGTTAGCTTCCTTGAAAAAAGAGCTGGGGGAATTAGAAAGTACCCTGGGAGAATTACGAACCGAAGCGGGTGCCGAGCTGCAGGTGAAGGATTTAGATGTTCGTAAGAAAGAGTTTGCGGCAAAAATTGAGGTTGTTACCAAAGATTTGAACGCCAAACTTGAGGAAAAAAGCCATCTGCAAAAGAAAAAAGATGAAGTGATTGCTGCCATTGAGACGGATGAACAACGTCTCGCAGAACTTGAGAAAGCAAAGGAAGAAAAGGGCAATCTGTTACTGAAAGGAACCAAAAAAGAGCAAGCACAGCAGGCACGTGCGCTTGAACAAGACGTTTCATCTCTTCAAGAGTCTATTTTAAGCCTTACTTCTGAGAACGAATCTGTTGGAAAGAAAAAGGAACTGCTTACCGAACGAAAAAACGAGCTAACTGCCCAACAAGAAACCAAAACAAAAAACATCGACAAACACAAGGAAACTATCAAGGAGTTGAAAGCATCCCGATCGACCTATCGTGATAAACTGAAAGCACTGATGTCGGTTGAAGAGCAGATGACCGGCAAGATGAAAGACTTGACAACCGAGCGGGATCAGATTTACAAAAAGACCATTTCTATTGAAAATGAATTAGACAAACTCAATACGCGGGCGGAATCGTATTATGATTTGATTTCACGAGCGAAATATCGCTTGCCAACTTTGGAGGGAACAGTTGAGGAACTCAATCAGGAGCTCAAGCTCTACCATGTTGATATTGCGAATACCAAATTACCCAACGTTGAATCGCTGAAGGACTCGATGAAAGTAATTGAACAAAACATGCAGGAACTTGAACCGGTCAACATGCGGGCACTGGAAGAATACGAGCATCAATCTGAACGGAAAAAGAAACTTGACGAGGATGTTAAACACTTGAAGGACCAGAAGAAAAATCTGACTAAATTGGTCAATGGGATCACGGATAAAAAACGAGAGCGCTTTTTTGGAGTCTATGACGAAATTAATCGTAATTTCAAAGATATTTATGCCTCACTTTCCGAAGGAGGTGAAGCAGAACTGCAATTGGAAGACGAAGAGCACCTCTTTGAGAGTGGACTGACAATCAAAGCACGACCTCGTGGTAAAAAAATACTCTTGTTGTCTGCGCTTTCTGGTGGTGAAAAAAGTATTGCCTCATTGGCCTTTATTTTTTCAATTCAGCGCTATGATCCAAGTCCATTTTACGTGCTTGATGAAATTGACATGTTTCTTGATGGCGTGAATGCCGAAATGGTTTCCCGCATGATTAAACGCAATGCCCAAGATTCACAATTCATTATGGTCTCGCTGCGCAAGGTCGCACTGAAAGAGGCAAATCACGTGTATGGTGTTACCATGCGCGATACCGGAGTTTCTGAAATGATAGGGAATATCGATCCGTCATCGGTGGGGGCAAAAGGAGAATTCAAGGGAGAAGGAGGACAGATGTTTGGAACAACGTAGTATTGATAATGATGTGATTACCCACCTGCTGTTTCACAAGTCACTCATTGATGAGGATGAGGATGCTTCAAAAATTAATCACTATGTGGCCATGCTCCAAAAAACAAACCAAGGGGATCATCTTTCTATTGAGGATCCGGTTGAACGGTCCATTGCCATTGCCTTTGAACTTGTCATACAACAACATCTCAATCCGTGGGATGTCGACTTGGTCAAGTTTTCAAGCATGTATCTAAAACGAGCAAAAGAAGAAAAAATTGATTTAATCACTGCTGGTCGTATTATTTACATGGCCTGGAAGATATTGAAATTACAGAGTGATGATTTAGTTGTGACGATGGAGTCGGCAGAAGAATCGTACGAGCCCTTTGGATGGGGTGATATTCCTTCAGAAATGTGGCTGCAAAATGATGATGCCTATTCTTATACTAATCTTCTTATGAAGATGCCTGAGCCGCCCTTAGATGAGCCGGTACGACGATCTGCAAAACGCAAAGTTACCTTGATTGAGTTGCTTGATGCCTTTGATCACGTGAGAAAAGAGTCGGAGGAACATCAACTCTTAGAGCAACAACGGAAGGAAGAGCGGGATCGGCTTGCAACAATGGCACGCAAACGTATGAAGGGAACTGCGCACGAAGATCATCTTGAAGAGGATGTGAACATGGTCTGGAACAAAATTGTTGCGATGCCGAAAAAAACCATGTTATTGGCTGACCTCTGCAACCCCAAAAAACGGGAAGAGATGATTAAAACACTGATGTCGATTTTGTTCCTTGCCTATGATAATAAGATTCTGGTGTATCAAAAGCAGTTTCCGTATGGAAAGATATTTATTAAAAACCTCGGATATAGTTAACAGCAGGAGCAAGGGTCTATGAGTGATAAGGAAAACCGATTGGTTGAATCCGTCTTATTTTCAGCAAGTACTCCGGTAACCATTAATGAGATCAAGGAGGCAACGGGACTTTCTCGTGCTAAGGTAACGAGCGCCCTTGATTCATTGATTGAAGAGTATACTGTGAAACGGAAAAAAGAAACCTCTATGGAAGTGGTGAAAGCAGGCGACAAATATACGATGCAAATCAAAAAACAGTATGTGGATCAATCAATCATGGTTGCTCAACCTGAAATTGAAGACCAACTGCTCAAAACCTTAGCGCTTATTGCGTTTCACCAACCGGTTAAACAATCAAACCTTCGTCGTATGCTTGGAACTCGAGTGTATGATCATGTTGATGAGTTAGTCTCCAAAAAACTGGTGTATTCAAAGCCCCATGGCTCCACAGAGATGCTAACTACCACTAAGCGATTCCCTGAGTACTTTGGCATAGATACCACGAAGCCTGAGGAAATACGAGAATTTTTAACCAAGAAAGTGGTTGATACGGTCAAAGAAGACTCTGCTCAAGAAGAGCAGTAGTATATCTTTTTCTCAATAGTTCTCTATAGATGTTGCACATAACCTTTTTATAGTGATGGCGAGTTGATAACTCACTCAATGTATTTTGGGGAGTGAAGACATGAAAAAAACGTATAAGATTATGGGGGCAAGTATCACTATCGTTCTGCTTCTTCTTGTTTCAGCAGGAACGATTGCCGCAGTACAGACAAAGCAACTTGCGCTTCGGCAACACATTGTGGGATATGCAACCCCTCAAGAAGACGAACCAACGATGGAAGATTTAACATATTTACTTCCAATGGTGCCCCATTTTGAAACCTATTATGCTGGTGAGCAACCAACCGAATGGACACCGGATGGCTTTTTTATCGGTGTCTGGGGGCTATATACGCCTGATGCTGAAAATAATTTCACCGTTTTAGGATATCTTGGCGGCTATTACAAAGGTCAAGCTCGTCGAGGATCGTATGTTGGCATGTGGAATACGACCAATAACAGCTACATAGGATATCTTGCGGGTGTGTATCGAGGTCCATTTACCCATGGTGTGATCAATGTGTCTGGAGGAGAAAACCGTCTTCCCTTTGTAGGTTTCCTTTTGAAAAATGAAACCCTGTTTTTTGGACGCGTGATGTCTCTTATCGGTCCACCGGTGTATATGATAGGATTTCATCAGCCACTTAACACCCAAACAACAACTGCAGTTCAATCACAGGAGCAAATACAGCAACAGCACCAGACTATGCAGCCACAGGGAAACACAGCGCTGAAACAGGTCCGTCATCAGATTATGAAAAAAGCCTAAAAACATCCTTTTTTCTTTTTCTTTTTTTATTCCTTTTACGCCAGGTAACAATTGTACAAGAATCTGGATAACACCTGTACAATAAAACCTTTAAAAGCCAACTGACAAAGGTAAGTATAGAGTTGTTGGACCGGGGGGTCATATTTTCTCATCTCTCACCTCCTCTCTTCCTCTCCACCTTATTCCCCCATCCAACATCTTTCACCACCATTTTCCACATTATTATGGCTCCGCTCTTATTTTGTATGCGGCCAAAACTACCTGTCTCACGATTACGTTTTGAACCTACTTCTACATGTTCTTTACAATGTCTTTTCGTTTTCAACCTAGGTCCAAGTGAGCCCCCATTGAAACTTTAGGTTATGGGATGAACTGCAGGGAACCTAGTGGGTTAACACCATTCTATGTTTTCTTCCCCTAAGGAAAAGTCACGAAATGAATTGCGCTGAAGGGCGGCTTTTCATCAAATTTTACCAAGAAATAGTTGAGTAAGAACTATATATGAATATAGTATATAATTACTAAATGAGTGGTGGTAAGGGGATCAAGAATTTAAGGAGGGAGCTTGGTCTCTTTGAAGTTTTTTGTATAGCATCTGGCGCGATGATTAGTTCAGGGCTTTTTGTGCTGCCTGCTATCGCTTATGCTCAAACAGGGGCATCAGTTATCTTCTCTTATATCATTGCAACTCTTTTGATGCTCCCCACTCTGCTTTCGGCATCTGAGCTCACTACGGCGATGCCAAAAGCCGGTGGAGACTATTTTTTTATTGACCGAAGCATGGGTCCTGCTCTCGGGACCATAGGAGGAATTGCTTCTTGGTTTGCGTTAACTGCGAAAACAGCCTTTGCGTTACTTGGAATTGGGGCATTTGTACAACTATTCAACCCAGGTTTAACAGATTTAAATATGAAATTGATTGCTGTGGCATTTTGCCTCATATTCACTGCGATAAATCTAGCCGGTGTTAAACATGCAGGGAAAACACAAGTTATTTTGGTAACAGGGCTTATCAGTATCCTTGTTCTTTATGTTATTGTGGGATTTTTCTATATTGATCCTTCAAGATTTCAACCGTTTACAACACAGGGGTATGGCATGGTTTTTGCAACTGCGGGTCTTACTTTTGTTGCTTTTATGGGGCTTATTAAAGTCTGTAGTGTCGCTGGAGAAATTTGTAAACCAAAAAGGAATATTCCACTTGGTATGATTCTTGCATGGATCATTGTCTCGACGTTATACATATTGGTTGTTACTGTCACGGTTGGTTTATTGGATCATACGGTACTAGCAAACACATTAATGCCGATATCAAAAGGTGCAGAGGTGTTCGGTGGTCAAATCGGTCTTATCCTTCTGGGTGTTGCAGCTGTTCTTGCGTTCATAACCACGGCAAATGCAGGCATACTCTCTTCTTCGCGATATCCTATGGCTATGAGCAAAGATCAGCTTTTACCTGTTTTTCTTTCAAAAATTTCTAAGGCAGGTACACCAGTTGTATCGATATTGTTTACTTCTACTTTTATGATAGGTATAATTCTTTTTTTAGATCTTGAAGGACTGGTTAATGTTGCTTCAACACTTGTGCTTTTGTTATATCTGCTTGTAAATTTGTCGCTTATTATGATGCGAGAAAGCAAAATCAGACATTATCGTCCAAGTTTCCATTCACCGTTTTATCCATGGGTTCAGATTGTAGGTATTGCCGGCATGATACTACTTATTATTGGAATGGGTGTAGTTTCACTAGTTCTTGTTGGTTGTTTCATCTCATTTGGTTTTGTTTGGTACTGGTTTTTTTCCCGTGATAAAATATGGAGAGAGTATTCGCTACTTCATGTGGTGGAAAGAATCATGGGTGAAAAAAATACGGGGTATCTGTTGGATGAGGAATTGCGGGAGATTTTGATTGAACGGGATGTAATCGAAGAAGATCGTTTTGAGCAGTTGTTGAGACGCTGTGAAGTGATTGATCTGAAAAAACTTCTTTCTCCAGATGACTTTGATCAACTTATTGCTGAACGACTGGCGAAGCGTACCAGTTTAAGTAAGGATAAATTGTATGAGTTAATAAAAAACAGGAGGGATACATCAAGTATGGTGTCGTATCCTGGTGTCGGAGTTTTTTCTCATTTGATTGATGGTCGCGATCATTTTGAAATTGCATTGATTCGTTCTGAAAAGGGTATCGTCATTTCAGAAGGTAGTAACCCGTTACATGCGTTTATCGTGGTGATTTCCTCCTGTGAGCAACGTAGTTTTTATTTGCATAGCTTGATGTGGATTGTTCAAATAGCTGAGGAAACTGATTTTGAGAAGAAATGGTTAACGGCAAAAGATGCTGATGAATTGAGGGATATTATTTTATCATCTTGGAAAAAACGGAAAGAGTACTAATGAGGTAAACTTGTATTTAAGTTACTTTTTGATGGAGC
>JAFGDG010000066.1 GCA_016932245.1 Thermoplasmatota archaeon
GAATTAAAATATATAATTTTCTAAATTAAAGGAGGTTTATTTTGTTGTGAAGGATCGCTATATCCTGGGTAGAAAAGAGCAAGGACCTCTTGGTTCACTTTCTATCGGGCGTTATTATGCCTTAGACTCGTCGCTTGGGGCAGATGTTCATATCGATGTGCTACACCCCCATATTGTCCTTATCTGTGGAAAGAGAGGATACGGAAAGTCATATACTCTGGGTGTTTTTCTCGAAGAAATCGCTTGGCTAGATCAACAAATCCGTGAGAACCTTGCCGTTGTTGTTATTGATACATTAGGGATTTTTTGGACAACATCGTTCCCCGATATAGTCAATACTGATCAACTTAAGGACTGGGGTCGAAACCCAGAAGGGATAGCAATAACACTGCTGGTACCAAAAAAACATCTTGATGAGTACACAAAACAGGGTATAGCTGCACAGCCATTCTCTCTAAACGTGTCTGATCTCTCTCTTTCACATTGGTATCAATTGTTTGACATTGAAGCAACTGATTTATTTGGTATTGTTTTAACTCGAGCGCTCCTTGATCTCAAATCACGAGGTGTTGCTTTCAGCATCCAAGAATTGTTATCATATATAAAAAAAGATCAAAGAGCGGATAACGCTATAAAAGACGCTGCAGAAAATTTTCTCACCATGGCTGATTCATGGGGCATATTTGATAAAACAGGCCTTCATGTCACTGATATCATCAAACGAGGTAGTGTCACTGTTCTTGATTTGAGTCACCTTGAAGACCCTGTTCTTAGAGACAGTGTGCTTTCTCTGCTGAGTAAACAGATTTTTGAAGAGCGAGTAAAGGCACGTAAACAATATGAACAAAAACGAATGGGAGTGACTGTTGAAGAAGTAAGTATTCCTATGGTCTGGTTAGCACTTGATGAGGCACAAGTATTTTTGCCTAGAGAAGTAAGAACAGCAAGTAAGGAGGTATTAATTAATGAATGGATGCGACAGGGAAGACAACCCGGCCTCTCTCTGTTGATGGCAACACAACGGCCAAATGCCTTAGAGCCTGAGGTTCTTTCCCACAGTGATATTATTATCTGTCACCGACTGACTGCTCAGGCAGATATCGATGCGTTAAGTACCATTCGTCCGACATATTTACATGGAGATATTAAAGACTCCCTGAAAAAGATTGGCAGAGAGAAAGGAGTCGCTTTTGTTATTGATGATACTTCAGAATCCACGCATGTCATTAAAATACGTCCACGCATGAGTTGGCATGGCGGGGCCGAATCATTGGCATGGTTACAATCAGATGTGATACATGGGCACAGCGTTGTAATGAAATGAGAAGAGTAACTACCGTTGCTTCAGAAATGATTCCTATCAGATTACTTATGAGTATTGCCATTGTTGCGGCAATAACCATTATGATCGTAGCAGGGCATAGCGTTCTGTGTGTAATCTTAGCAGAGCACCATCTAGAAAGTCAATGTCTCTCTCTTGAATCAACATTGTATTCGATGGTGCAAAGCGGCGTTGCGCGAGATATAGATGAGGTAGGTGCTTTTGAAGGGACAAAACGAACATACACCCTGGATCTCCCCGACTCATTACTATACCTTTCTTTTGGTGTTGACCCTGATTCAAATAATGATGGGATATTGGAATCAGGCTTGACTTCTGATGGCTCCATTGTGTGTTATAAAGTGAGCGGGGGAAGCAAACAGATAAAGTGGCTGCCAGAAGAGGATATTCGATTTAGAAAAGGAAACTATACGCAGGGGAAATGGACCATTGGAGGAACTGGTGAAGGACTTATACTTACGAGCGAAGGAACAATAACGTTGACTTTTGAGTTGGTAGAAAGGAATCATGAAAAGTTTATTCTTGTTTATTGGTAATGATATAATCATAGGAAAATCTGTTGCTACACTGGATAAAATTGTCTGCTTTTTAATACATTATCCTCTCTTACAAGGAGTTTGAACCCTTCTTTTGGGACACGAAAGTCCCACCGCAGAAATGCTTGTAGTATCTGATCTATTATGTATCGAGGTCGTAAATGGAATTCTTGAAATGCTTTAATTACCCACGACCAAATTTCCTCGGTGGTGAAATTACCTAAACCACGTTGTGAATCGCAGAGTACAGTAACCTCGTCTTTACGAATTTTTCCTTTAGAAATAGCATCTTGCCAAATCGCGGTACCCTTTAAGTACGCAAAAGGAGAGAACGATGCATTGTCCAGAGGTAAACTCTTTGCAAACTCGATAGTATTTCGTAAATGCTGTTCTGTTTCAACAGGAGCCCCTAGCATAAAATAGCCAATGGTGAAAAATCCCATTTTTCTTGCCAAACGCACGGCATTTCTACATTGGTCTAAGGTAATCTGCTTGTTATAAAAATCTAGCACATCTTGATTGCCGGACTCAATGCCAAGATTGATAGTTGTTACACCTGCATCTCTCATTTTGCGGAATAGTTGTTCATCAGCAACATCTACACGAATGCCTGATATCCACAGCTCTAACCCGTGATCATCTTCAACAAGAAAGTCTAAAATTTTGTTTGCAGTATCCAAATCGGTAAAAAAGTTTTCATCGATAACATGCAAAAATTGATACGATTTTTTGATTTCAAGTATTTCTCGTATAACATTTTCGGCGGACCTTGTCCTGTATGTTTTGTTAGGTGCTCCATTAATACAATATCGGCAGTGATGAGGACATCCTCTGCTGGTCATAAGAGATGCGACTTTTCCTCTTGTGGGGTTATATCCGCCAACAACTTCCCCATACTGATAGTGGCTGACGAGATGAAATGAAGGAAAGGAAAGCGTATCTAAATTTTCGATTTCTTTTACCGGCGGTCCTCGTTTGATTTTCTTTTCCTTGACAAACAAAACACCAGGGATGTCGTCCAGCTCTTTCTTTTGAGAAAGTCTCTCAGCGATCACAGTGATAACTTCCTCTCCTTCTCCCTCAACACAAATATCGGCTCCCGTTTCTCTCAACGCTTTTTCAGGATCAATTGTGCAATGAGGCCCCCCGATAATCAGAGGGAGGCGTGGGTAAACCTGTTTTATTGTGGTACAGATGTGACAGACGCTGTTAATTTCAAGAGTTCGGACGGTAATACCTACTGCGTCTGCCTGTTTGATGGCAGTAAGCAGCCTGGTATCTGAAAATTCCTCGGCACAAAAGTCGATTACTGAAACCTCGTGACCCTTCTCTTCTAAAGCGCTAGCAACATAAAGTAATCCTAGGGGAGGTATTTCTGCTTTTATGGAAAAGAGTTTGTTAACTTTTTTATAATCCACAAAAGGATTGATTAATACAAATCTCATTAGTAAATACGTCCTTTTTTCCTCGTTATCCCCTACCTAGAGTATACGGGCTAAATATAAAAACATTATTTTATTTAAAATGAAATGTACCATAACAATAGATATAAAGCAAAGATCATTTTCGAAATGTAATGAAAAAAGTATTCATCTACGCCAGTGCATGTGAACGAAGAGAACTGGATGCAATGAGATTAAAGACATATCTTCTTGCCAACGGCCATCTTGTCGTATCTCATCCAAAGGAAGCAGATATTATTCTTTTTGTTGCTTGTGCCGTACTAGATCGACCAACGAAAATTTCATTTGCCAAAATTGCAACATTCCAAAAATACGACGCTGAACTTATTGTTGCTGGTTGTCTACCTGCAATAGAGCCAAAAAAGCTTGCTGATGTCTTTGATGGTGAAACAATTACAAGTGAAGATTTAAATGCTCATCCTGAAAAGGTGGACCAGCTCTTCCCAGATATTGTCTTTTCTTTTGCTGGCATCCCTGACGCAAATACACTCTTTCAAAATACAGATAACAGCACTTGGTCTGGAATTATACAAACGATTATTAACAGACCTCCAGTCCATTCCCTATCGTACAATATTCGTTTTTATATTTTAAAACATCTTTTTGGAGAGCATGTTATCTTATATCGGCTCTTGTTAAAAGAGTCATCGTTCCAGATACGAACGTCTTGGGGATGTCATGGCAATTGTTCGTATTGTGCAATTAATAAGGCTATTGGGAAGGTGCAAAGTAAACCGATAGAGCAGTGCGTTATAGAATTTAAAAAGGGACTTGCAGAGGGATATTACCATTTTATTTTAACCGCAGATAATATCGGTGTCTATGGCTTGGATATTGGTACCACTCTTCCAGCGTTATTGGATGCGCTTACGTCGGTAGAGGGGCAATACGATATCACGATTTTAAATGTTCACCCGCGGTGGATTGTCAAATATTGTGATGACTTGGAGAGGATTCTTTCTCGGAATAGAATTGCGGGGTTAGATATTCCCTTTCAGTCAGGAAGCATACGGATTCTCAAGTCTATGAATCGTTACTCCGACATTCAAAAAATCAGAGAGGCATGTATGCGGCTAAAAAAGGCAAGCCCGCAACTCGTTCTAGGGACTGATTGCATTATTGGATTTCCTTCAGAAACATTTGAGAACCTCACTAAAACCCTTGATTTTATCAAAGAAATTGGCTTTCATGTGGGAACCGCCATTAAATACTCATGTAAACGTGGAACGCCTGCAGAAACCGTACGCCCAATCATTTCACCTCGAGAGATCGCTAGACGATTCAACTACGCAAAAAAGAACCTTAAAAAAGAAGGATACAGCATTATTCACACTCCAAACTTGCATTATTTTGTCTTTTCGCAAAAAAATAACGCCTCAATCTATAAATCTAGAAATCTTTAATAGATTCTGAACTATGTTCACCTGGATTTATGAGCCGTAGTGTTGTGTCGTCGAACAAATTTTTTGAAACTATCTTTTTAGGTTACTGTAGAGTCATTAAAAAATTTTGGAATCGATCTTTTCTGACCTATTTTGAAATACTTCTCCAACGAATTTCTGATATGCTTGGGTACTCTAAGTTGCCCGCGTATCTTTTGTCGGGTAAAGAGAAATATCGTGGAGACTCTTTTACCGTTTTATATGCAGGAAACTCAGATTCGCTGCATTTTCTTTTATGCAGAATATTTGATGGGCAATACACAACTAAGAAGCTAGGAGTCTTTTCCATATTCCATCTAGAAAGTCTCATGAAACAGACACCTCCCTCGACTGATGTTATTTTTGTAAAAACAGACAGATTCTTTGTAAAAATTCTTCAGCACTTTCAATTTATCACTATTCCTGAATGGATTAATATGATAGTAGATTCATCAAAATCTTTTGAAGAACTCGAGCATAATTTTTCGAGTGGAGCACAAAAGGATATCAAAAAGACAACCAAGTATGAATATTCCTATGAGCTTACTGATGATCAGAAAAAAATGGAGTTTTTTTATCATCGAATGTTTCTTCCATATATTTTAAAACGATATGGGGAAGAAATGCCTGACTATTATCTAAAATATATCCACATGATTCTTAGCAGAAATTCGATGAGAGTATTATTGGTAAAAGACAACAATACGTACATCTCTGGGGGGCTGGTGGATATAAAAGGAAAAAAGGAATTTCTCCCTTCGATGGGAATACTTGATGGGGATGTTCAATACGTAAAAAAATATGCGTCTTCTGCCTTATTTTACTTTCATATTGTTTCGGCAAAAAAAAGAGGTGCCAATTCCATCAATTATGGAAATACTCGTTCATTTCTTAATGATGGGAATTATCAATTTAAGCGGAAATGGGGGATGATTGTTTCCCTTAGTAGATTTCGATGGGGCCTGTTTGGTTTGAAGATTCTGAGAAATACTACTAGTGTCTCAAGCTTTTGCGTACACAACCCATATATCCTTCTGGAAGATAACTGTTTGAAAGGCTGTATCTATTCATCTAACAATCAACCAACGTCCTTAATAGATTTACAACGCATATGTCGAACTTATTATACTCAAGGTATTGCTGAACTGATTATATTATCTCCAGAAGGTTTTACTCAGCAAGCAAAAGAGAACGAGTTGTTTGTAGATGCCCCACGACACAATTTTGTGAAATCATTCAGTTCTGTCAGACTATTAAATCAGAACATTGAGGCTTGTGTTATTCGACCGCAAGAGTCTATGTTTAACTCTTTTTTAATAAGATAATGTCTTGACGAAAACCTTCAGTACTACTCTGTTTAATGTCAAGAATAGTAAACCCTTTGCTCAGTTTTTTCTGAATGTAGATAAGGGGATGGAAGACATTACAAAAGTTTGTACCCATGTATTTTCTATATTGAGTAAGAATATTTCCTGCTAAAAATTGTTTTTCTTCTTTAGGAGAGATAGGATGCAAGTCACCTAACGATGTTCGTAATGTTAGAATCAAGACGCCATTCTTTTTTAATAGCCGTTTGAATTCTCTCATCCAATACAGTTGCACGTCTTCATCTAGATGGGTAAATACTGAAATTGCATAAATGCAGTCAAACATTCCATCAGTAAAATCTAATGGCGGCATCATCTTGTTTTTTTTGAATGTTGCAAAATCAAGGTATTTGCTACACCATGAGCTGCATTGTTGGTTGATATCAACACCATATATTTTTGTACGATCAAGAGACTTCCAATACCGAACTACGCGACCGCAACCACAGCCAAAATCTAAGATGGCTGAAAATGTGGAGATATCATAGCTGTTCTTTTTTAGCAGATTTGTGATGTCTTGAGAATCTGCAAGCCCCCCCGTACAATATTTTTTCAAATCATAATATGCAGAGGTTAAATAGATAAGATTAAGCGACGGCAAAGGTAAACCATCTATCCATCCTTTCTTTCTGAGACGAGCATTGTTTTGTTGATCTTGAATATGAAGCAAATAATGGCAGCTTCTCATTATTCTATTAATTAAAGGAACTAGACCAAAGAAATCGCATACCTGTAATATCCAGAGTACTACAGATTTTTCTATTGCTTTGTTACTTTTTCTTTTCATTTCTTAACACTTTGTAAGCGAGAAACCCCCAAACTTTAGTATGGGGGTGAACGCGCTACTCTTTTTTTTCAGATAAATATATTTACGTACTGGGCAGGCGCACCCGCTTAAAGCAAGTGCCTTAGAACACCTGCATAGGACGTGAAAATATAGGTTTGATTGGCGGTGGCTATAGCGTTGGCCAGAATTTGTACCACTTGGGATGGTGTCCTAAGTATCGGTACAACATGTTTAAGCGAGAGGAAAATAAAAAACTTTGTGAAGAAGTTTTGTACGAAGTTGTAAAACGATATAAAATAGAAAGTAATGAGCTCAGTGTGATGTCTGATCATACTTGTCCCATAGATGACATCAGATCTGTGGAAGAAGTAATGTTTCCCTCTAAACATTTACAGCGCTACGAGAAATATCGCAGATTATTTCACTGGCAACGAAACGGGAAATAGCACATTACTAGTTTTCAAGAATGTCTTGTATATTCGTTTCTTTTGTTTTTATTTCTTGTATTTTGCGATCGATTTCTTTTAGTCTTCGGAACGAACGAATAATCAGATAAATACCCAAAAACGCAAGAGTAATGCAAATGATAATTAAAGGAATAATGAAATGAAGTGAAGTTGCTACGTCATAATATCCTGAGGTGGCAACGAGTACGGTAAAGACAGATAATGGTAAGGTAAATACCGCTATTCCTGTTCGTAACACGGCAAGGGAAGTACGCTTCTCAGCAAGCAAGAGCGTAATCGTGTCATAGGAAGTGATATTTTTTGGTTGTATATTCATAGCATTCACTTCTCGGAATGTCTCATTTGTTTGTACGATATCTTGAGAAATCCCTCGGCATCTGTAATGAGGGCACCTTCAATATTGTCGTAATTTAATAATTTTTTTGTTTGTTTTTCTAGCGCTTGGAGGCCAAGATGAAGGGCTGCTTCTTTGGTAAGATCTTCCTTATACTTTTTATCAAGAAACGTGGCAATTTTTGTGCTTTCTTTCCCCTCACAAATAGCCTTATATTCAAAAAAAGATCCAGAGGGGTCCGTGCCGTAGAGATGATTGCCTGCCTCGTCGACTCCTGCAATGATGAGCGTGACGCCAAACGGCCGTACTCCATCGAATTGCGTATGGAGATGCTTGTATTCTCCAATGATATTGATAAGCGTCTTTACTGGTATTTTTTCATTATACGTTTGATAATATACTTGTGCTTCATCACGAGCAAAATCTACCAATCGTCGTGCATCGGCAACTAATCCAGAAAAGGTACATCCTATATGCTCATCTATTCGCGTAATTTTCTCCGTTGTTGTTGGCTCTGCTAGCACGGGAAGTGAATCAATGTAGGCAAGTAGAACGCTTCCTTTATTATATTTTATACCGATGGCAGTTGCCCCTTTTTTGATAACCTCTCGTGCATATTCAACTTGAAACAATCGACCATCTGGTGAAAAAATGGTGCTTGCCTGATCATATCGTTCTTCGGATGCTTCCATACCTCACTCCAAGGTACTGAAAATCATTTTCAACCACTCTTATTAGTTTGGGCTGAATGCAGTGTCACCATTATATATTTTCTCACATTTTCCAAACGATAACAATAATTATTAGAGCCATTGCGATACGTTTGCGTATGCATATTACTGCTGCCACAGCAATACCTGTAGAGTTGCACTTAAAGGAACCTTTTGCTATCGCAAACGAAACCGTTGAAACTGCGGTCAATGTATTTTTGAAGCTCGAAACAGATCAAGGTATTATTGGCTGGGGATGCGCAACACCGGACACTGTAACTTCTGAAACACAGGAAAGTGTAACGTCCGTTTTTCACCATGCGCTCAAGGAGTTGTTGGTTGGCAAAGATCCAACCTGTATTCATTTACTCACTGATATGATTGAGGAGAATGTCAAGGGAAATCCATCATTGAAAGCAGGGATAAATATGGCATTATATGATATTCTTGGGAAAGTTGCCGGTATGCCTGTTTATCGTCTGCTTGGGGGATATAAAGATAAGATTGAAACGTCGGTTACCATTGGTCTCAATCCTGTTGACGTCATGGTGGAAAAAGCAAAGGGGTTTGTATCGCAAGGGTTTACCTGTCTCAAAGTCAAATGTGGTATGGATCCTGATCAAGATATCGAGGCTGTGTTAGGGATTCGAAGCGCGGTTGGCCCCAACGTAAAAATTAGAATGGACGCAAATGAGGGATACACACTTGAAAAAGCATTGCGGGTTATTCAAACGTTAGAAAACTTAGGGGCAGATATCGAGCTTCTCGAACAGCCCACTCCTGCAAAATATTTGTATGCATTAAAGGAAGTTACTGCCCAGTGTCCCGTTCCCATTATGGCCGATGAAACCGCTCTGACGTTACGAGATAGTTTGAAACTGGTGAAAATGGAAATCGCAGACATGATTAATATCAAATTGATGAAAATTGGCGGGATTACCAATGCCATAAAAGCAAATATTTTTGCCGAACTCGCAGAAATACCTGTCATGGCAGGATGTATGAACGAATCGATGGGCGCTATGATTGCGGGAGTTCATTTTGCCTGCGCGTTTAAAAATGTGAAATATGCTGATTTAGACTCCGCACTTGACTTTAACGATGATGTGGTGAAGGGCGGTGCTCTCTATAAAGATGGTTTTGTGATACCGCCAGAAAAACCAGGTCTTGGAATCGAGGTTGATGTATAGGTGGACAAAACATTTACCGATGTACTAAGCGATATTCCTACATATAGTCGATTTTTAACAGTAGATGAAATTGATAGCTTGGTCGATCTTATCGCAAGTAAAACGGGAGTGGCGTACCGTATCATTGGCAACACAGTAAATCATGAACCCTTGACTCTTCTTGAAATTGGCAAAGGTGAAAAAACTGCACTTATCATCGGAGTGCCCCATAGCGATGAACCGTTGGGTAGTCTGTTGGTTACTTTTTTTGCTCGATGGTTAGCCTTACATCCAGAAGTTAAATCCTTTGGCTGGCGATGGTTATTCATTCCCATATTAGAACGACGAGGCATGCGAGTAAATGAAGGATGGTTTAACATACCCGATTCATTTGCAGCGATGGCAAAATCAAGTTTTCGCGAGCCCACGGAGGATCAGTATGAATGGACGTTTCCCATAGAATATGACGATTATCAGTGGACGAAAGCACGTCCAGAAACCCTTGCCATAAAAAAAGTTCTTGAAGAAGAAAAACCAGATCTCCTCTGCGGTCTCCATCACTGTGGGTTCAATAATGCCTACTACTATTTCAGTGAGGACTTGCCTGAAGTATATCCAAAGTTGAAGAAATTTGCGGCAAGTCTACGGATGCCTCTCTCAGATACGGCGCCCGATGTTCCTTTTGGGAAACTCTTGTCCCCTGGATTTTATCACATGTATGGATTAAAGGATTATTTGGACTATTATAAGAAAAAAGATCCTGCACGCTTAATGACCATTCGACGAGGTGCGTGTAGCGACGAATGGTATCAAAATGAAATTGGCGGTTTTAGTTTCAACTGTGAAGTACCTATGTACCTGTCGCCTATGTTGAAGGATAGTGCCCCATCCACAAAAACTTACAGACAACTAGTTGAAGAGCGACTTATAAAGAAAAAAACACGAGTAAAGTACTCTGCACGGCTATTGAATAAACTCCAAGAATATTCTGGAATTGCCGATGAAGTTCTCTATCATGCGGCAGAGAGACACGTGGCAAATGCACAGGCGTCTTTGGAACATGAAAAAAGAATGATGGATGGCGCTGAAGAAAGAATTGCCACAAAAGCTGAAGTCTTTGAAAATGAGGTTCTTGTTGACTTATTTGACTTATTTTTCCTTGGGCAAGTATGGCGTGTCGCAGAAAGCATCTGTGTCAAGGGCGGTGCTCCACGGATTTGTCGATTGATGGAATCCGCTGATTTAGAGATTAAGTCGTTGGCAAGAAGCATAGAAACTCGAGGTGGGTTTTACCGTGTACCCCTTCGTACCTCAGTAAAAATGCAATTGGGAAGCATTTTGATTATTGCAGATGCGTTGATAAGTACTGTCGATAAAAAAGTAGCTAGTCAGTCATAGATACTATTTTTTATTTTAATGGATATGTGTTGATACAAAAGTATTTGAATACGATGTAGATGCCTCATCATGCTTGATGCAGGAGCCATTCGTAGAGCAACATATAGAGATCTTGACCAGATGATAGAAGTCGAACAGCGATGTTTTACTTCGTATCTTGCATACTCTCGACGTCAGTTACAGTATTTGTTAACGGAAGCAAATAGCGATTGTTTTGCAGAAGTCGTCCATGACTCACTGCGGGGGTTTATTATTGTATTATATCGGGAAAATGCAACTGTTGCTGGCATTGAAACGTTAAACGTAGATCCATTGCACCATGGAAAAGGGATTGGCATTCGACTGTTACAAGCGGCGGAAGAAGAAATGTTTATCCATGATATCAAAAGGATACGTCTTGAAGTCAGAATAAACAACCTTCCTGCCATCAAACTCTATCAACGAGCAGGATTTGAAACGGTAGCTTTTTTACCAAACTATTACCTTGTTGATTGTAACGGGTCTCGCGATGCCTTTCGTATGGTCAAAAAACTTACTTAAGACTCAGCGGATGCATGTTTTACGGATGCCCATTGTTCTCCTTCTAATTTCGTGTATCCTGTAGTGTATTGTTCTAAAATGCCCAATAATCGTTCGCGGAGGTGTGGCGGGATCATGGTTATATCGCACGTTCGAGGGTCAAGATGTATCTTTTCTACGTGGTCTACACATCGTACATTGGGAATTGGACTCTTATTCTTTAGTAAAAAGAATGATTGATCTTTTTCGTCTTGATCAAGTCGTAATGACGATGGCGTAATATTGTTAGCAAACGAGTCTATGTGTTCTTTTTTGTAATTCATGAGTGTTGGATCGGCATCATTGGCAAGCAAGAAGAGTAGAATGCCTAGGCACTTAGAGCATGACCCACATGGCACGATTTCTTTTTGTTCAAAGTGACAAGAATGGCAGGATCGTTGATGTTTTGCTAAATGCGGATAGCGAGAAAGAAGTATGCGCTCCACAATAAGACCAGAAACATTTCTCATTGCAGACCATTGTCGTATGCTTGGCATCCGTAATGCGTACCACCTTTGCATACGATTATCAAAATCCTGATGCTGATCATAGATGCCAAAGTAGTGAGGTATGCCGTGATATAAAGGTGGCTCCCTGAGATCATCAAACTCACTACCAATGAACAAGTTTCCGATCCTTCTCTCAACAAAAATTGGGAGAAGGGCAAATACATAATAGGGAAAAATACACAGCCTAATGGGATACGTATCAGCACGTATTTTCTTATGGTCTGGTCGAATAAAGGCAAGGTGGTCCAGCATAAAGGTGTAGAATCGATCGATGTTTGTCCACACGCGGCTTGTATGGGGATCAACAGCATCATGGTAGCGATAGGCAGGAAGGGCAGTGTGCCAATGCCCCCCACTCTCATTTATATACAAAGGGTGGACTTCACATCCAAGCTCCTTCAGTAATCCGTACGTTGCCAAACTTTCTTTTCCGCCACTTGAAAGGATGCCGCATTTCATATCCTCAGCAGTATCTGAAAGAATGGTATCGGGTACAATGTCAGATGGTTTTATGACTGCTTTTGGCTCAGCATCTCCTGGTTGAACGTTGTTTTCATCGGGTAAAAATTCTGGAAGGATGTAATGTGCTCGCCTTCGCAAGATTTTATTAACAAAAATATCTCGACTGAATACGACATTCAGATCGTTAAGCAGGGAAACATCTGCTTCACTGAGAGGGAATTGTAACGTGAATTGTTGCGAGAAAAGACCATAATTTAACAACGGCATCATAAACGCTAGTCGTAGCAAGGGAAGGTGACATTCATTCAGAGGTTGTTCATATCGCAACATTAGTGGAAAGGCACTTACGGTACCATTATGCCTGGTAAGATGTATTTCAGCCCTTGCCATTTTATTTGAAAGCTGAGGCTCTGTAAGCAGTATATCTGAAAAGCAAACGAGTTTTTGGTTACTTGCCATCGCGCAATTCCTCCAAAACATCAACGAGAGTTCCTACCCCTTCCTGAAGGGGATCAACGACAGGGACGTTGAACAGTTTCATTAATTTTTGTTTTGCAGTATCTATCTGTTTTGGCGTAAGATTCTCAGAATTGAGTGAAACGCCACTTAATGATCGATCGGTGAGCAACTCCGCAATTTGTACTACTCGTTTTGGATCAGGCATTGGATATCCTGGAAAGCCATCAAGATGAGGTCTACCTGGTGCATCAACTAAGATAAACCCATGTATCTGTCCTGCCGCCAGAATCTCAAATCCTCCTGGAAAAAAAGGATGAACTAAGCTTCCCTGTCCTTCAATAATCATAAATTCTGGTTTGTCCTCATTCCATGAATCAAGAATGGCTCCTTCGATGCCACCAGCTATAAAATCACCGACCATTGCATCAATTACAGTGCCATGTGGCCACCCTTGCATCCATCCCGTTTGGCCAGTATAAATCATATCTGAGGATCGGCCTTTCTTATTAAGTTTTTCATTAAGAGAAACTGCCACCGTTCGCTTTCCAATTGCCGAGTCTGTACCAATCATAGCAATACGTGTGGATTGAACCCTAGCAATTTCTCCCGAATAAAAGCGCTTATAGTCTCGGAACATTTTTCTTACATCGGTTATTGTGCAGTCATGCTCCTCTGCTAGATTCATGAGGTGTGCATCATCTGAAAGAAATTGATGTAGTCCTGAAACGACATGAAGGCCTTGCGAAAGAGCCCATTCTACCACAGGGTAATAGCCTTCAGGAAGTACACTTCCTTCAGTGACCGCACCAATAATAAAGGTATCTGGATGCGTCGATGCCACTGCTTCACTCAGGGCATTAAATAACGGTATGCCTCGAGTAATGCCATCCAACGCTGTCCCTGCATCTTGATTTGGTAACGTGGTATCAACAACGCTAACGATTTCAAACCGTTTACTGTATCGAACAAGTCCATGTGCCGTCTTACCGTCAGCACAATGATACAGGCGATCGACATAGACAAGCGCGCGGCTCTTCGACATGGTTAGATGTTCCCCTCTCTCCCACAAAAAGATTCATGCTCTTCTTCCTGTTAAAACAACAACATAGCGGTCATTGGGGAGTGGTTCTTTCCGATGTTTGTCTAATAATGAAATAAGTCCTGCCGTAGAGGCAGGTAGCACACTGAGTCCCTCTCGTTCTCGAATAATCTTTGAGTGCACCATCATGCTTTTATCACTGACGTATGCTGCCCAGCCTCCTGTATTACGAATGGACTCTAGTGCATAATCGCCGTCAATAGACCGCCAATTAATCAGCGGTTCATTAACTGGTGTTTCGTGAATTTTTTCAGGCATGAGGTCTTCGCATGCCGGTGTATTTTTTAAATATGCTTGGATGATGGGGTTTTTTCCATATGATGAACCAGCAACCATTTTTGGAATGCGAGATGTCTTGCCGCGACGATAGAGACTGATAAAACCTTTGTAAATCCCTGCCAAGGTTGTTCCATTTGAAACAGGAAGCGCAATGGCAGCAGGTGCATCTCGCAGCTCATCATAAATTTCAGAGGCAATTTCCCCATATGCCTTAAACTGTAATGGTGTATTTGCTCCGCCAGCATTTGCATCATAATACTCATGTTTATCTGCCATTTCTTGGGAGAGTTCCACTGCGTTCTCATAATCTCCAGCGACGCGGAAAATTTTTGCCCCCGTGTCGGTGATTTCTTTTATACGGCTCGTGTGATATCTTTCGGGGATGTATATGATACACTCTAGACCTGCAAGAGATGCAGCAAGAGAGACTGCAGCACCATAGTTTCCGCACGTGGCAACTGTTATCGTATCAAAACCCCGGCGAAGTGCATCTCTAACTTGGGAAAAGGCAATACGATCTTTTTGGGTGCCTGTAGGTGTGCTTCCTTCAAATTTTAGATATATTTGTCTCAGTCCGAACTCTCGTTCGATATTGCGAGCGCGGGTAAGATTCGTATCACCAATCTCAGAATCAATAATATCTTCAAATGCCTCTAATCGCTCTTCCAACTCAAGCGTTGTGTTTGCTGCTACTTTTCGTTGTAAGTCCAATTCTGGTGCAATGGTGGGGACTTGAGAACTTGCACCGTCTAACAGTGATAAAATTTCGTCCCCATTACGATTTGTTGTATTTGTCTGACTCAATTGAGTAGTTTTTTTGTTCACTTCTACGTCCGTTTTTGAAGCATCTTTTTTTCCTTGTTGAGAACCAACCATCGTGTAGTCACTAACTACTTGACTTTACTACTCGTGTGTTTATAATCCTATCGAAATCGTTAAAAATGCATTTATTAAATGGCATGTATTATTTGCCATATTGAATCTACTTTTTCCGCCAACTTACTTCCTTTTTAAGGTGATCAAAACCTTCAAATTCCATCCATTTTCCCGTTGTGTCTCCCTCCTTACTCTTAGTAAATCTAATCGGAGTATTTCGTGGAACTTTTTTAGTTGGTATGGTGAAAAATCTGTTTTGGTTTTTGTCCAACAGGTATATAATAATGAAATCTGTTGCGTCAAATTGTTTCCTAGTAATTTTGCCGGCGGTAGGATATTCCGAATCCCCATTTATTGATTTTAATTCAATTCTGATAAATCTACCTTCTATTGATACGACAAAATCATATGCATCTTCTTCAGGACATTGATATGCGGTAATGCCCTCCCTTCTCAAATATAGTGGAAGTAATGCTGTGCCTACCTGGTCGATTAATCTACTTGTTGCTTTCATGTATCCATCCTCTTTGCTAATTCAAATTACATATCAACTTATAAACTCAATGTGTTGAAAAAGAATCATCAGCCTACCTGAGGGATCAGCAACGACATCACAACGTAACAATTATTGATGATCGGCAAAAACGCCTGACCGCTGAGTGAGATACGGCAAAACCTTGGGCTTTCCGAGGAACGAAGGTGGAATGGGATTATAAGGGCGCAGCCCTTATTTCATGCCTGTTTTCTCCTATTGAATTAAAATATAAAAGTATGTTTTTCTACAATCCAGATCAACACTACACTTTAAAAATAAATTATTGTAAAACCTGATTATCTTTTTCGTTTCCAGAACAAAACCAATGTTATTGCACAGGCGGCAAAGATAAGTTCAAAACCAGGCGTTTTTGACACTTCACCTGCAGCTATAGCACGCTCGCATTCAGTGATATATTCTTGTGCATAGGGGTGGCCGGAATATAGAGCAAGAACTTCATTCATTTTGTCAATTGCTGTATAGCAATCCCTGTTCCAAAACGCAGTTAGCGCTTCAGCATATTTAGTATCAATAATGCTGTGTTCATTCTCAACATTCAGTTCGTTCATGAATTCTTCTGCAAGGTTTATCGGCATCAGGAACATTATATTGGCAATCCCTGTTTCTGGTCCTGCACCAAATGTGGCAATGCCAATTACTTCTCCATCATCGTTATACGCTGGGCCTCCGCTATTCCCATGGTTTATTGCTGCGTCAGTTTGAAGTGCTTCGATTCCGGTCTTCAGCGTTTTCTTTGCACTTATCACACCTTGTGTGACTGTTGGTTCAAGCACTGACTCCGGTTGGAAAAAATCTTCCACCAAGCCTATGCCTGGATAGCCGATGATAAATACAGTATCTCCAACCTGAACCTTGCTCGAATCACCTAAACTCACTGTTGGAAGGCCAGTTTCATCAACCTTGATGATGGCAATATCTTTTCCCCAGCTACTTTCGCCTCCAACTTCGGTAT
Source organism: Thermoplasmatota archaeon (assembly GCA_016932245.1). Taxonomy (GTDB): domain Archaea; phylum Thermoplasmatota; class E2; order DHVEG-1; family DHVEG-1; genus JAFGDG01. Next base: position 16,745 of record JAFGDG010000066.1, read on the forward strand.
ATGCCGTACCCTGTTTTTTTACAACCGCCGACCAGCTTTTTGAGGCTATGTCCTCGCCAGGATTGCCCATCCCGCTAAGGACATAGTAGTCTGTTGTGACATCGGTGACATCGCCACCATTCTCCCCAAAATAATCTAAAAATTTAACGAGCAGTATCTCAACTAAAGATTCTTGGTCCTCTTGGGGAATGTTATAATATTGCGAAACTTCAGACAGCATTCCTTCTGCAAAAGCATATATGAACGTGGTTAGAATCGTCTCTGTTTCATCCTCACCAGCAAGAACCACGTGAGCGTTTGTAAGTATATAACCATCTGGAGATATTATAAATCCTGTTCCGCTTGCGCCCGTTTCAATTTCCACTGTTTCAATCGTTGCACCTATTCCTGTGTCCTTAACGAATATGAAGTTCTCTGCAATTGCAACAATATCGTCCTCTGCGGTAGCACCACTAATCTTTGTATAGGCATAGCCATCAAGCGTAAGTGTATCTCCGGAGACAGATAATATAAATTGTACTACATTGACAACAGGAGTGATATATGTAATTGTGAGAATAGTTCCTTGGACCGTATACGTTCCACTGTATGAAACTGTTGGGGTTGATCCAGTATAACTGCCACCAAATTCTCCATTTGCGTAGAAGATTACGGTATCGGTGCCATCTGTAGATTGCCATGTTCCAACAATGCTTTCATCTGCGGATAACTCTAAGGTATATGAAGGCCATGATACTATGCCAGATACAACAGATTGTATCATAACAATTGCCGCTTTATCTTTTTGCGCTGTTTGAGTGGTAATGCCTGGAACTTTGTCAGGTAGTGAAACAGCTCCAAGAACTGGCGTTGATGAAAATAATAATGCTCCAGTTAAAAATAAACTAACTAACAATTGTGTTTTCATCTCGTATCCACCTTCCGTATGTAATATACATATTGAATATTGTCCTCAAATAATTTCCTGTTTAAAAGAAATTACAGAACATATTTTTGTATTTTATATGTAAAAATGTTATTTGTTTACTTTTGTATAGGTATATGCCCGCATCGGGATTCGAACCCGAGTAGGAGCCTCCGCAGGGCTCCAGGATATCCAGACTACCTCATGCGGGCCTATTTGATGATGTCGACCATTGCCACCTTTTCCAGAATAAGATCCCCATATTTAGCTTTCGTGACGGTCTGCAACTCAACAGTACCGATACCAAAAACTTTCAAGGTGTGCATAGTGCCGTCAAGCACTGCGTCATCCCTTTTAAGCGAAAACTGTTGCAATAATTCATTGATTAGTGCATCAAACGTCTCTTTTGTTTTTCTCTTCTCTGCGTCGATAAGCACAAAGGCGATGGTCCCTTGTCCGCTCTTTACACCGACTTTTGGAATAGCCAACTTCAATTGCCGTTCACCAGATGCATAGAGCAAAATTTCCATGGCAAGAGTATTGGTAGTATTGGCCTTTCTTTCCATTGCTCGTCTTGCATGGTTTACGGCAGAGAGCAGATGAGTTTTTCCGTAAATGGCCCCTGCGTCAAATGCTTGAATTATTAGGTGATTTTGTTGTGCAAATTCAGCAAGTTCTTCTAAAAACTGATCTACATCAGTAATGGCCCCCGTGGCACCAGTAATTTCTATCATATTACGTATTTCATTCATGAAAACTCAGCAAGTTCTTTTTCTTTCCCTTTATCGCTTTCTCCTATTTGATGTTTGATATTTTTGGCGATACCTTCACCAATAGTTTTGATTTCAGCTAAGCGTTTCAAGGGCACACCACGTAAATCGTTTATAGTTTTAAAGCCTTCAGCAAAAAGCGATCGCGCTCGTATCCGACCAATGCCTTTTAACGAGATCAGATTGAGTAGTTCCTTTTTACATCCATACTGTACCTGTAGCAACAGATCACTTAAGTCAGACACGCAATCAAAGTTGTACATTCGTGCAAACTCTCGTGCCGCATGCAGGAGCCATTGTGTCATCTCAACAATACTATGAATGTCGCCAGGTCCAACATTATATTTCGATACAATTCGATCTTCAGATTGTTCGTTAATCCAATCTTCAACCAGCGACGCTGTTTTAAAATCACTTAAAAACCATTCATACTCTTCACCAGAGGCATACGGAGTGTCAAGTAACAACTCCCCTTGCACTTTCCCTGCTTGTTCTTCGACCCAGGTATCTGATCCTCGCAGGTACAACGAGCGTACGTCTGGGGTTGAGCATACCGCATGAAGAAAAGAAAGAGACGATGCTTCCTTTGTACACGATGCTTCTAATGCTTTTTTTAATTGTAATGCCGAGAGCGGATCGATATACAATGAAGAAGTTCGTTTACCAAAAAGGGTTGCCATAAATTGATCATTGTTTAAGTGCTCAATAAAGCCATGTGAAAGTAAAAACTGAATTGCCGCATCGATTTCTTGCTGTAACATATAGGTTTCTGATTGATAGGCATAAAAGGTACTATCGATAAACTTCATAATGCTTTGCATGCTATCGACAAATTGTGTGGCAATGGCCGCAAGAAGGTGCGTACGAAGCGCTGCCTGATTCCCTAGTTTTGAGAAAATAGGCTCTGGTTCAGCATAGATGTAGTGCTCAAGAATCTGCTCTTTCTGCTCTTCATTTTTAGCAATGGTGATGGCTTCACCGAAGGTGTCATATCGCGGTCGTCCTGCTCTACCTGCTTGTTGTTTGTACTCTAGGGTGGGAATAGGTTGCATCCCAAAGTTTGGATCATAGCGCCATAAATCTCGAATAATTACCCGTTGTGCGGGAATATTCACACCTGCAGCTAAGGTGGGGGTTGCGACAATACATTTAATGAGACGGTCTTTGAATCCCTGCTCGACACCACGCCGTTGAATGCTCGATAATCCTGCATTATGGAACGCAACACCATTTTCTACACACTGTGATAATTGTTTATCGACTGAGGTGGACTCACTTTGTTCTTTTTTTACCTTTGAAACAAGCTGCTCGAGCTTCTTTTTATCACTTGTTGAAAGATACTGTTTAATAATCCCTGCAAGTTTTTGAGCAACCGACACCGTAGATCGTCTCGTATTGACAAAAATCAATACTTGTCCATCTGTTTTCATTGAGTATTCTACTAAACGCTCTAAAGATTTTTTTTCTGATCCTTCAATGTTTGTTGTTTTTCCATCCTCGAAATATATGGTGTGATGGTAGTAAATGCCTTCTCGCAAGGGTACTGGTCGCCAATCTGATTGAATGAGTTCTCCTTCAAGCCAGGCAGCAAGATCGATGGCATTTTTGATGGTTGCTGAGAGTGCAATAAGTTGCGTTTCAGGATACAACGATTTAAACCGAGCAATAATGACTTCAAGGGTTGGTCCGCGGCTGGGATCATGGATGAGATGAATTTCATCAATGATGAGGACGGTGACTTTATGAATCCAGGTTACTTCATGGCGGAGAAGAGAGTCTGCTTTTTCAGAGGTGCACACAATAATATCATAGCGTGAGAGACGAGGGTCAGAATCGTCAAGATCGCCCGTTGAAATGCCGACCTTCAGACCAAGTTTGGAAAAAAGTTTCAACTCTTCGTATTTTTCCCGCGCGAGTGCTTTTAACGGTACCACATAGAGTGCCTTTCCTCCTTTTTCTTTCAACCGATGAGCAATGGCAAGGTACGCAACTAAGCTTTTCCCACTGGCAGTAGGAATGGACAGCACAGTGTTTTTACCCTCTAATATGTGGGGGAGTGCCTGCTGTTGAGGGGGATATAATGACACGATGTCATGTTCCTTCAAAATGGCAATGATGCTGCGGTCGAGTGGTAACTTATCTACATGCATAGCAATTTCTGTATGGGGAAAGAGATTATAAAACAAAAGCTTATTCATGGTTTAGACATATTGGGTTGGTACTATGGGACGAAGACAAACGATGATGGAAAAGTACAAACAGCAAATGAAAGCATATCGTAAGAAACGGATGAAGAACGACAACACTCCCTTTATTCCGCTTGATGGTAATGTCTATATTATGGATACCCTTAACCCCACCAAAAAAATCAAGGCCGAAGTAGTAAAAAAACGAACCAAACAACACCGGGAAATTATCGAAAGTTTGGCATGTCCCATCTGTGGGAATCCCATGGAGTGGGATAGTGCTTGGGAAGCCTTTGTTTGTATGAAACATGGGAAAAAAGCCATTTACGAGGTTGTGGCCGAAGGATAGCAATATCCTTTAAGTAATACTTCTTTTATTAATGGTTGGTGATATGAGATGGTCGAAGAAAAAATAGGTGTCGTGGAACACTTCTTCACACACGTCAGTGTCGCTGCGATTAAAATTACAGAGGGTGAACTTAAAGTAGGAGATACCATCCACATCGTTGGATCCCATACTGATTTCACCCAAAAAATTGAAAGTATGGAAATCAACAGAACTCCAGTTCAATCAGTAAAACCCGGTGATGATGTAGGCATTAAGGTAAACGACCGGGTGCGTGAACACGATATCGTGTATAAAGTACCAGAGGAATAAAGTATGAAGGAACTAGCTGAAGTACGAACCCTTAGAGTGAATCGATATGTGATTGTCGATGATGAACCCTGTAAAATCATGAGCATTTCAACCTCGAAGCCAGGCAAGCATGGTGAAGCAAAAGCACGTATTGAGGCCGTTGGGATATTTGATGGACAAAAACGAAGCATTGTTCATCCTGTGAAACATAAAGTGCATGTTCCCATGATTGACAAACGAACTGCTCAAGTGTTGGCACTGATGGGTGCCAATGTCCAGCTGATGGATCTTGAGACCTACGAAACCTTTGAGATGCCCGTTCCTGACGAATTTAAGGGGCAATTAGAGCCCGGAAAAGAAGTGCAATATCTGCAAGCAATGGGGAAGAGAAAGATAACGAGAGCATGATCCCACCACGCGTTGGTAGTGTTTGGCTAGTCTTATGAACGTTCCTTCTTATTTTGCCGATGCTGAATCATCATTAGATGAAGCGGCTGTTGTCCTTTTTGGTGTGCCGTACGGCAGAACATCATCCTTTCGCTTTGGTGCACATCTGGCACCACTGGCAATACGACAGGCAAGTTGGAATTTTGAAACCTTTAATTTTAGAACGGGTAAGGATCTCAGAGATATTCCTTTTCATGACTATGGAAACCTTGAGGTGGAGGAAGACAAGCCATCAGAAATGGTTAAGAAGACAACAGCATTTGTCACTACTCTTCTCAAGAAAGAAAAATTTCCTCTTGCACTGGGCGGTGAGCATGCTATCACACCAGGAATTGTTCATGCATTTCCTCAGGACATTGCGGTGGTATCGATTGATGCTCATCTTGATTTTCGGCAGCAATACGAAAATGAGCCGTACAACCACGCGTGTGTTATTCGTCGTCTTGCCGATCACCTCCCCATTGATAACGTTGCAGTGTTGGGTGTTCGATCAGCAGAAAAAGAAGAATTTGAGGAAGCAAAACAACAAGGATTGTTTTTTATTGATTCATTTACCATTCATGAGAAGGGAATGGACTATGCATTACAGAGAGCACAACGCCATCTCAAACAGAAAAAAATCTATCTCACGTTGGACATCGATGGCATTGACCCTGCGTATGCCCCTGGTACAAGTACACCTGAATCCTTTGGGTTAACGCCTTTTGATGTGCTTGCATGTATTGACTCTTTTGCTTCACGCTTGGTTGGATTTGATGTGGTTGAAGTCTGTCCTCCCTACGATAATGGTGAAACGGCGCTACTTGCTGCTAAACTCATCCGATATATTATTGAGCATGTTGGCGCGGCATAACACAATGGGCTTCATCCCGAAATAGATAATTAAGGGATGAATTATTTTTCTTTTTTAAGGATGGGATGTGCAAAAAAGAGAATTGAACCTAAAA
>JAFGDG010000067.1 GCA_016932245.1 Thermoplasmatota archaeon
AAAGTTAAATGGTATAATATTAAGAAAGGGTATGGTTTTATTAAAGGCAATGATGGAAAAGATGTTTTTGTTCATAAATCGGATTTATCATTTTGGGCTGTTTATCTTACTGAAGGTGAAATGGTAAAATATGATGTTGAGAGGACAAAACAAGGGTTAAAGGCAACGGAGATACGGGTGCTCTAATCCATTACTCTTCATCATGAGATGCTTTGCAATAATGACCGGTTCATTATTTATTCTAAGGTGCTTTTACAGATCATAGGTTTCCAACAAAACGTTTTATGTGAGGGATATTACCAAGTGTATTTTCCTTTTCATCCATGATCTCTTTTTGGCAAAAGCAGAATAAACCTGTTCGAATAATTATTATCTGATTTTTTAGTAATAGTTTTTAAGATTCAACAGATTACATTCTGATCCAATTAAAGACAATTGTTTTTTGTTGGTTTGAACTTTAGAATCAGTAATACTGGTGTGCCAGATGGAAAATGATATCCCTATTCAAGATCTTTTAGGAGAACAGGAAAACACTGAATCTTGGAAAGATGATCCAGAGTTTTTAGAGAAGATAGAAAGATACATTGAGTCCATCAGTGATAAAGGCTCTGAGGATATCCAATTTGATAATAGTATTACAGAACATAACCCTGACCGCATCAGTGAATTGATTTTTCAGAGTACCACCGATCTCATGTTATATCTTGATCGTTCAGGTAGAATTATCAAGATAAACAATGCCGGAATTGCATTTTCAGGTTTCAACGTGTCTGATATTATTGGCAAACGATTTTGGAAAATGCCTGGAGTTTTTTCTCGGCACAATTTATCAAAATTTATTTTGGTTTTTATTAATTCATTAAAAGGGAGTTCCACAACATGTTTTACATGTGAACTAAGTGATAAATCTGGAAAACAACATATCATGGAATTTTCAACATATCCCATAAAGAGAAACAATTGCATTGGACAGATTCTTGTTATTGGTAAAGATATGACCCAGTACAAAGAGACTGAGTCGCAAATGAAGGATGCGGTTGAATCATTAAGAAAAAGCGAGGAGAAATATCGTGGTTTGTTTGATGAATCTATTGTAGCTGTTTATCTCTTTGATACTGAAAAGAATTTCATTGATTCGAATCAAGCTGGACTTGATTTATTGGGTTATTCACGGGAGGAATTAATGAAGATGAGCATCCCAGATGTTGATGCTGATCCCATAGTGGTATTGCCTGCCCATAAAAATCTATTCGATGGGGGCAGATTGATTAACTATGAACATCAGCTTAAACATAAGGACGGCAGGATTATTACCGTCTTGAACAATTCAAGACCAATAATAGATTCGGAAGGTAATGTAACCGGTTTACAGAGTACTTTATTGGATATAACTGAACGGAAGCAAGCAGAAGGAGCTTTGAAGAGTAGTGAAGAGAAGTTCCGCCTCCTTGCAGATAATTTGAACGATGTAGTATTTACCCAAGATATGGATCTTAATATTACGTATGTAAGTCCATCTGCTAAGGCTATGTTTGGTTATAATATCGAAGAGGCATATGATTTAAAAATCGAAGAGATTATGACTGCAGAGTCCTATAAAAAAGCAATGGACTCCTTTCAGGAATATAAACATTTAGTGCAAGATAAAAAGGAGATAGATATACCAATCTTGGAATTTGAATATGTTCGTAAGGATGGTTCGACTTTTTGGGGAGAGTTAAAGATCAATTTTTTAAAGGATTCGCAGGGAAAACTTATTGCCACCCAGGGTGCTATCAGAGATATCACTGAACGTAAACAAGCGGAAGAGATGCTGAGAAAAAGTGAGAATAATCTTCGTATTTTTTTCGATACTGTTGACAATTTTCATTTTATATTGGATGCGCAAGGTAAGATTCAGACAGTAAATAAGCAGGTAACTGAACGTCTTGGGTATGCGGCTGAGGAGCTAATAGGTCAATCAGTTTTAATTGTACATCCTAAAGAACATTGGGCGGATGTTGAAAAGGTCATAAACGATATTTTGGATGGAAAACGAAAGACATGCACGATTCCGTTGATGGCCAAGAATGGTGAACAAGTCTTTGTTGAAACATATGCAGTTTGGAGCACATGGGATGGAAACCCTGCTATCTTTGGAACAAGCAAAGATATCTCAGCATTGAAAAAGTCTGAAGAAAAATTCTCTAAAGCATTTCAGTGTAATCCTGCAATTGCGGGGATAAGTGATATTGAAACTGGAAAATATATTGAAGTGAATAGAAATTTCTATAAGATCCTTGGTTTCACCCCTGAAGAGGTCATTGGTAAAAGGGCTTCAGACGTAGTGAGAATGGATATTAGATTTAGAGATGAGGTACTTGAAAAACTGAAAAGAAATAATTTTATCCGTAATGAAGAAGCGGTTGTCTATACAAAGGATGGTAAACCCATCGATGTACTTCTATCCGCAGAGGTCATTACGATCAATGGTAAAAAGTATAATTATACAACAGGTTTGGACATCAGTAGTCGAAAACAAGTTGAAGAAGAACTTCGAAAAGCTCATGTTCAACTTCAAAATTTGAACAGTAACTTGGAAAAAAAGGTACAAGAACGAACTCAGATGATCGAGGAATTGTTAAAACAAAAAGATGATTTCATCAATCAACTAGGTCATGATCTAAAAAATCCTTTGGGACCGCTTTTAAATCTTTTACCACTTCTTGAGAAAAAGGAAACAGATCCTACGAAAAAAGAAATACTTCATGTGGCAAATAGGAATGTTGAATATATGAAAAATCTTGTCACAAAAACAATTAAACTAGCTCAGTTGCGTTCTCCAACAACATTACTGAACTATGAGACAACAAATATGAATCATCTCGTAAGTGAGATTATTGAGACAAATAGTCTCTTTTTCCAAGAACATAATGTTTCAGTGACGAACAATATCGATGAAGATATCGTTGTTGATGTGGATAAATTGAAGATTGATGAGGTGTTCAATAATATTTTGAATAATGCGGTGAAATATATAGATCAAGAAAATGGATCCATCAACATTAATCATCACATGGAGAATGGTTCTATTACGATATCAATCAGTGACACTGGGAAAGGGATGACTAATGATCAGCTTAGCAAGGTTTTTAACGAGTTTTATAAAGCAGATGGGAGTCGTCATGATTTTGAAAGTAGTGGCCTTGGATTGACCATTGTTAAGAGGATCATTGAAATGCACGGGGGTCGTATCTGGGCTGAAAGTGAAGGTATTGGAAAAGGTTCAACGTTTTATTTCTCGTTGCCACTATGTCGAGAGAGGAATACTGCATCGTCGAAAAATCAGATAGTCGCCGAAAACTGATTTAATCTTTGAAAAAAATGTAACATTACGCATGGGATTTTTCAACTAAACACCGGAGAGGTTTTACAATATTTTGCATTTCTTATTGCTTATCTGTTGATTCAGTGAGCAATGTTACATTGCTCTTTGTGAAGAAACCATCGAAATCACCGTAACGACGGATGTACTCATTTACGAGGAGCGTGTTTTTTGATTGGACCGTAAAGGTTTGTTTCAGACCCTCTTCCGGGGAGCCAACAAGATCGATGAGAAACTCTGTTCCTCTTTCTTTTAATGATTGGTAGGTATCTTCAATATGTTCCGTTTGAAATGCGATATGATGGGTACGTGGCCCATAATTGTAGATGAATTTTTCTGTTGGTCCGGAGACATCTAAGGAGATAAACGGTGTAACACCTGAAGTGAAGACCATTGCAAAATCCTTTTCTGATACTCGTGCGACATTTGTGATTGAATTGAACATTTTTACATAGATAGCAAAATCAAACGTATAGTTGGTCAGTTCCATGAATTCAATTATGGCCTGATCTCTATGTTCTGCTTTTACCCGTGTTGCAGCATGATCGATTCTTTGTATATTTTTAAGATAGGTAGATGGAGGCTTTTTTATTGCATCGATTGAGTCAGCTTTTATGGTTGGAATATATGTTTTTTTCTCTGCGTGCCATTGGATGAAACCAATGGAATTACCTGTATAAGGCGAGGGTATTGTTTGAATGAAAGAGTATGAATCTGTATGTTCAATCTTGTCAGTGAGGAATTGAACTCCCCGGTTCTTTTGGATGTCAACATATGCCTCGAGGTCCTTGGTCGTATAGACATAGGTTTCAAGTCGTGTGTTAGGAAGATGCTTTGATTTGGGATATTGATTGAATCGGGTAAAAGGGTTTTTTTCCGTAGGCTCTGTTCTTTGTTGTATAAGGATATCTGCTGAGTTTGGTTGGCTGAGAACACAAACGGTCCTTTCAGGTGTTTGAAATGACTCTTGAACTGTTGCACCAGTGTTCTGCATCAGTTCTTGAATCGCATGTCCCCATTGCTGTGGCTCTGTATTGATAACGATACATTCTAACCCTCCAACAAGTCCTTGGAGACCAACACTTTTTCGTTCTTCTATGATCCTTGGAACCTCTTTTTTCAGATAGGCATCACTGTTGCTGAAGACGTAAAGATGTTGTTTTTCTGCATTGCAATTGGGACAATTGGATAGTTGTTCTGTTTCATGAACGCTCATGCAGTTTGAACAGATGACTTTCACCATAGTAGTACCCAATGGGAGTATCTTATTATCATCTCATACAAAATCCTTTTCGTTTCATCTTTACAAAAAAGAGTGCTAATGGATTTTTATTTTAAGGGGCCGTAGGCATGTTTCCAATCCTTGGTTTTCTTTAAAAATTCTTTATAACCATGTGTTCGTATGAACTCAAGTGATTGTTTATATTTCTTGTATTTATATCCGTTTTTTGTTTGAAATTCATGTAGGATAGTGCAAGTGTTGTAGTCTGTGCAATCTGCGCAGGTTTCGATCTTTTTTTCCTTGATGCAGCAGACCTTCATTTTACATTTTGCAGCATCAATATTCCTTTCGCCGTTTTCATATCCTTGTTTACATCCTTTGCAGTAGCCATCGTTATATGGTGGGCAGGTCTTGCAGTACGCCCCGCAACACCCGATATATCTTATCTGTTCCTCTGTTGTTTTCAAGTGTTACTCCCACCATTCACCAATGAAATAGATGATTGAATCATCAG
>JAFGDG010000068.1 GCA_016932245.1 Thermoplasmatota archaeon
CGACATGAGAGTGGGCCAGCCCCACCACATGATTGCCATCCTTTTTCTTTGATGCTTCACCAAAACTCGGTGTGTCTGCGATGGCATCGGTTGAAGTTCCCTTCGCATCCTTGCAGAGGTAGGTATCCTTGATAAGTAGATACTCACCGCATATTTGCCCTCTGAGGAGACCTGTTCCTTCGACATCCCCCCTGCTTACAAAGAACTTAAACAGTTTCGCTACAACTTCAGGATCAATCAGCACCATCTTTGTTTTTATTTTTTTGTCCAGCTCTTCCTTTGTCACTATTGTTACAGTGGGTGTAAGGTCATCGTTGAAAACATTCTTGATTAATGTGCTAATCCGCATTGACCTACCCCCTCAGGATGTTTGCAAGTTTTTGGACCAGACCATTGTTTCCTGGTTGGTAGTTGTACCTCGGTCTTGGACGAGGCCTGGGAACCGGATCTCTGTGGACCATGTTATGGTGGTAGTTCGGGTTATCCATCACGTACAGCAAATCATCATAAATGCTTGCCAGGGTCTGCGTTGGTCTCCAGTTTTTATCATCAAGTGAGGTTAAGCATACCCATCCGGTGGTCTCAGGGAATAGATTAGGGTGTTTTGGGACCAGCACGGTTTTCCATTCTATCTTGGGCATAACCCTGGGGTATCTTTTTGACAGATAGATTTCAACAACCGAGTTCTGTCCCCTCCACCTTCCGCTTCCCCTCACCACGGCAGTCCAGTGCAGAGGATTGTAAATATCGTTTCTTATCGGCAGCTTCTTTACCCGAACCAATCTCGTTTCCCATGCCAATCTATCTCTTAGCTCCTGTGGAAAATCTGTGGTTGCGGGAATACTGAAAGAAAAGGAAGAGAGGGAGAATTCCCCCACGGTCCTATGGGAAGGCACCAATTGCAGGGTATCTCCATCTCTAAGTCCATAATCTTTCACTATTTTCTTGTTGTCTAGGATTTTGCCGTTGTAGCTGAGGGAAGTACTTTTGACATCAGTAATTCCCTGGTCTGATGCTACCTTGTTAAGCACTGTGCCAACTGCGTCTTGGGGCTCGCAGTCAATTGTGGAAGCTTGGGCGAACCCTACGGTGCTATCAACTACCAGTTTCATTTTTTCTTCAGCTCCTGCCTGCATCACCTCCGTTGGTTGAGGAAAATGCAGACTCGGAGGGATTATAAAGATAAATCTGAAAGAAAGAAAAAAGAAGGAGAAAAGAAGGACCGTTCCCAATTTTCAGATTGAGGTCAAATTCCCAAACAATCCAAAAAATTCCCTCCCGTTGGACCTGTCGCTTCCGGCTAAGCCCATAGAACTGTTTTTTTTATTATTTTACTTCTTTATTATATTTAAGCACCCCTTTATATACGGTGCAATTTTAATAAAGTTAGACGTTCATAGATTCCTAATTGAACTTACAAAATATTGAATTAAAAAGGTTAACCTATGACCATAGAAAGAACAATAAGTAAGGTTTTCAGATTGAATGATGAGAATTGGATGAAACATGCTAATCCCTGGAGCGTATGGACTCGCTATTCTGTTTTGCCTCTCATTGTTGTTTCATTCTGGAGTAGAATATGGATTGGATGGTGGTGTTTACCTCCGGGGATACTCTCATTATTTTGGATGTTTTTCAATCCAATTTTTTTTAAAAAAGCCAAATCAACACATAATTGGGCATCACAATCCGTATTAGGAGAAAGAGTTTGGTTAAATAGAGATAACATCGAAATTCCAGAAATTCATTTGATTGTACCCAATATCCTCAATGGTATTTCTTCCATTGGAATGATTCTATCGATCTATGCAATTATCACCTTATCACTTTGGCCGGCAGTTTTAGGGATTTCATTAGCATATATTGGAAAAAGCTGGTATCTCGACAGAATGGTGTGGCTATATAACAATATGAACCATATTCCTGAATATAAAAAATGGTTATATTGAGGGTAAAAGAGGATAGTGGCATCTGTTTGTATATGCTGTAAATTTTTTCTCTTATTTTTAGTAGAAATTCTAGACGGGTTAAGAATAAAGAAATAATGGCTCTTCACTTATTTCAGAACAACACTAGTATATGCAATGGAAATAATTATAACCAGCCGTTGTATTCATTGTATGGGGTGAATTTATTACATGAAAAAAAAATGTGTTAAAGCAAGCTATTTTTTTGCAACAATTGTAACTCTTTCTTTGTTGACTCCATTATCTGCAATTTCTGCAACCTCGTTGGAAGACGATTCATTTGAAAAGAATATGTTGACAGAGACATGCATGGTTCCAGATCTCGTGTACTCCCCCACATCTCATGATTTTGGCGTAGTACAAGAGGGAAACACCTACCAGACAATATTTAAGATATGGAATGGAGGTACGTCAACCTTAACGTGGAATCTTGGTATTGTGCACACCTGGATATCACCTAATCCAACCTCCGGTTCATCCACCGGACCAACGGATAAAGATACAGTCACGGTTACCATCGACACCACAGGGCTAACCCCTGGCATTCATAATGGTTTTGTCAGCATATCAGCAAATGATGGAGGAGGCGTTCGATACTTCAACATTCAATGCGAGGTCAACGAGCCACCAAATACGCCAAGCACGCCAACAGGGCCATCCACAGGGGAAACAGGTATCTATTACACCTATTCGACAAGTACAACAGATCCAGAAGGTGATATGATGCGGTACGGCTCGGATGCAGACGATGATGATATTGTCAATCATTGGTCTCCCTATTATTACCCTTCAGGAGCAACCTACATCGTGAACATCAAGTTCCCAGCACCAGGGACCTATCATTTACGTATCAAGGCTGAGGATGTATATGGTGGTCAGAGTGACTTTTCCCTTGCCAAAACTATTGTCATAACCGGTTCTAACCATGTGCCAAACAACCCCAGCACGCCTGTGGGCCCATCTTCAGGAGAGATAGGTATTTTCTATGACTTTACAACGAGTACAAGCGACCCCGACGGTGATGATGTGAAATACGGCTGGGATTGGAATGGAGATGATGTAATCGATGAATGGACAGGACTCTCCTCCTCAGGAACATCCATCACAACATCCCATTCATGGACCTCCCCTGGGACGTACAATATCAAGGTTGTAGCTGAGGATGAGCATGGTGCCCAAAGTGACTTTTCATTGGTAAAAACGATCACTATTTCAGGGAATAACCCCCCAAACAAACCAGCAACACCTACTGGCCCCTCGAATGGAAAAACAGGTTTCTCCTATACCTATGCAACGTCCAGTACGGATCCTGATGGTGATCAGGTGTACTATATGTTTGATTGGGGAGATGGGACGGACACCGGTTGGCTGGGACCGTACACATCAGGTCAAAGTGCATCTGCCTCACATAGCTGGACCTCAGAGGGGACCTTCCCAGTAAAGGTAAAAGCAAAAGATACTGAGGATGCTATGAGTGTCTGGTCTGATTCCTTGTTGATAACATTACCGAGAACCAAGGAAAGCAAGGGAGTGCTACCAATATTTTTCGAGAACCATCCACTTCTGTTCTCACTGATGCAAAAGCTCTTTCAATTGAAATAATCGTTACATTATCATCTTTTTTTTATTTTTTTATTCTTCAAAACAAAGATCGGGTTTTTTTAATACGTTAAATGGTATAAAGGAATCACGCTAAATGTTTAGGAAAATTTTAAAAAATGGTTACTATTTTGAATAATGATTGAGGATGGGATTGATTCGGGAAAATAGATAGTGGCTCTTTCGTAGTATTAACTATTCCTAGAATCGATCATAAATGTGAGTTATACCATGGACAACATTGATTCTGTCATCGTAGAGCTACATCGTGAAAATAAAACAGGTAATCTAAATCAGCATAAGGATCAAACGCAACAACTTTCTGGTAAGGAATCATCTCATCTCGAGCTAAATTTGGACGTACTCCCTTCTATTTTTGAGAATTTTCAAGCAGGCGTAACTATCATCGATGCCGAGTCAAGCACAATAATCTATGTCAATCGGAAGGCTTCGGAGATCATCGGTTTTTCTAAAGAACAAATACGTGGTCATGCCTGTCATGAGTTTATCTACCCTCCTGAAATAGGTCAACGCCCTGTGCTAGATTCGGGTAAAACCCTCGATACACCAAAACGAATGGTAGTACGAGTCAATGGTACTGAGAGGAACATCTTAATAAATACGATCCCTGTAACAATAAGGGGGCACACGTATCTTATTGACAATTTTATCGACATCGATACTCGTTGCAAAGATGAGGATGAGAACCGCGAAAATCAAGAGAAAATAATAATGCACCAAAATGCATTGTTAGATCTATCCAAGAAAAATTTTACTTCTTTCGAACATGCACTCCAGACGATTATAGAAGTGACGGTAAAAATACTAGAGATCGATCGATGTAGTTTCTGGCGATTCAACGATGATCAGTCTCAGATCACTTGCGTTGACTTGTACATAAAAGACAAAAATCTCCATGAAAAAGATGCTATTCTCCGATCCAGTGACTATCCAAGATATTTCAATGAACTTAAAGAGAAACGATTGATTGATGCTTCACAAGCCGAGACTGATCCAAGAACAAATGAATTTGCCGATACGTACTTAAGACCCCTAGGCATAAAATCCATGTTAGATATACCTGTGCGACTACAAGGAAATGTCATTGGTATTTTATGTAATGAAAATTGCAAACAGGTACGTCAATGGACAAAAGATGAACAAAATTTTGGATCCGCAATAGCAGATTTTCTTGCTTTGCAGATCGAAAAATTTCAACGAAAAAAGATTGAAGCTGACTTACGTCGATCGAAACAGGAAATCGAGAATATTCTTAACGCTGCTGCTGACGGCATTAGAATTGTGGGAAAAGATTTCAAAATAGTAAATCTCAATAAAACAATGGAACGCCTGTCGGGCGTTGGGCGAGAGGTTCTTATCGGAAATCATTGCAGTAGCATGTTTACCTCCAAAGAATACTGCAATTCTGAACACTGCGCCCTTCTAAAGGTCCTTGAATCAAGAGAAGGTTTTTCACGAGAAAGCACATGGGTAAGCGTTGATGGACGGGCTATCACCTGTCTTGAAGTGGTGACACCCTATAGAGATCGAGAGGGAAACATCGTTGGTATTATCGAGGATTTTCGTGATATCACTGAAATAAAAGACATAGAGAAAAAGTTACATGAGGAAAAAGAAAACGCGAAGCGATATTTAGATGTTGCAGAGGTATTAATCATCGCGCTAGATGCAACGGGACATGTGCAACTGATCAACGAAAAGGGCTGCAAAATTTTACATGCTAGCCGTGATGATGTCATTGGAAAACATTTTTTTGATGAATTTTTCCCTCAAGAAATGAGAAGTGAAACGCAAAACCGATTTTATCATCTTTATAGTGATGATGAAAACTCAAGAGAAAACGACTTTTTCGAGGCAACGATACGAGATAAACAGGGCAATCAACGGATTCTGTCTTGGAAAAATGCACGTATCCGAGATGAAACCGGGAGAGTGGTAGGAATACTGTGCTCAGGAGAAGATATCACAGAAAAAAAGAAAATCGAAAAGGCCGAAGCGCATGCAAATAAAATTTTAGAAGAGAGAGCAAAGGGTTTTCGCGTCTTGTATGATACGGCAGTTCAGGTCGAGAATATCTCTGGCAACGAGATATATCAAATTATATCTAACAATCTCATCAAAATTTGTAATGCCAAAAAGGGATTATTTTTTTCTATTGATTCCGAACAAGGTATAATCAAGCCCGAGGGGATCTCTGAAAAGGAAGGCAGGAACTCCTTTTTGAATGAAAACACAATTAAACATCACATTCCTCTATCTATGGAAATCATTTCTGAAGTTGAAACATTCAAGATTAAACGATTTCAAACCATCGATGAATGTTGTTCAGATGTAGTAATGACATCACTTCTTACAATGCCCTCTCCCTCAGAGCAAAAAGTAAATCTTTATCGATTGGCATCAGTTCGAGATAAAACAGTGCTAGGTATCGCCATTGTGGAAATACCGGAAAATCAGTTGTTACGAATGGAGGATCTCATTGACACCTATCTTAACCTATGTGGAATGATCATCCAGAGAACTGCGGATCGTCTTGCTTTAATAAAATCCGAAGAAAAATATCGAACATTATCATGCCAACTAGAGGAAAAAGTAAAAGAACGAACGGCAGAAATTGAACATCTTCTAAAAATCAAGGATGAATTCATCCATCAACTCAGTCACGATTTGAAAAATCCATTAACGCCCCTGGTGAATCTCATACCTCTTTTGGAAAAAGACCTACAGGATGAACAATCGAAGGAAATATTAAAGATCATGAAAAGAAACGCAGGCTATATGAAAAACCTTGTACAAAAGACACTAGAACTAGCTCTGTTGAATTCTGATAGCACTGCCTTTACCTTCTCAGAACTTGAATTACAAAACGAGATAAACGCAATACTTGAAGAAAATTGCTATTCACTGGAGGAACATCACATCTCCGTTGATAACAAAATTAATGGACAAATCATTGTGAAAGGAGATAAACTCCGATTGAAAGAATTGATCGATAATCTCCTGAGTAATACAATGAAATACACAAACGGCGTTGGAACCATCACTTTTTATGCGGAACAAAGGGACAATTTTATTCTGGTATCAATGATAGATACGGGTATCGGTATGACACAAGATCAGATTGACCAAGCGTTTGATGAATTTTTTAAAGCAGATCCATCGCGACATGACTTTTATAGTAGTGGGCTTGGCCTACCTATCTGTAAACGCATCGTGGAAAAACATGGTGGGAATATTTGGATAGAAAGCCAGGGTCTGGGAAAAGGCACAACAGTACATTTTACCCTTCCTATAGCGAAATAAACCAGTACGAAGTCAAATAAACCGAATTTTTAAATAATCGGTACATGATTGCGTGAACATGGGATGTACTATGCAATGTGAGAGGAACTTGTCGGGTAAGATTTGTCCTTATCCTGTCGTAGAAACCATAAGAGAAGTAGAAAAGATGCGAGCAGGTGAAACACTCAACCTTATCGTAGATGATCCGCTTGCAATTAAATCTATTCCTTATGAACTGCGAGAATATCCAGATATCTCCGTCAATATTGAGAAAATATCTCAAGGCTGGAAAATACAAATCACGAAGAGGTGAGAGGATGAACATCAAAGATTCCTCGAAACAATTCCTTTTTTGGGTAAGCTGTTTTGCCATCATCAATGTATTGATGTATCTTTTTATCAAGAAATTTTGGATTGGAGGCAGTAGTTTTTTGCCCATGGTCGGCATTCTGGGCAAAGAGGGAGCAGAAACTGCCTATATCTTTGCCTTTATCGTCAACATTGGTCTTATTGTTGGGGCATTCATTGCATCGATGGGCA
>JAFGDG010000069.1 GCA_016932245.1 Thermoplasmatota archaeon
ATCGTTAAGGAGAGGTTTATAAGCGATTAGCAGTTTTAAAGTTGTAGTGCTAGGGGAAAGGAGACATGCCAGCAAAAGGTACAAAAAAAGTTAAAGGGCATATAAGACAAAAAACCATGTTTAAATTTGGGAATGTTGAAGTTAAAGACCCCTTTAGTACTAATCAAGTAAAGAAGCATTTCCGAAAAACACCTAAAAGAAGGAATAGGTGAGAGATATGACACAGAAAAAAAGAATGCATAACCCGCAGACTGGTTCTTATTTAAAACGCAGGGAGCGCACGACCTCGCAAGGAAAACGAGGAGAGATTATGGGTTCTTACAAACCAAAGCGACATTCGAAAAAGAAATCAGGATGGAGTTGGTAAGGGATTCCCCATGCAATTTGGACTATTGGGGGAAGAGAAAAAAAGAAAGCCAGTTAGGACATCAGATAGAAAACACCTTTTAGAATTTCAAAAGGGAAAATGCTGGAAATGTAAGAAATCATTCAAACAGATGGGCGTAAGAAAGATTTTACACCATAAAAATCTTAATCCTAAAGACAATCGGATTACAAATCTGGTTTTAGTGTGTCCCAATTGTCACGATAAAATACACCAAAAAGAAAAAAAGGTACGCGTAAAGACAACCGATGCTTTCGGCTTTACTGAGTACAGGGTGGTAAAAAAAAGAACTCAAAAGAAACCTACAAAAAAGAGAACGACCACTAAGACACGAAAAACCAAACGTAGGAAAAAAAGAACAGATGATTTTTTTACTTTTAAACTTTAAATGAGGTCTATGGTAACAATCGTTAAGGAGAGGTTTATAAGTAATCGGTAGTTTTGAAATTGTGGTTTGAGGAAGAAAAATGCCTCGGGAACTGAATACTCAAAAGCAAACGAAGAAACCGTGGAAGACAAAAGTGGAAAGAGACATAACACTGCATAAAGACATTGGAATATCAGGTCTTCAGGGTGGAAAAGTCATATCAGAGAGAGTATCATTGCTTTCTTTTATCATTGGAATACCGCTGTTACTTATAGGGCTGTGGGAACTCGTTAATATGTTATTTGATTTCGGCTTTCCCATAAATTCGGCCACCATCATTCTTGTTTTATTGGTTACGGTTATTGGTCTGTTATTAGTTATTGGTGGATACTTTATTCATCGAGGTTAACCTCTTAAAAATAGTAGTTACGTCAGATAGTCAAGGGAGCATAAAGAAACATAAAACATTTTATTCTTTCTTCAGGAGTTCTCTGATAGGAACGTAAGCAAGTAGAAGTGCAATAAACAACCATATCAGCAGTCCTGGCCACCAGGGAGCCTCAGGAAAGAGAGACAGATTAATGCCAAGGACAAACAAAACAGCAATTATGACACCGGTCAGCGCTTCGCCAGCAACTAATCCTGCAGTAAAGAGCAACCCGGTACGTACAACTTTTTCTTTCGGTTTGACTCCCGTTTGTTTAATAGCAAGTTCCCACTCACTGATTTCCTCTTCCTCTGCACTGCCATAGCGTTTCTTCATGAACCGGTCAGTCACATACCGAATGGTTCCCCCTGCAAAGATAGGGACTGATAACGTAAACGGCAAATAAATGCCGATAGCGACCGGCAATACTGGCAAATCAATCAAAATCAACACGACCGCAAGAATCATGCCAGCAAACACGTACGGCCACAGCATCTCACCACCAAGCACTCCTTTGACAATACCTGCCATCAAAAATGCTTGTGGTGCAGGGAGAAGTCTACTTCCAATGGTAAAAGCATTATGTAATACGGCAATCACAATGCCAACCACGCCAGATACTGCTAA
The DNA here is from genome assembly GCA_016932245.1 of Thermoplasmatota archaeon. Lineage (GTDB taxonomy): Archaea > Thermoplasmatota > E2 > DHVEG-1 > DHVEG-1 > JAFGDG01. The sequence continues at coordinate 1,807 of JAFGDG010000069.1, forward strand.
CACACCAAAGGTCATGGAAATCTGTAATTTTTTAGGGGTAGCCCCGAGCATTTGCCCACAGGCCATAGATTGTAACAAATCACCAGAAATTGATCCGCCGATGCAAATCACGGCAGATATCATAATAACGATAGCCATACCGGCAGAACTGGTGACACCCAACCCCAACATGACTAAACTGACTAAGAGAAGAACAACCACCGTAACCCCCGATATTGGACAATTCGATGAGCCAACAAGACCGGTCAAATATCCTGCTAAGGCACTGGCAATAAAGGCTAACAAAATGGTCAAAATGGCCATTAATAAAGAGACACCAAAGAGTCCAGAGAGCCACATATATAGTAAAAAGATGGGGAGGGTCATCAATATAATCATCGCAAACACGAGCTTGTAACTCAAGTCTTGATTGGTTCGTTTTTTGGTTTTTACTTGACCACCCTTAATACCAATAACGGCTTCTTTGACACTGTCCACGAGATTATGTTTAATACTCCAAATTGCCCACAAACCACCTACTAGCATTGCACCGACGCCGATGTAACGAATTTGTTCGCCCCAAATAGCAAAAAAACCATCCAACGGTGGCATTCCAGAAGGAAGACCCCCCACCAATACAATAAGGGGCAGAATGATAATCCATCCTAACAGTCCACCTACGATGACGTACGAGGCAATGCGGGGACCAATAATCCAGCCAACACCTAAGAGCGCAGGGGAGGTGGTTAATCCACCATACAACCACCCCTCATGAACTTCACCCCCGAACACATAGCGGCCAATGCTACCAATATGTTCAATGGTCCCCCGAAAGATATTTAATGACAATTCACCAAACTTAAACAAGGCGGCAATAACGGCACCAATGCCTAGCCAAATACCGCTGACTTCGCTTTTTCCTCGATCTCCAGCAACTTCCCCTCCAACCGTCGTGGTAAGAACAGCGGCAACAGCAATGCCTTCTGGAAAGGGGAGATCTGTTTTGACCACCAGCGCACGACGAAGCGGTACCATCCACAGAACGCCCAGAATACCGCCAAATAACGAAATAAGCGATGTTTCTAGATAATGAATCTCTGTCCATGCCCCAAGGATAACTAGGGCGGGAATCGTAAAAATTACCCCTGCGGCAATACATTCACCAGCCGCAGCACCCATCGTGGCTAAATTGACCTCAAGGATGGTTCCTTTAAAAGGTCGCATGAGCGCGAGAGCCATAACTGCTCCAGGAATAATGGCAGACACGGTCATTCCTGCGTAGAGCCCCAAATAGGCGTTTGCTGCTCCCAAAATAATAGCAAGAAATACACCAACAAGGATAGCTTTCGCCGTTAGTTCGGGAATCGTTTTACTTGAAGGGATGAAGGATTTGAAATTTTCTCGATCGTCCATGCTGGCTTAATATATTGTTTACATAATATTAAAACTTATTTATTTATTTATTAGTAGTTTAGTGCATCCCTAATAAAAGTTTTAATAGCGAGAACAGATGTATTGTGCGAGCGATACTATGGGTGAGTGTGAGAATGTATCCACCACTGATATTCATCAGTTACGAGAAGCATGTAAAAAGAAGGACGAAGAACTGGAGGCGCTCAAAAAACAATTAGCAGAAACAGAAGAAAAATTGAACGAACTCAATCATGATCTTGAACAAAAGGTTATTGAACGAACGGTTGAAGTCAATCGGTTGCTTTTACACAAAACAAAGTTTATTGACAATCTCAGTCATGATTTAGGTACCCCCTTAACGCCCATGATGGCACTGCTACCGGTAATCAGAGATGCCGTAGAAGACCCCGAAATCAAGGGATTGGTTGATACTTGCATCAGAAATGCCGAATACATCAAACGGGTGGTGCACGACACACAAGAAATGGCAGAACTCAGCGCCATAGAATTGTACCTCAAAAAAGAAAATCTCTTTAGCATTGTTGACGAACTTGTACAAAAATATACATCAGTTTTTTCCAGTTTTGGTGTTATTGTTGAAAACAATATCAGCAAAGAAGTCTTTGTGAACACTGAAAAAACGAGGCTCTTGGAAGTCATCGATCATCTGTCATCCAATGCGGTAAATAGTATGCCCGATGGAGGAACATTGACGTTTTCTTGTCGAACATTCAAACAGAAAACAGGACTCTTTATTGAATTGTTAGTAAAAGATAGCGGTGTTGGTATGAGTCGAGAAAAAACAGATCATTTGTTTGATGAGTTCTATAAAGCAGATGAATCCAGGCATAAGCTTGATTCAACTGGACTTGGCCTAACTATCTGCAAGCGCATTGTGGAAAAGCACGGTGGACGAATATGGGCAGACAGCCGTGGAGAAGGAACGGGAACAACCATTCATCTTACTATTCCTGTTGCGGAAGTATAATACAGAAGCATAACACAAGAAAAATGAAAGGATTTAAATACGGGTTCTTTCATGTGCCCGTTGGGGAGAGGCAACTTATGCTTGATAGAAGAACAAGAACAGACCGTCGATTTGGTAAGTTAGAACTTATTGATAGAGAATATTACTACCTGTGTTTTAATCAGCGAGATACCTAAAGAAGCTTTTTAGGCAAATAATCCTTGCATCCAAGAAAACACGCCGGTAATATCAAGACCAATCAGAACAACAAAGAATACGATAATTACCAACAGCACCTTAAGTGCAAATTTTATCAGTTTCCACGCTACAATGACCAGTAGAATAATGCCGATAAAGACCCCCCATAAGGGGATAGTAATACCAAAGAGTTCCATGACATTCACCACACTAGAAAACAGAATTACCCGTTATAAGCATTTGTATTTCCCATAGTTTTAATGCCCTATCCCAAACCTTCTAAAACCCCCAACAGCATTCCTTGTTTTGTGTACATTGATGGGGAGTTTATCCAAAAAGAAACAATTGAGCGGCGAGAATACCAAGTCCGCATTGCACAATCTGCAGCTCAAGCAAACACGCTGGTTGTCCTTCCAACAGGAATGGGAAAAACCATTATTGCATTGTTGCTTATCGCCCGTGCATTGCAAAAACAAACAGATAAGATTCTGTTTTTGGCACCCACCAAACCGTTAGTTACCCAACACGCATTATTTTTGAAAGAATTTCTTACTATTGATTCTTCTGAAGTTGCAATGTTTACCGGTGAAATTTCTCCTGCAAAACGAAAAGCAACATGGGAGGGCAGTAGAATCATTGTTTCCACACCACAGGTTATTGAAAATGATTTGCTCTCAAAACGTCTTGATCTCCATGAGGTATCCCTGATCGTGTTTGATGAAGCACATCATGCCGTTGGAGAATATGCATACGTATTTGTGTCTGAAATGTACCAAAAACAACGAGAGCAGGGTTTGGCGTTGGGCATAACGGCGTCGCCAGGCAATGATGTAACCAAAATACTTGAAGTATGTAAGAATCTTGCTATTACCAATATTGAGATACGAACAAAATACGACCCTGATGTTAGGCCCTATGTGCATGATCTTAAACTATCCTGGAAAGAGGTTACCTTGCCGCAGGAATTTTCTTATACCTTACAGATACTGCGAAAGGCATTGGTTGAGCGGTTAACTTTTCTGAAAAATCTTGGTATGATTGAATCAGCATCGCCGTCCCTTGTTAATCGTACAAAACTTTTGGAAACACAACAAAAAGTCCAAGGAGCCATTCGCTCGCGAGCAAAACCACCAAAGATATTGTTTAAGGCAGCATCCGTGCAAAGCGAAGCAATGAAGATTCACTATGCCATTGAACTGTTACAAACCCAAGGAGTTAATGCCCTAAAGAATTATTTTCAACGCATGGGAAAGGAAGCACGCTCAAAAGAGGGGAGTAAAGCATCACGAACCATTATGAGTGACAGTAATCTTCTGGAAGCCGTTGCTTATGTGAAATCACTCAACGTCGAACATCCCAAGATACCTGAACTTGCACACATCGTTCAGCAACAGCTTTCCCAAAAAAAGGATGCAAAGATTATTGTGTTTACTCATTTCAGAGATACTTCTGCACATGTGGTGAAGGTGCTTTCTTCTATCGAGGGAGCGCGCCCTGTCCGGTTTATTGGCCAGGCTGCAAAAGGTGACGATAAGGGGCTTACCCAAAAACAACAGGCGGAAATCATTACCCAATTTAAAAAAGGAACTTATAATGTACTCATCGCAACATCAGTAGCAGAAGAAGGATTGGACATTCCTTCCACTGATCTTGTGGTATTTTATGAGCCCATCCCTTCAGAAATACGAGCCATTCAACGACGGGGCCGAACCGCACGAAAAATGCCAGGAAAAGTGATCATTCTCATTACAAAGGGAACGTCGGATGAAGCATACTACTGGGCAGCAAAACGCAAAGAAAAACGGATGAGATCAGAGCTTGAACTCATTCGTTCCCAACTCACCAAGAAAACAGAGAATGGATCCTTTGATGAGAAGAATGTTTCGCAAGAGATAGAAAATCAAAAAACGTTAGGCGATTTTCAAAAGAAAGACACACCAGTAACCATTGCCGTCGACCATCGAGAGTATCGTTCTCCAGTCGTAAAAAATCTGGTAATGAAAGGAGCATCCATTGACCCTCAACAGCTTGATGTTGGCGATTATGTACTCTCTTCGCGCATTGGTATTGAACGAAAGCGGGTCGATGATTTTTTAGAGTCGCTCATTCGTGGAAAATTGTTCAAGCAACTGGCGCGATTACGGGATACCTACGCTCGTCCTTTGCTTGTTATTGAAGGGGAGGGGCTTTATACTAAGCGCAATATCAGCCATAATGCCATTGTTGGCAGCTTCTCTTCAGCCATCGTTGATTTTGGTATTCCTATCATTACCACCAAGGACGCCATAGAAACCGCCGGTTTTCTCTACATTATGGCCAGTAGAGAACAACGGGAGGACAAAAAAATAGTTGCGGTGAGGGGAGAAAAAACGACCATGTCTCTGCGAGATCGTCAACAATTTATTGTAGAGGGGCTCCCCAATGTTTCTGCAGTACTTGCCAAGCGCTTGCTTGATCGCTTTGGTAGTATCAAAGACATTGTCAATGCGTCAGAAAAAGAGCTGTGCCAAGTTAATGGCGTGGGGAAACACATTGCATCAGATATCCTTGCCGTGCTTCACGCAGACTACCTTACAGAATGATGTGCTCCCAAATATTTTTATTTGGTATTGTTATACACTGCTGATATTCACGAGGGTGATGCTTATGGTAGCAGATGACAAACTTGCACAAGTGTGCGACGGGTTAAATATGCTTCATGAAGACAATTCTATTCCACGAAACATTCGCAGAGGTGCAGAAGAGGTGAAACATCTGCTTCTAGGTACCAGTGATCCACTTGATGTACGGGTGGCGTCAGCGACATCTCGATTGGATGAAATGGCTAATGACCCCAATATTCCTCTTCATGGAAGAACACTTATATGGAATATTATGAGTCGATTGGAAGAAATTGCGTAGCGTTTTTATAGTAGATATGAACAACTATATGAAGGCTAGTAGTTATAGCTAGTATTGTTAAGGGAGGAACCACAAGATGATTAGAATCGGACCTGCAGGGATACCACTCTCCTGCAAAGGAAGAACCAATAAGGATGGATTGGTCTACACCAAACAGATCCTCGATCTCAATGCAATTGAAATTCAATTTGTTCGAGGGCTCTATGTAATGGCTGATGAAGAAGCTGAATTTATCAAAAACTTTGCCAAAGAAAATGATGTTGAAATTCATGTGCATGCCCCATATTATATTAATCTTGCAGGTGATGAAGAGGTTGAATTGAGCTTTGAAAAGATTTTGTTTTCTGCACAACTTGCGGACAAGATGGGTGCTAAAACAGTCGTCATTCACCCTGGGTACTATGGAGAGCATTCTGAAAAGAAGACAATGAAACGGATTGTCAAAAATACCAAAAAATTACAATCCATGTTCAAAAAAGAGAAAATTAAGCCGAAAATCGCGCTGGAAACCATGGGAAAGCAAAAAGTCTTTGGTTCTCTTGAGGAAATCGTCGAAGTGTGCACTAGTGTTAAAGGAGTTGTACCCGTCATTGATTTAGGACACATCCATGCACGGGGCAACGGCTGCTTAAAAAAGCAAGAGGATTTCGAAAACGTTTTTAAAACCTTAAAACCACTACGATTAAAGCACTACCTCATCCATGTCACAGGAGTACTGTATGAACAAGGAAACGAACTCTATCACCTTCCCATTAAAAAGGGAGATATGCCTCTTGCACCCTTGGTAGATATTATCTTGGACAACGACTACAACGTCACGCTCATTTCTGAATCCCCTTTACTTGAACATGATGCCGTCTACATACGACTGCAAGTCGAAAAAGGCATTATGAAACGAACCGGAAAAGAGGAAGCGGATTATCGAGTTTTGTCGGAGATTCAATGAGTACGGAAATGACATTCCACCGGTCGATTGTGTACATCCAACGAAAGATACACGATATTTTAGAAACGGTGTCTATAGAAGAGATAAAACAAGTAAAAGCACTGTTTTTACAGGCAAATCGTATTTTTGTGTATGGTGCAGGCAGGTCCGGATTGGTTGCCAAGGCTTTTGCCGTACGGCTAGTCCACCTCGGCTTTCAGACCTTTGTGATCGGAGAAACCATTACTGCACCTGTTCAAAAAGGAGATTTGGTAGTTATTGTTTCTGGTTCGGGAGAAACTATTCCTGCGGTGATGACGGCGGAAATTGCTCATGATATTGGTGCCTCAGTCATTTCCATCACTGGTAAAAAAAGATCAAATATTGCACAATATGCAGATGTTACACTGTTTATTGCAGCAGCATGCAACGATGCTGAACGTAAACAATTTGCTCCTTTGGGCACATTATTTGAAGCAAGTGTGTGGATTTTGCTGGATGGGTTGATTGCGGAGCTATTGCACAGCAAATATGAAACCGAAGAATCCATGCGACAGCGTCATGCAACGCTACAACAATAAGATACAAAAAAAGAAAAAAGAGTTGAAAAGAATTTTAGTCCATGGTTGACATGGTTTTAATCTGCTGTGCTTGACTCTGTTCACTGACGACTTCTCCACCACCGCCTCCTCCATACGAGAGCCAGACATCCTTGGTGATGGTTTCTCCTTCAGAAACATAAAAGAGCGTAGTCGCTCCACTTCCACTGATGAGTGGTTTGGTTGCAATTAAACGATACCATCCAGGTGTGACATTGGTGAATTCAAATGTTCCATTCTCGTCGCTGATCACCAGACCAGTGGGTAAGAGTTTTGCTCGAGGGAATACGATAACATATGCCTCGTCAACAGGGTTGTTGTATTTATCATAAACCGTTCCAACAACTGTACCATTTTCAACACCAGGAGTACCGCCACCGCCTGCGCCATAGGCAAGCCAGACATCTTTGATTGTTGTAGCACCGGCACTTACAGTAAATAACGTGGTAGCACCACTGCCTGAAATCAACGGTTTTGTTGCCGAGAGTCGATACTGACCAGGCGTAACATTGGTAAATTCAAATGTTCCGTCTGATTCACTAATGACCAGACCCTTGGGCAATATTTTTCCTCGTGCAAATAAGATAACATATGCTTCATCAACAGGATTGCCATTTTTATCGTAGATTATTCCCACAATGGTTCCATTCTCATCACCGCTGGGTTGCTGAACATAAACTTGTTGTGTTGCAATTCGTGCGGCGCCTGCAGAAAAACTTACTCCTATAACTGCAAGAATCATCGCACCTGCCATGAGAAGAGCTATATTTTTCTTCATTTCATTTCACCTTCCTTCGCCTGTTTTTATGTCTTTATCTAATGCCATCGACGACACAGCAACAGTCAATGTAAACTATATTTATATTTTTTACTATTTATAATTAACTGCAAATGAGAATATGTATGTTAACTAAAACTCTTTTTCACCAATAGAAACAATATTAAAGATTCTCTTTATACAACAAACTTGTGTTTCAACTACCACGTGGGACAAGGGATTTTACCCCAAGGGATATGCAAAAACGACGGTATGCGGAAGACGCGATGCGTACCGTTTTTCAATCGTTTGGATATCAAGAAATACAGACTCCTACCTTTGAAACCTTAGAGCTCTTCACTGCCAAATCTGGTGAAGGCATTATAGATGAGCTGTATTCATTTACCGATAAAGGCGGACGTGAATTGGCATTACGCCCCGAACTCACTGCGCCAGTCATGCGATTTTATGTTGAAAAATTACAAATGGAAGCGAAACCCTTAAAACTCTTCTATTTTGGCAATTGCTTTCGATATGATCGTCCACAAAAAGGAAGATATCGAGAATTTTGGCAAGCAGGATGTGAACTTGTTGGAACAGATACTCCTGAATCATATGCTGAACTTATCTCGTTAGCCTATGCTGTTCTCAGGAAAACAGGACTGAAAGATATCACGATCAATATTGGAAATCTAACGATTCTTTCATCTATTTTTACCAAATTAAACCTTTCAAAAGACCAACAGCAAGACCTCATACCACTCATTGACAAAGCACAATTTGATGATGTTGAAAAGATGCTCCAGCAATTTGGCGTACCACAAGAAGATACAAAGAAGTTTCTTGACATCTTACAAACAACGGACATCAAGAAACTTTCTTCATTTGTACAACATGATGCACAAGCGCAACAAGAAATTGACTTGCTAACTACAACTATCAACCTTCTTCCCCTTTTTAACGTAAAAAACTACTGCCTAAAGATGAGTATTGTACGAGGATTAGACTACTACAAAGGCATTGTTTTCGAAATTGATGCGCCGAATCTTGGTGCTGAAAAACAACTCTGTGGCGGTGGTGCGTATGAGTTGATTCCGCTGTTTGGCGGTCGAGAAACACCAACGGCAGGATTTGCCATTGGCTTTGACCGTACCCTTTTGGCATTGGAAACTGAGAAATATGCATTTCCCTCCTCGACTCTTACAACCTATGTGATTCCTGTCAATGAAGCGGCAATCGAACAATCATTCACTATTGTTCAACAACTTCGCAGCAAAAATATTGCCACTGACATCGACCTCTTGCGAAGAGGTATCAGAAAAGCACTTAAATATGCCAGTAGCATCAATGCAAAAACAGCAATCATTGTCGGCCCGCAAGAACTTAAACAAGATGCTGTCATGCTACGAGATATGAAGAGTGGAAAACAAGAATTGGTAAAACTTTCTACACTTCCAAAAAAATTTCAATAGCTATAAAACTAAGAGTAAGAATGGGTTTTATTTCAACATACATTTAATATATGATAAGGTACCATATATTTATATAGAGAAAAACTTATAATGATGGGGGCAATAAAAAGCCTTATCTTGTAAGGGGGTAGAAATTCATGAAAAAATCAGCAGTTATTGTAGTTATGATAGGCTGTTTACTACTTTTTACAAACCTCAGTGCTGCCGCAACCACGTTTGTAAAACAATCACCAGTACATGAAAAAGAAGTCGGTATTGTTTCTATTGCTACTACAGATCTTGTGCCGCTGTCACCTGCGGAGGAGGAAGAGACCACATCTTTTGATACGTTAGAGGAAGATGAGAAAGAACTTGAGGTCTTAGATATCATTACCATACAACAACCTTATCTGCACGGGCAAAGCCAAACCTTTGCCGTTGCTGATGCTGGTGGACCATACTCTGGACAAAAAGATTCCCCCATTACATTTGATGGTTCACATTGTTTCTGTATACCTGGCTCCACATATACATGGGATTTTGGAGATGATAATGATAGGACCCTCGGTTATGGGCTATATCCAACTCACACATACAGCAGAGATGGAGTGTATTATGCAACATTAACTGTTACGAAAAGCAATGGAGATACCTACTTAGATCTAGCGCCTGTGTATGTTGGACAGGATAACGATCATTTATTCCCCTATGGAGGGTGCAACTACAAGGCCGAAACAGATGAACAAATCATTTTTGATGCATCTCAATCCATAAGCACAGATCCCGAGGCATACCCCCTCAAGTATCGTTGGAATTTTGGTGATGGCAGCGAGTATACCAGCTGGTCAACCGATCCAACTACAACATACTCCTATGAAAGAGAGAGAGTGTACAAGATTAAGCTTGAGATTAAAGATAAATACGGCAATACACGATGCGATGTCTTGCATGCCGATATTGGTTGTTCATTCTCCACCATACAGAATCTCTTCATCAACGGCGATAGCATATTTGACGACATTCTCAGTATACTATTTGATGATTGGGAAGGGGGAATGTTTTTCTGCCAATGGTTTAATGTTAAAATCTATACGAAATATAATGAAATTGAAAAGTACACTTCCATTTATAGTTTCAATGATGCTCAAAACAAAAAAATTGATGTAAACAACGACGGAATAGATGATGTACGCATTGGTGGTGTAACGTTCTTCAGATTACTATCTGACAGTCCAAGGGCATCACCGTTTAACAGCAATATAGAATCATATCAATTTGAAACAACTTTTTCGAATATCCAACTTTTATCATCCGGTGCTATTGGTTTTGCTGATGAGTTTACAATTTGTCTTCAATTTACGTTTCCACCAATAATTGCAGACAATTATGAAACGTTTGGTTTGGCAGAGCCAACTGTTAAAATAGGCTATCATATGAATGCTGAAAAAGAAAAGCCATATCAACAAATTTCTGTTACCCATGTTTTTAGACCATTCCTTCTTGCGAAACTTGGACTTATGAGCAACGGAAATTCACAACAAAATAATACAGTTCCAAATGGTCAGCAAAACGTAATAATCGCTCAGCAAAGTGCCCAAGCCTCCGTCAGACCTATTGGTATTACGAAAGGAGCCGGACTCATAGGTACAGGTTCAACAACAACCATGACAACGTCCCTAACAACAATGAACGAGCAAATGAACGCCCAACAACAAAATCCCATTATGTCTCCTTTGGAAAATTCAGGGGTATATCCTGAACACGGTGTAATTATTGACGGGATAACTGGTGAAGCCATCTCACTGATTGGCATAGTTGAAAACAATGAGTATACCACCACGCTTGAAATTACATTTGAATCGATCTTTACACCATTTACTCTCACCCATAGGCGCGGTGATACCTGCCGAGATATTGATTTATCTGGCTCCGACGCCTCATCTGTTGCCTTTTCAATAACCCGTGAGAACACACAGGGTAGCGTAACACTTGGCATGTTGATCAATCCTATCGAATATCTCGGATTCCATCTAGACATTAGACGAGAGAATAACGAGCGACAGTTGACATTCAACATAGATAATCCACCAGAAAACGTGATATTATTTACAGAAACCGAAGATGCCCAAGGACAACACGATGGGAGGTATCTATACATGACCCACCTCCCAGAGATCATCGAACTTCGCTGGCTGCCACGATTAGACGAGGGGTATATAGCACTTGATATCAACCAAGGGTCGTCAGATTTTGAGATAGGACTCTGTGATGACCTTGAAGAACCTGAAACAAAAGTATTTCTCTCCAACATCCCGGCAACTGTTGATCTTTCATGGCAGATCATGCTGGAGCAACCACGAAGTATTGCACTCTCGAGTAACATTACAGGACTCACGTTGAATGCTGAACTGAAGGATGTTGCCCAACCAAACCACGGCATTGATTTCCAGGCAACGGTAGAAGACGCCCTTCAACTGACCTTTGAATGGAGTCTTCCTGATGGCTATTTCTCATTGCAACGAAGTACTACCACCATCTTCTTTGACTTCTTCTTTTCTCAAGAGAGTGCAACCTTAGATATCTTTGGCACATATACTGCAGGAGAGGGAGATGGCCTAACCTTTACCTTCCCCAATCTTGAACAAGGTGTCATCGAAATTGGAACAGGGAAAACAGTCGATATGCATCTCAGTGCAGAGAATCTTCAAACAACAGCTACATTGAGTACAGATATTACCTTTGCTCAAGAGGGACAGGTAAAACTAGAATGGGATGAATCTACTTCTCTCCATCTCAACGCGAGTCATGCACTTACCTTCAGCCAGTTTGATCTTAGTGCTCCGCAGGTCTCTCTCACTGCCGACGAGATTGGACTTGCAAGTGCTTCGCATTTCAACGTACGAGTAGGAGACGAGCTGCAGCTTGGCGGGGAGAACCAGGTAACGCTTTCAAATATTGATGCTGCTCTAGGAAACTGGTCAGGCACCCTTGCATCTGGACAATCAGTTGGCGATTTTGATATTGTCCTCCGACCATATGAGAAATATTGCAAGGTTGATGTGAACAACAACCTGGCACTAGAAGATATACGTCTCGTGTATGACAGCCCTTCAGATCAGTACGACACAACATTTAGCATTGCCACCTTTGACACGCAGCATGGAAGCACCCTGTGGTTTGATTTCATGGATGTCACCCCAAAATTCGACATCCAAGGAACGCACGTGCTCGATTTGGTGGCCTTGGATCTTGCCATCGGCTCTGCGATCAACTTTAGTATTCCATCGTTTGAGATCGGCGGAAGTGGACATCTCTATTCAGAATTTAACGCACAACATTTCTATGTCTCCTCAGATGTCAATGTGGACTGGGATCTGGACATCCACACCGTGAACTATGGTGAGTGGCGCCTCAATGGTATCTTTTCAGGTAACGGAACCATGGATGTCACAGAATGGCAACCTGGCCACTCAGGACAAGTGACCTTTTCGGTCCTCTCGCCTGTATATCACAGCCTCGAACTTATCCGCGGCGACCTCGTCATTGATATCGGTAACATCAATCTCAGCTCAGGATCTCTTGACATTAACTGGAAACGAGAAGCATTATTTGAAAGTGGCAAATTCAATCTTACAAATAACGGCATTTCTGGATCGGTTTCGCTGTTAAAACTGTCATATGATGATGCCCAGGATCCAATTGCCATAGAGCTAGGAGACCTTACCATTCAACCAGGGACATTTTCAATTGATTGGCTGCGGAAGGCCAGCAATAGAAAAATATTCCATATCGAAAACTCTCTTATCGCCACTCTAGGTCTTGTGAAGGCCGCCTGGAATGACAAAACAGTAACCATTGGCAACCTTGGGTTAACTCCTGGAGAATTCAAATTTACGTGGGACACCCTCAACAACAGAATAACCATCAATAACGGCATGGCAGGGCTTGGTCCACTCTGCTCCTACGAAGATTCCGAAAGAAAACTATCAGTGGATTTGACAAATCTTGTTAGTGATTATTCAAAGACCATGGAACTTCGCTGGTTTGAGGTGGACGAAAAGGTCATCGGGGTGAGTTTAGATACCGACGACACTGACCTTGTTGATTGGATTGAATTTGAATCCATTCGGTATGACCCTACGGAGGCAACGGGGAGGCGTATTGCTCTGAATGGATTAAAAGCTGACAACTTCAAAATCATGAAGAATACCGAAGGTAAGCTTGAAATAAGTGGTAAGTTGTATATCGCTAGTGGCTTCACCTATTCACGACTCACTGACCTTGAAAATGACACGTGGGAAGATCTTACCGTAACATGGGACCTACAAAATGATCTTAAGATGATTACCATGTCCAGTGAGTTTGATCCCACCATTAAATTGCTCTCTGCTGAACTATTGGGAATCACATTTACCTCAGAAGTAACATTAACTGACTATCTACAAGTCAAATGGAAGCTTGATACCCCAGGACAGAAGGAGTTCCACCTTGATACCGATAGTAATGTGTTTTCCTCGCTCAGTTTTGCCCTTGTCGGCCCCAATGGTAAAGGGGTAGAAATTGTCGGCGGCGGCTTGTGGGCAGATGATTTCTACGTCACGTGGCAACTATGGCCACCACAGGAGTTTGATGTATCATCTGGTGGCGATATTGGCTATGACACTGCAACCGTCTATGGAACAGTTGACTACGGCACCACTTGGATTGAGATTTGGCCATTTGCCAGTGGTTCACAACATACCTAGAACCACTCTCTTTTTCTTTTTTCTAGTATCGCGTTAATATAAAATAGGAAAAGATGCCATACCATGGGCCATATGACTGCTGAAAAAAAACCAGCAATTTTTATTCTTGATACCTCAGCCATTCTTTCAGGTAAACCGTTAACCTTAGATATAAAAAGAGCAGTGACTACATCAGGAGTTTCTCATGAGATCCAACCAGGTGGGCGAGACTATCGAACATTCCTTTTTCTCCAGGAACAAGGCCTAAGCGTTCATGATCCTACTAAAGAGTCGATACGAAAAATTCACAGGGCAGCAACAGAGAGTGGAGATATTGGTAGACTTTCAAATGCAGATATCGAAGTCCTTGCGCTTGCGCTTGACCTGAACCAAGACCAGCAAACAATAATTATTACGGATGACTATTCCATTCAAAATGTTTCTTATATTCTAGGCATACGATTTGAACCAATAAGCCAATCAGGAATAACAAAAAGGTTTAAATGGAATTGGCGATGTTCTGGGTGCGGAAAAATCTTTACAACACATGTATCAACATGTCCAATATGTGGTGCCTCTACAAAACAAATTGTCGTAAAAAAGGAATCATTGGAGAGACTGTGAGAACACATGAATCTAAAGAGCATCAGAGGGTTGTTTGTTCGTTTTTGGAAAACAGAAGATGAAAAAATTTCACTCTTAAGAGACGTGTTCGTTGCCCTTATTGCCGTGTTGATTATTATTGCTTTTCTGTGGGCATACACGGGCCAATGGTTTGGCACTCCCATGGTTGCCATTGAATCAGGCAGTATGGAACACCCCGATTCTCCCTTTGGTCGATTGGGTACTATTGATGCCGGAGACATGGTCCTTCTAGTAAAAGTCACACAGAAAGACGACATAATTACCCATGGTGAAGCAGTTGCAACACAAGATTATACTTACCATTTTTATGGTGATTTTGGCGACGTGATTGTCTACCGGAAAGATGGTGATCCTAGTAAAGATCAGATTATCCATCGTGCGATGTGCTGGTTAGAATACCATGAAGCTTACGGCACCTATACTGTTGAAGAATACGGCATTATGAATGAAACATCAGTTACCATTGTATCGCTGGGGTTGAATGCCTATCGACCAACCCATTCTGGCTTTATTACGCAGGGAGACAATCCTCATACCAATCCAACCTGTGATCAAGTCGGCGGGATTTGTCGAGATCCTATTAAGCTATCATGGATTTCAGGAAAAGCGCGATCTGAATTACCATGGATTGGAACCATTAACCTCTTTTTCAATGATCTCGTGACTGGAAACTTTTGGGAAAGGGGAGAAGTTACCGTCACCAATGTTCATCCAGATAGTATCGCCTGCCTTGTACTCCTTATTACGCTGTTGATATCGATACCGATTTCACTCGATATTTATGATTACTACCGAACAAAAAATAAACCATATATCCCGCGCTAATACCAGTCAGGTAGGGCAGCATACTGAATAGGGTCTTTTGCGTTCGCTTCTTTGAATCCTTTCAGACGAAGGAGGCATGAATCGCAGGTGCCACATGCCTGTTGTTGACCACGATAACAAGACCAGGTGCTAGCAAACGGAACGTTCAGTTTCAATCCAGTGCGAATAATCTCTGCTTTGGACAGGGCAAGTACCGGTGCATCAATAGTAACGGATCTGCCTTCGACACCTCGTTTAGTAGCAAGATCTGCCATCTGTTGATAGGCCTGAATATATTCGGGTCGACAGTCAGGGTATCCTGCATAATCAGCAGCGGTTGCTCCGATAACCACCGCGTCAGCATCAAGTGTTTCAGCATGCGCAAGGCCGATTGACAAAAACACGGTATTCCTCGCAGGAACGTAGGTTGAAGGTATTGTTCTCCCAATATCATTTATATCATGATTCTCAATAGGGGATAAATCATCAACCAGCGCAGAACCGCCAAACCGATGTAGTTCCAAAGGAAAAATGATGTGTCGTTGTGCATCTGCTGCCTTGGCGATGTGCTCTGCACAGCTCAACTCTTTGCTGTGATGCTGTCCATAATCAAAGGATAAGGCATAAATCTCATATCCTTTATCTTTTACAATAAACGTTGACACCGCTGAATCAATACCACCAGAAATAAGACAGACTGCTTTTTTTCCCATGTTACCAAAAGCCTTACCATGTTTTTGACATTCGCGCGCCTTGTCCATACCCCTCATCCACACCAATTTCAATCGAGGTAAACGCTAACGACGAATCAAGCTCATTAACTACCCTCTCCAAGACATAGTTTGCCAGATTTTCTACCGACGTTGATGATATGGGCAACAGTAGACAATCGTCTTTGGGGAACACGTAGTGTTTTCCTAAGGCAGTAATCTCGATACTCTTGTTTTTTTGTATAAGAGAAACACCACTATCTGTAGGAATAAGTATGCGATGATCGAGTTCCTCCGCAATCGTTTTGAGAATATGTTTTAAGACAGAAAAATCTATGATGATGCCTTTCTCATCTGGCGTACCAACAACCTTTGCATGGATAGCATAAGTATGACCATGGAGCCTGCCGCATTTTTCATATTCTGGTATAATGTGGGCTGAAGAAAAGCGAATGTTGGTTTTCCATCCATCAATGATGATGTACGATTGCATCTCTTCACTTCTTCTGTTTCTTACGATAATCTTCAATGGCTGCACCAAGCGCATCGGCTGCAAGATTTGAGCAATGCATTTTTACTGGCGGTAACCCATCCAGCTCGTTGGCAACATCACTTCGGGTGATTTTGATAGCCTCATCAACATGTTTTCCTTTTGCCAGTTCAGTGATCATGCTGCTTGTAGCTATCGCCGCACCGCAACCAAATGTCTTAAACTTTACATCTTGAATTTTCTCATCCTTGACTTTGATATAAATGGTCATGATGTCACCGCAGGTAGGATTACCTACAGTACCGATTCCATCAGCGTCTTTGATTTCTCCCATGTTTCGTGGATGTAAAAAATGATCCATGACTTTTTTACTATATTGTGGACTCATCTCTCATACCTCTATCGATTCCACAGTGGTGACATCTGTCGAAGGGCCGCCACCACTTTGGGCACTACATCAATTACATACGAAATATCATCATCCGTAGTTGTTCTTCCTAAAGAAAAACGAAGTGAGCCGTGTGCCTGTGCAGGTTCAAGACCAAGGGCAAGGAGCACATGCGATGCTTCCAGTTTCTTTGATGAGCAGGCAGAGCCAGTCGCTGCTGCAATGCCTTGTTCATTCAACAGTAAATTCAAGGACTCACCTTCAATAGCAGTGAAGCGAAAATGTGCGTTATTGGCCAATCGTTTCTTTGGATGGCCATTGAGATAACTCTCCTCAACGTTGAGTATCTCGCTAATAAGTCTATCGCGAAGTTTGGTCATATGAGCACCATCAACGCTCATTCGCTGCGTTCCCAATTCACAGGCTTTTCCCAACCCGACGATTCCTGGCGTATTATAGGTACCGCTACGCACTCCATTCTCATGCCCCCCTCCATGAATGATGGGGTCAAGTTTTACTCCTTTTTTAATATACAGTGCACCTACTCCTTTGGGCCCATAAATCTTATGGGATGAAATGGACAGTAAATCCACATGCTCTTTTTTCACATCAATAGGTACCTTACCTATTGCCTGTACGGCATCTGTATGAAACAACACGTTGTGGTCATGAGCAATGTTTCCAATTTCTGCAATGGGCTCAATAGTTCCAATTTCATTATTTGCATACATAATGGTAATCAAAATGGTGTCTTTGGTGATGGCATCGTGTACATCTTGAGGGTCGAGAAGCCCATCCTTGTCGACAGGTATATAGGCAACCGCAAACCCTTGTTTCTCGAGGTACTTGCAGGTCTCAAGAACAGCTGGATGCTCAATTGCTGAGGTAATGACATGTGGTCCTTTCGTTTTTTTCCGCTTTTTATTACGGTACGAAATCCCTTTAATTGCCAGGTTATCAGACTCAGATCCACCTGCAGTGAATACAATCTCCTCAGGCCGTGCACCAATGCTTTTAGCAATCTTTCCCCGTGCTTCTTCAATAGCATCTGCTGCTTCCACGCCATAGTCATGAATGGATGATGCATTACCATAAATCTTGTCAGTATAGGGAGTCATTGCATTAATTACTTCTGTATCAACAGGTGTCGTTGATGCATGATCAAGGTACACTTTTTTCATCTAATCTCCCCGTCCGACGTCCATCATTTTTTTGAGCGGTACCACCGCCCGTTTCATAATATCTTGAGGAAGCCGAATGCGTGGCTCTAAGGTTTCTAAGCTATTTAAGACTTTTTCCAAGGTTATCTTTTTCATAGCTGGACAAATTGCTCGGGGTATTGGATAAAATTCTTTAGTTGGGTTTTCTTTCTTTAGGCGATAACATAGGTCCTTTTCCGTACCAATAATAAATTCTTTGCTCTCACTTGTTTTTGCATGATTGACCATGCCATTGGTCGAAAATGCATGATCTGCACAATCAATTACCTCGAGCGTACATTCTGGATGGACAAGCACCTCTGCGCCAGGATGTTGTTGTTTAAGTGTTGCAATATCATCGGTCGTAATGTTATGGTGTGTGGAACAGATTCCTGGCCACAAAATCATTGTTTTTTCTGTTACAGTCCGCTCAACATACCGTCCCAGGTTTCTATCTGGTACAAAAATGATTTCTTTATGCGGAAGACTATTGACGACCTTTGCACCATTTGACGACGTGCAACAGATATCTGCAATGGCTTTTACCTTAGCTGTTGTATTGATATAAGCCACCACTGCTGCTTGAGGATGCTCTTCTTTTAATGATCCAAGTAACTCGGCATCTACCATGGCAGCCATGGGGCATTGTGCATCAGTACTGGGATGAATAACCGTTTTTTCTGGATTCAAGATCTTTGCTGATTCCGCCATAAAATCGACACCGCAAAAGATAATGTATTCTGCATTGGTCTTGGCTGCTTGTTGCGCTAAATCTAAAGAATCGCCAATAACATCAGCAACATCTTGTACTTCTGGAATTTGGTAGTTATGAGCGAGAATAATGGCGTTATGGCGATCTTTCAGTAAACGTATGTTTTCTATCAGGTGGGCAGTGTCCATAGCCTCAGAATCCAACTCAAGTTAATGATGCCGATATAAAAAAGCACAACATAAAGCTTGCCCTCACATTTATTTAAACCAAACTATTATATCTAAGATAGTAAATATACCTTGTAAAGGGTGGATGAACTATGGATATCGTTTCGTTGATTATAGGATTTGTCATCGGTGTCGTTGTCGTTGCTCTTGCCATTGAGATTGGCATGAAAAAAACATCGGTAACCCCACCAGCATCTCGGCATACAAAAAAGTGGAGCATTGGTGAAATTGCCAACCCTCGCATTATCGCGGAGTACCTTGGAGATGTCGAGCTTCCCAAAAATGCAAAAGTGCTAGTGAATAAATACAAAGATAAAACCATGTTTGCGGGAATGGATGTTAAAGAACACAAGGGAATAAAAGGCAATTATATTCTTGGTGATGATCGCGCATTGGTACTCTCAGGACCAGTAAAAAAGGATGAAATTGGTGTGTGGACGGTAGAAAAGGAAATCGTAGAGCAATTACACGCTGATTTTGACAAATTCTGGGCTGAAGGAACAGCCATGAAAAAAGACGCTAAATGAGGATGTCATGAGTATTCTCATCAAACGTGCAACCATTTTAACCCAGAATAGCAAACGAACACAGCTACAGGGCGATCTGTACATTGAAGGACAAACCATTACCGAGATTTCTTCTAAACCTCTTACGAATGAAGCAGACTACAAAATTGATGGTACCGATACATTGGTCATGCCTGGGCTCATCAACACTCACACCCATATTCCTATGACGCTCTTACGGGGGTACGCTGATGATATGCTCCTCAACAAATGGCTAGAGGAACGGATCTGGCCGGTGGAAGCAAAACTTACTAAAAAGACCATTGGGGCAGGAACACGCCTTGGTCTCTTGGAGATGATTGCTTCAGGAACTACTTCATTTCTTGACATGTATTTTTTTGAAGACACTATTGCTAGGATAACCAAAAAAGCAGGACTGCGTGGATTTCTTGGCGTTCCCATACTTGATTTCGGCACTCCCGAATGTACCTTTGAGCAATTGTTTCCTAAAGCAGACAGCTTTATAAAAAAATGGAAAAACGATTCGTTAATTACTCCGCTTATTGCCCCCCATGCAACCTATACCTGCAAACCAGAAAACCTCCAGAGATCAAAGGAACTTGCAGATAAACATGATGTGCTCCTCCATATGCATTGCGCAGAAACCCGTGATGAAGTCTACAATATACAAAGGAGATATGGAGTGCGCCCTGTTGAACAACTTAAGAAGTACGGCCTTCTTTCAGAAAGAATGATTCTTGCACACTGCGGATGGATTACCAAAGGGGAAATTCTTGATATAAAAGAGGGAGGGGCAAAAGTGTCCCACAATCCTGTGAGTAACATGAAAATTGGAACGGGAGGGTATACTCCCATTCCTGAATTACTTGAAGCTCGTGTTCCAGTTGGTCTGGGAACCGATGGCGCCGCAAGTAATAACGTACTTGATATGTTTGATACGATGAAGTTTTGCGCGCTTGCCCACAAACAACACCGATGGGACCCAACCATTCTTCCGTCACAAACGGTCGTTGACTTTGCTACTATTGGTGGGGCAACATGTCTTAATCGAAACAAAGATATAGGTTCTCTTGAGGAGGGGAAACGTGCTGATATCATTCTGCTTGATCTCCATAAACCTCATCTTATCCCTCACCACAATCTAGTATCTCATCTGGTTTATGCTGCACACGGTAGCGATGTAAATACAACAATTGCCAATGGAACGCCTCTGATGGTCGATCGCCAATTCACGACGCTTGATTATGAGAAAACACTTGCTGATGCAGAAACCTGTGCCAAAGAGTTAACTAGTTAAATGAACGGTAGTTTCAGAAAAACATGTTGCACCTAGTAGGAATCATCATTGCTTTTATTGTTATTATTCTCCTCATCAGAAAACAATTCAATTTTGGACTGTCCCTTATGTTGGGTGCACTCATCATTGGTATATTTTCTCTACAAACCATCGAACTTATTGATATTCCTAAAGCCTTTATTGAAGCAAGTATCTATTCATTTGAAGACCAACAGCTCTTTACCGATACCATCGAGCTTGCATTGCTCATGACGTTGATCTACATTCTCGCAAGATGTATGCAAGAAACAGGAGCAATCAAGCAGGTAATCAATAGTTTGCGAACCTTTTTCACCAAAGGGGGGACATTAGCCGTTATCCCTGCCGTGTATGGATTAATGCCTGTTCCCGGTGGAGCGCTTTTTTCTGCACCGATGATTGATGAAGAGGGAAATAAACATCATCTAGACAACAACCAAAAAAATTTTTTGAATGTGTGGTTCAGACATATTTGGTTTCCAATCTACCCGGTCTCTTCAGCCATGATTCTTATTTGTAGCGCAGAATTTTCCAACATCGATATCTACAGTTTGATCCTTGTCAATATTCCCTCATTTCTTGCCATGATTGGGATTGGCTTGATTGTATTGAAACGTTTCGTACGTCATAACCACCGAGAGCAAACACAGAAAGCAAAAAAAGACGCTTCAGGTTTAATCTACCTCATACCACCCCTCATTCCTTTACTCTTTTACGCCGCATTACAATTCTTTGGTGTTCCACAAATTCGATCATTTCTTATTGGAGTATTTGTTAGTATCCTTCTTGTGTTTCTTCTGACCCATCTCAGTAAGGAAGAATATATACAAGTTATCAAAAAATCACTTTCTGTAAAATTAGCGCTTGCCATCTTTGGGATCATGATTTTTAGAGAAATGTTTGAAGTTTCTGGGGCAAGTATGCTTCTTTCTACCATCATTGGTGAACTGCCCTTTCCTGCACTTTTTATAGTCATACTTACACCCCTCGTTCTTGGCGTATTTACTGGATACAATCTTGCTGCCATCGCCCTGTCTTATTTCTTGGTAGCACCGTTCTTTCCTCTGACGGGATTAAACATGGTAGGCATTACAAGTCTCATCTTTATGGGTGCGTTTGTGGGGTATCTTGTTTCTCCCATTCATCTCTGTAACGTGCTTAGTAGTGACTATTTAAAAACAGATACAACCCAAATGTATAGACAGTATATCCCTGCGGTGTTATGCTTACTTGCGGTACAGACTCTCTTTTTAGTGCTTGTGTTTCATGTATAAAGATAAACCTTTTATAAGACCGCCTTTTCTTTGATGGCAATGAACCCTACAACGCTCCTCGGCCATCTGAAAAATCCTGCACTCTATGGCCCCGATGTTGACAATGTTACTATCTTGCAGACGCATATTTCATTTGTTGCTCTCACTGGCCAGTATGCTTACAAAATAAAAAAGCCAGTCGACTTTGGATTTCTAGATTTTTCGAGCCTTGGCAAGCGGAAGCATTTTTGTGAACAAGAGCTCCAACTAAACAAACGATTATGCCCCGACATCTACCTTGATGTCGTTCCGTTGACAAAAAAGAATGAGTCTCTTGAGCTTAACGGCAAAGGGCCTGTTGTTGAATACGCAGTTAAGATGAAAGAATTTGCTCAAGAAAACATTATGACAACACTCTTGCAAAGGAGAGCGATTGATAAACAAACCATTGAAACTCTTTGTACACTCTTAGTTGATTTTTATAAGAAAAATCCATCAACTGATGAAATACGATCCTATGGCACAGTAGACGTAGTGAAACGAAATATCGATGAAAATTTTGAACAAACCGCGTCGGTCATCGGTACAACTATCCCTAAAGAAACGTATGCCTACCTCAAACAAGCAAATGCACAGTTTTTTCAACAAAACAAAGAGGTGTTTGCCCAACGCATTGCTTCAGGAAAAATTCAGGACTGTCATGGCGACTTACATTCAGGAAACATTGTTGTTGATGACAATATTTGTATCTTTGACTGCATTGAATTCAACAAACGTTTTCGGTATTGTGATGTGGCATCAGACATTAGCTTTTTAGCCATGGACCTTGATTACCAGAATCATCCCTATCTTTCCAGTTATTTGATTCATACGTATATAGAAAAAAGCGACGATACTGGCATCTTTACGGTATTAAATTTCTATAAATCATATCGTGCCTATGTACGAGGGAAAGTGATTGGTTTTCGGCTTGATGATCCAACTATTAATGATGCAGAAAAACAGGAGATTATTGCTACGACAAATAACTATTATGCATTGTCAAGGTACTATGCATCCTTATTTATGCTTACTCTTACCAACAAAAAACCACTGCTTTTTATGGTCAGCGGTCTGACGGGAACAGGAAAGTCAACCTTATCCTTAAAAGTAGCCGTTGATTATCACGCCCACCTGCTCAATACCGACATAGTTAGAAAGGAACTCGCAGGCATTGATAAATATCAGAAGCATCATGATCCCGTGAATACGGGATTGTATGCACCAGGAAAGGTGGCACAAACGTATGAGAAAATACTAGAGAATACAGCAGCACTACTGGACCAAGGACACAATGTTGTGCTAGATGCAACCTTTCAAAAGAAAGAGTATCGTACACTTGCCCAGAAGGTTGCTGCCGATCATAATGCCCACTTTATTGCACTGCACTGCACTGCTCCAGACCATGTGGTGAAACAATGGTTGGAAGAACGGCTCAAAGAAAAAACTGTTTCAGACGGTCGATGGGAAATTTACGTTGCACAAAAGGATTCATACGAGCCGCTTGGCACTGATGAGCCCCATATTGAAATCGACATGTCAAATCAGAACTATGACTGTCGCATGAAGCAATTTGAAACGATACTACGTAGCATTGTAGAGGGATGATACATGAAGATAGCAGAGTACACTATTGATCTCGAGCGCGCTGCAAAGATAATCAATAAAAAACGCTACCGACGAGTCGCATTACAATTTCCTGAGGGGCTAAAAAATTACCTACCTTCCTTCGTTGCCTTTCTTCAAAAGCACACTGATGCCTCGATCATCATTGCTGCAGATCCCTGTTTTGGCGCCTGTGATTTTGCGCATCAAGAATTGCAGAACGTAGGTGTCGATTTTGTCATTCAGCTTGGTCACGAACCGATTCCTTCTCTACAAAAAAGTGCGATCCCTTCCCTCTTTCTTACGGCACAAGCGACCGTTGATGTGCTTCCTGTGGTGCAAAAAGCTCTTCCATTACTGCAAGGGAAAAAGATTGGAATAGTAGCAACTACCCAACATGTCCATTACATTTCGGCAGTGGAGCAGCTGCTGAAAGATCACTCGTTTGAACCAATGAGTGGCAGGGGAGACAAACGCATCGCCGTAAACGGGCAAATCCTGGGGTGTAACTTTTCAGCCGCAACTTCGATTCTTAAAAATGTAGATTCCTTTTTGTTTATCGGCAGTGGAACCTTCCATCCTCTTGGATTAGTACTTGCCGTAAAAAAACCAGTCATTGCTGTTGATCCATATACAAAGGAAGTAAAAACAAAAGAACTAGAAGAATTCAAGGATATGGTACTACGCCAACGATATGGAGCTATTGCCCGATCAAAGGATGCGCAGGTCTTTGGTATCTTGGTGGGTCTGAAAAAAGGACAACAACGCATCGAGTTGGCAGACAAACTCCAACAGATGCTTACCGAAAACCATAAGCAATCCTATCTTATTGCGTTGGATACGTTTTCACCAACTCATGTGCAGAGCTTTACTACCATCGATTGTTTTGTTTCTACGGCGTGTCCACGCATTGCCATCGATGAGTATCTACAATATAAAACACCCATCATTACTCCCATTGAACTGGAAATTGTGCTGGGAATAAAAACATGGGATGACTATTCTTTCGATCAAATTTTGTCAGAATAAAAAAATGGGCCGGGAGAGATTTGAACTCTCGGCCTCCCGGTTATCAGCCGGGTGCTCCAACCAACCTAAGCTACCGGCCCAACGAACAGACGTATACAGTTTTGCTATAAAAAGATAATTTCTCATGAATCGATATTATTAAAACCTACTTACATGATTTCGAACTCAGATGGACCTGGAGAAAACAATCAAGGAATTGTCCCAGCATGAGAAAAAAGTGCTGCTTACCTTAAAAAAATTGAAGGGAAAAGCATCACCTGCAGACATTTTTTCGGCAGGAAATTTTAATCAAGAAGTAGAAGTCATGAATGCTGCTTCATGGTTGCAATCAAAAAAATTAGTCACTGTCGAAGAGCATCTCAAAACAACATATTCTCTTGGCAAAGAAGGAAAAGTGTACGTTGAAAAAGGACTGCCAGAAAAACAGGCGCTCAAAGCCATTCATAATAAAAAGGGAAAAGCAACTCTACAAGAACTGTCTTCGCTCTTAGATAAGCAAGAGGTTCCTGTTGCCATTGGCTGGTTGAAGAAAAATGGCTGGGCAAGCATCAAAAAAGAAGCAAACAGCACGGTACTCGAACTTACAGCTACCGGTAAGAAAGCGGTGACTGAAACAACCAATGAAGAGCGCATACTCAAACAATTGCACAAAGACCATACAAAAGAATTTGACAAAAGAGATGTTGCCTCATTATTATCACGGAAAAATGTGATTAAAGAAAAAGAAACCATCTCAAGCACAATTATTCTAACGGAACGCGGAAAACAGATTCTTGACAAAGGAATCATGCTTACCGATGAAATTTCGCAGATAACTTCGGCAGTGATTAAGAGCGGTGCATGGAAGAAAAAAGCCATCCGACCGTATGACATTCATGCCTTTGCACCTGCGTCCTATGGTGGAAAAGCACATCCCCTGGTTGATTTGATTGCAAAAATCAGAACCATCTTTCTTGAGATGGGATTTGAAGAAATCCAAGGAGATTTTGTCGAATCTAGCTTTTGGAATATGGATATGCTCTTTATCCCTCAGGATCACCCTGCACGGGAGATGCAAGATACGCTCTACTGCAAAATTCCTAAAAAGATTGTCATTAACGAGAAGGACTTAATTGACAAGATTGCCAAAGTTCATGAGACAGGGGGGGACACCTCATCGACAGGGTGGAGATATGTGTTTTCAAAGGAAAAGGTAACAAAACCGCTATTACGGACACACACCACAGTAAATACTATTCGGTACCTGTATGAACATCCTCACCCACCGTGCAAAGTCTTTTCGCTTGGTCGGGTATTTCGCAAAGAAAACATCGATGCCACCCATCTACCAGAATTCTATCAAATTGAAGGAATCATCCATGAAGAAGGTACAACCTTCAAACAATTGATTGGCATATTGAAAGAGTTCTATCGTCGCATGGGATTTGAAACGATTCGCTTTCGACCAGGGTATTTTCCCTATACAGAACCTAGTATGGAAGTTGACGTGTACTGGAATAACCAGTGGATGGAATTGGGCGGCAGTGGCATTTTTAGGCCTGAAGTAACCGAAACCATCGGTATAAAAAATCCGGTTCTTGCTTGGGGGCTTGGTCTTGAACGACTGGCCATGCTAAAGTTTGGATTGACTGACATTAGAGATCTGTACATTAGTGACCTTGAGTGGCTACAAAAAAAAGCGATTATTTGATACTAATAATGCCAGGGGAGACCCGGAAAGACCAGGAGATGCTAACTCGTTGATTCTAACTGCGGTCCATTCATACAGACGGCATAAATTTGCCTATTTGTATGAATCGTAGTATGGTTGATATGAGAAGGTTCTGGCTTACGGGAGTTGCAAGAGAAACAGGAATGATGCAGTAGTCGGTCTCATCATGTGCATTGACAATTTTTAGTTCTCCCGTAAACTCAGTATTTTGTTGATTAGGAGCTACAACCTCAACAGCTACCACAATTTGACCCATCTCCGGTGTCAGATCAACACCATTCTCGGGATCGAAGGTCCACGTTCCCCACTCAGGATGTGACGCAACCTCCCAATCTAATAGTGAGCCAGGATCACCAACATTTTCAACAGCGAACTCGCCGGTTACTGTTGAGCCTGGTGCAACATTGGACCAACTAAGAGTACCATCGCAATCCAAATCAGGTATCTCTGTGTCAATACATTCAAATGTTGCTGCAGAAAATGCATCAATACCTGCCTCTACGACAGAACCATCATTAAGATCTGAGGCTTCAAAGCGGACTTTTATTTGAGCGGTAAGAGCAACAAATTCACCAACCAAGAAATTATATTCCTTCCAACCAGAATAAGTCTCTGGACCAATTGTTTCAACTAATGCCCAAGTAGCACCATCATCATTAGATACATAGACTTTAAACAAGTCATTATTGGGATCATTTCCAAAATTATTAGTATACCACAACGCGTAGTCAATATACGCATCCTGTCCACCGGTAAGATCTAGAGTCGGTGATATCAGCCACGTGATGCCATCGTCGACGTCAGAGTTCCCATCTTCATTATCCGTAAGATAGCAGTTGCCTGAGCCATCATAGTCAGTCGGAGGATCGCCACGGTCACCGCCTCCAATAGGGATGCCACGTTCCCAGGCACCGTCGGTAAGGTCGGGACTGTTTTCTACCGTCCATCCTTTATCTGTTTCGAAATCATCAGTAAACACGGGAGTCAACTCTCCGACAAGAGACGTGTAGGCCACATCAGGAGCTTGATACGGATTATACACCACACCGGTATTTACGCCTTCAGCGCTAAAGTAAAATTCTGGGGTGTCACCACACTGTGCTGGTGGCAGCGTTGCTTCGTACATATCACCACCACTGGATACCAAAGACGACTCTTCATAGGTTCCTCCATCGTAGCGGTAGTGAATTTTACCTGATCCAGGAACATAGGTATCTGCGATTTCCTCAATCTGTACTGTAATCATTGTAGACACGCCGGGCAAGAGGGCATCTGGTACACCATCGGGGAGATTAATTTGTAATGGATCTCGATACTGAACTCGAACTGTTCGATATCCTACATCGCATACGCCGTACTCAATTCTCATGTATCCTCCTTCGCCCCATCCAGATCCCCAAGAATTACGGAGGAACCAGACGCCATTTGATCCCTGATTATCATCCCATCCAACCAGGGCAACCGCATGGTTTATGTCATGACACGTGGGTCCGCTGAACACACCGCCTGAATAATCATGAAACGGGGTATTGACACAGACGGCAACAGAGACAGGACCATAATCGTAAATGGCTTGTTTGATTTGTTCAACAGTAGCAACACCGTTGGGATCACCAACATACGCCCAATCTTCAATGAAGTAGTCATGCGGGTATGGGCAGTTACAGGGAGCATCATAGGCAACATACGGGAAATACTGTTCAAGCACGGCTCCCGAATCCCCGCAAGGATCGGTTTTTCCATTTTCCATGAAGTAATCATGGCACCACCATCCTCCACTGCAGCTATACCCATCCTGGTTGCAGCTAACGAGCCACTGTTCAGATAAATCTTCTTCAATACCATCTTTAATCTTAATATTACATTCTAGAGGAGCAACAGTACCAAACGCCCAACAGCTACCGCAATTACCTTGATTTTTTACTGACGGCAGCCCGCCAGCAACCTCATCTCTCCAGTCAAACGAATCAGGTAAATCATCTCGTGGTGTACACGGATCAAACTGGACGTTGGCATACCAGTCCTCTGGCTCAATTAATCCACAGAGTTCTTCGATAGAATAGAGATCTGCAGCATTAGTAGAAAAAGTTGTCTGATTTTCTTGAATGGTTGGAGTGGTACCTTTTCCGCAGTCGCATTCACTTGCAGCAGCTGGCATAAAAAACATGATACTAACGGCAAGAGCAATCAACAGATTCAACAGCGTCCTGTTTATAATACGAAACTTTTTTTCCATTTTCATCTTACCCCCAAAAGTCACGACATTATGCTCGGACATTATATTAAATGTTTGCTATCATCGGATGGGAAAAATCTGAGTGAAAAAGCAGGAATTATAATTGAAGGGGATAATAAATGGCTTACATTGATGCGTAATGCTATTCAATATCAAAAAGCAAGAATTGATCATTAAGTATGGTTAATTACTGATTCAGAA
>JAFGDG010000070.1 GCA_016932245.1 Thermoplasmatota archaeon
TCATTTTTTAAGTAACAATTTTAATTAATTTATTAGATTTATATCGATAAAAATCACTTATAAAAAGGAAAAGGTACTCACGTCTGGCTTTGAATTTATTGGATTATTTTTAAATTTATAACAAAACGGCCATATTACCAAATTCATCCACCATATCAGTAAAAATATCGGTAAATTTTCAATAATAATGTTTATAAATTAATTGGTGATAACAATTCGAAAAAGGGGGTTGAATCATGAAAAAATCAATTCTTGTTGGAAGTATGGTAGTCTTGTTTTTAATGCTGACGATGCCGACTCTTTCAGCAGTCGAATACAAAGCTGTCGAAAAGGCAAACGAAGAGTACTATATTGAGTACATACAGAACATGGACATTGAAGACTTAAAAGAAAAGGTGCTAAACACCGACATTTCAGAGGAAATTCTAGCCTTACTCGATCAGGAAATTGCACAATCCGGTTTTGTTAAACATGGTTTTCGGCTTATTTGTATGCTCTTACGATTTGTCATTAAAATAATGCTTTTACCCATTAAGATTCTACTTATGCCACTAAAACTACTGATATTACCCTTCAAGATACTCTGTAAAATCTTCTGTTTCCCGCTTAAAATCATTTGCTGTATATTCGACATTTTAATACCAGGACACCATCATTGGCATAAGCACAAGAAACATCACCATAAATACTAAACACACCTGAAATCTATTCTCTCATTCTTCTATGATAGTTCGATCATGGAAGAAAAACTCTCTTTTTCTTAGAACTAAAATCTTAGTCATCATTCCTCATATATCCATTACAATCCACTGTTATATCTAGAATACAGTTTTCTCCATCCAGGCTATCCATAATATCGTTTCAAAACCCTCAGTGCATAAAGCGTGATCCATTTACTCTGCTTACCTTTCACCTCAATATTTGTGATAAAACGACCGTTAAAGGTCTGTTCAAGCGTCCATCTCCCCTGAGCATCTCGTTTAGACACAAGGACATCGATAGCATCGTGCATTCTTTTATCGTTCACCCCTAACCTTGTGAGAATATCAAGTATTTCAAGGATATCCGTCTGATACATGTAGGGAAAACCAAATCGAAGCCAACCAGGTTTAGACACCTTAGAAAGATCATGACTTCTCTTGTAAATATGATGAATCAAAAAGTACTCGACGGCACGATCTATGGTATTGTTTACATCCGAGTTGCGCTTCTCAACAGGAATCTCAGCAAGAGCCTTCAACGCTTTTACGACCCCCATATGACAGGAATGCTTACTAAAACAGGCCTTATGCGCTTTATAAGGCCAATCCTTGGGTAATTCTTGGATACCATCATCAAAGCGTTGATACGCTGTTATCCACTGAATTCCCTTTTGAACCCTTGGATCGTCGATATGCCCTAAACGAATCAAACTCCATACCATATTACCCGTTAGACATGGTAATACCTTACCAGGAGCACCGCCATCTGAAACGGTACTAGCATAGGAAAAACCACCGCTTGATGGGTCCTGAGATTTGTTGAAAATAAACTCGCAGGCTGATCTGATACGAGGATCCATTCCATCTGCCCCCATCTGTGCAAGAATGATAAGATTCCACACGGTACCCTTGTATTTGGATCGAACATAGAAATCCTCTTCTACACCCCAATAACCACCAGGCTTTTGGTGTTCCAGTATTTTTGAAACAACTCCTTTGTTCATGATGTGCTTCTTTATTGTGGTAATCGAAGGAGAATCAACGTTTTCACCAAGCAAATCAACAAGAGTATAATATTTCACTGGAGGATTGTCATCATTGAGTAGCCATTGTACTGTATCATCGGTAACAAAATCCTCAAAGCTGACCATACATCATTGAGGAATCCTTAGCATGTTTTATTATTTTGCTACGTAAGCATCCTGAAAGATCATAGAAAAAGAGCGATTACTACCAATAAAACAGGGCAAATGTCCCTGGTTCCCTAATGAGGGTTGGTAACCTTCGAACGATTTTTCTGCGTTGATTACTTTCATAAAGTAAAAACACTAACCTGCAAACCAAATGTATAAAATAAAAAGAGGGGTGGTGTCTTTACACTTTTTTGTGACAGAACCACCAATCATAACAATCGTATTCTTTCAGTCGTTTCTTAGCTGTTACCACATCTGATGCCGGTGGTACAATGACTCTATCTTTGATTAGTTCGTTGTTGGGCCAGTTAGCGGGAATCGCCACACCATTTTTATCAGACACTTGAAATCCTTTGATCATTCGGACAAATTCATCCATATTCCGACCAAGTTCCTGCGGATAATACAAGATGGCTCGGATAATTCCCTTAGGGTCAACCATGAATATCGCCCGTACGGTGTTCGTGCCTTTCCCAGGGTGAATAAGACCAAGGGTGTTTGCAACCTTTCCCGTATCAGCAATGATGGGGAATTCTATATCGATTTTGAGCTTTTCTCGTATCCATTCTTCCCATTTGATATGAGAAAACACTTGGTCAACGCTCAGGCCGATCAGTTCCGTATTGAGTTTTTTAAACTCGCCGTATCGTTTCTGGAAGGCAACAAATTCTGTGGTACACACGGGTGTGAAATCAGCGGGATGACTGAAAAGGATGAACCATTTTCCGTTGAAATCGCCTGGTAATTTTTTCTTGCCGTGTGTCGTTTGTACCTCCATTGTTGGAAATGCATCTCCTATCAATGGCATTTTCATTTCTTCCATATGTTTTCATCTCCTTATTTTAATAATTCTTCAACTTCCTCTTTTCCTTCTTGTAGTTCCTCAGCTTGTTCCTTATCAAGCATCAATAAGAGTGTTTGAAATTCACCAACGTGTTCTTTTTCCTCTTTTGCAACATCTAACAGTACTTTTTTGATTCCCTCATGATTGGCAAGCGCTGCCATTTCTTCGTAAAGATTGATGGCGTCAAGTTCTGCGATCAATGCTGCTCTGATGATTTCTTTATCACGATCGTCTGGTTTTATCTTTTCAAGAAGAATTGGTATTTTTGACAACATGTTTTTTCACTCCCCTGACCATCAATTACATTTGATGGTTATAACTGTTTTGTCTAAAGGTTTTTATTCAAGGAACTTTGAAACAAAGGGACTGTTTTTTCCTGCTGGTCTTCTGAAATGTCCAGATGGTCCTTTTCCAAGGAATTCTGTGAACCAGGCCTCGTGTTCAATTTCCTCGTTGAGTATTGCCAATGCAAGATCGTATGTTCGGTGATCTTTTCCTGCAGTCATATTACATATTTCGGTGTATCCTCTGACCGCGCACTGTTCTGCTTTCAATAGGGCTTTTACGATTTCTTTTGTGTTATTCGGATCTTTTGGTAGTTGTGCAGGTGGACAGGCTGAGAGGTCATGGAACGTTTTCATATTATCGGGTAATGTTCCACCAAGCTCATAGATTCGCGGTACCAGTGCTTCAAAATGATTCCTGTCTTCAATGCGAGCATCTTCTGCCACTGCCTTCAATCCCTCCCCGTCAAATCCAATGAGGTTTGCCCGTAGGATGGTATAGTAATAGTATGTTGTGAGTTCTGCAGCGGCGTTCTTCACTAAAAGTTCAAGTAATGTATCAACGTCTATACCAGCTTGTTCAACCAATTTTCTTGCTACTTCAGCAGCCATTATATTCACCCCACATTAAAATTGATTTTTACTTAATATTTTTTATTATGTAATATTAATTACTATTTAAAGCTATTGTCTCTATAAAAATTGAGGGTATAAAAAATGAGAAAAAAA
>JAFGDG010000071.1 GCA_016932245.1 Thermoplasmatota archaeon
CATTATGCCTGTCTCCCTGGACCGCGAAGCCCTTGCCCTGACACCGGACGATATCATCCACACCAATGGCTGGCTGCGCCCCAGGCTCTGGGCCGGTAAAGCGATCCTGCCCGTAAACCTGAACGGGGATAATACCTGGGTTGCGCTCGGCAGAAAACACCGCCAGGGAAAGATGTCAGCCTCCGCCGGGGGAAGCAACGCTTCCGTAAACACGGCACTGACATAACAGCGAAATTGTTGAGGAAATGCCTGGCACAAACCTCAGGCATTTTCTTAAAAAACAATCCCAGCTTTTCCTCATTCAGCCATATTGAAATTATTTTGTGATTTTTTTAGATAAAGTTAAAAATCAGCCAGGCCGATAGAATAGACACAGCAACTATGCTACAAAACCTCCATAAAGTTATTGCCCTTGTTCCCAACAAGGGCTTTTTTTTTGAGCACATTTTTACTGCCACTTTCTTTGCTTGCACGAAAGAAAGTGGCGCAAAGAAATGCAAGCCGCCCTTCGGGTTCGTGGGCATCCTTGAGAAAATCAGGTCGCAGCTAAACTCGCTTCGCTCGGACAGAACCTGCTTCCTCCCGATTTTCCCTGCGTCTGTCCACCGTCTCCAAGGGGACCCCCTTGGAAAATATACAGACAGGTGGTCAATTATCCTATTTTCAAATGTCAATATTTCACGGATGTCCCGCAAACACCCTATAATTCCAGTTCCAACCACTGAAATCATGGATGCTTTTTAGTCGATTCTCGATATCTTCTTGTACGACATCTGCCCTCGTGAACGCGCGGTTTTTATTATTTGCTATAACCTTGTAAAACGAATCATGCCCAGTTATTATTATTTTTGAACATTTTTATGTATTGTGACATCCTTGTTCAGTATATATAGAAAAAGAGGACCAATAAAACATAATTAATAGTGTATATAATCATGGAATATGACGAAAATATCTTCACTGAACAGTTTCCAATCGTAAAGTCGTTTCTATATCATTTGACTTGCTATAGAGAATTACATCATGCTTATCAACATCTTAAATTGAAATCAGAGTTTTGGACTCGTACTATTGATGCTCATCTTTTACAGGCTTGTATTTTATGGTGCATGGTTTTTGGATCACAGGGTAATCCTACGCATTGGAAAAATTTGTGTGATCAAGAACGGATAGCGTTGGAGAATAGTTTTCGTGAAAGCCTTTTTAAAAAAACCGAATTTACTCAAGAAAATTGGAATATGTATTGGAAGGACATGCAGGACTTCCGAAACGGTTATGCAGCTCACCGAGCACTGAACTATTCGAAACCCGTCCCTGATTTTAAGCCAGCAGAAACGATAGCTTATTTTTACGACGAATGGATAAGGGAACTAATTGGCACAGATTCTTTGGATGTACTACCACTTAAAGAATCAGTATCATTGATGCAAAAAGAACTACGGCCTTTGGCAATGCATTATTTATTTGAAACCAAGTTGATAATGAGGCACACCGAATAATAACTTTGAAGGGATGTTGGATAAACATAATTAATAGAATAAAAAATGCCAAAGAGAAGTAACGATTTCCAAAAACTAATATTTCTTGTCAAACAACATGTATCCGATACGGCGAAAGTTACCGAGTCAAAGATTCTCCGCGATCTTATTACGGGCTCGAAAAGAGAGGTTGATGTATGCATAGAAGACTCTATAGCGGGACATGACATTATTGTGAGTATCGAGTGTATTGATCATAAGCGGAAAGCAGATGTGACGTGGGTGGAAAAAATGAAATCCAAGCATGAGCGTCTGCCCACAAACGCGCTTGTACTAGTTTCTAAAACCGGCTTTTCATCTGAAGCAGAAAGAGTGGCAAAAGCTTATGGTTTTGAAACTCTTTCTCTTAAAGATGTGGATGAGCATTCGATCGAGAAATTATTTGGCAAAATTGAAGCATTTTGGAATAAAATGGTCAAATTGTCTCCATATAAAGTTACAGTGCGAGTATCACAAACAGGAAATCTTCCACCAGAAAATGTAGTGACTTTACCCGTTAATAATGTTTATATACATGATGGTACAATGATATCATCTCTAAAAGATATTGTTAATCAATGGATTAATTCTGAAGAAGTTATGACGGAGTTAATCAAACAAGGTGATGAAAATCATAAGAGTTTCAGATTAGAATGGGGAATACCGAATGATGGAAAAGGTAATCGTTTATTTCTTCAAAAAGAAGAACCTAAAACACTGAGAAAAATTGAATGGATAAGGGTGGAAGGCGGGTGCAGTTTTGAAGTATCAAAGATTCCATTAAAGCATGGACTGTTAGGCGGAATAAGAATATCGTGGGGAACAAGCGAGATAGGCGGAAAAAAGGCCATAGTAGTTGCCACAGAAAATGAGAGAGGAGATAAAAAACTTTCAATCAATCTTTCATAAACTTTATTGCCAAACAACAAAAAACACTTCTCTCATCCCAAAAGTCTTGCGGGTTTTGGTTTTAATGAAATATCCTCAACTTTCTCTTTTATGCTAACAATGATATTTTATCATATAATGAGATTGGGTTGGATTATATAAGTTTTTCACAATGCTTTTGCATAAATGATTGTTATCCTCATGGAGGCTTGATTGAAGCGTTTCCTGAAGGAACGACTTGATTTGGCGCAGGCTCTTTCAAACAATGTCCTTGGTGCGAGCTACGCCGATGTTGTGCTTATCATAACGGCAGTTCTCTCCGCGTGTGCGGCCATCCGTTGGCCTGGAACAGGGATAGATAAACGACGCTTCATCGAACTCCTTGTAACATATTCACCTTCGGAATTCCGGACTTTATGGGTTAGCGTCCCTGCATTGATAAATGCAGGCTTCATCTCGGAAAGCGATACGCAATATGCCAGCGGAAACTCCACTCGAGTTTTTCACGATGAAGAAATAGACCTCAGTATTGAAAAGGCAAAAGCAACGTACCCAGAACTTAGCGATAAACAACTCAAGAAGCATTGTTACGCTTCGCTCATCTACGAATGGCTTAGATGTGGCTACGCTCATGAGTACTGTCCTCACGAGTGCGTCACCCAAGTGCCAGCCACCAGGGAAAAAGCACGAGTAAGCTACATCGGCCGGTTGATGGGAGGAGAGATAAAGAGAATGGTTTCATTCCACCTCGATTATCTACTGGATTTAGCGGATTTACATGTCTCAATTTTGCCGCGCACCTCATGTTCCTTACCAGTAGTATGGTGGATCGATGGAGGATGAACGCAGAGGATAACCATGCCATGCACCTGTTGGTGACAAAAAACAACCACTTCCGATCACACTTGTCCAAAATAGCATGACACGAAAATGTTTGTGAAAATCCTCCTGGAGGGTAAGGTTGTTTTTGTTCAAGAAACAGCA
>JAFGDG010000072.1 GCA_016932245.1 Thermoplasmatota archaeon
GGATGCTATCAGTTCCTTGATTGTTTCCGTTTTGATTTGATTGTTGCGTGGAGATACTTGCAGAGGTTGTGGTAGTGTTACTTTCCCTAGTGATTTCAATCATTTTTACCGATATCAGCTTCCAATACCATGAAATTATCATCTAGGTCTTCCAATCCTCGTTTCACAGAAAATGTTAAACAGGGGTGATCATCAACCATCGTGCTGGTGTTGGTCATTTCAAACCATCTTTATCACGACAGAATTGCTAAATCGCTGTTTTAGTGTTTTTCACTAATATTTGTTAAGCGTTAAGAGACACAAATATGTTATGAATCGGTAGAAACAAATGCTTTCAGGCGCTTTATCGCGTGCATTTTCTCAGTATCGCCCACTTTTGCCCGTTCTATACCAGATTGAATAAGCGCGGTTGATTCGTCCATTGCTTTTCTGTCTACAGGATAGGGTACTCCATCTTTGCCGCCCACTGCAAAGCTATATTTTACAGGGTCTTTCCAAGATGGTTTTTCATCATATATGAGATCAGATATGAGAGCCAATGCTCTAACAGTAGTAGGACCAACGCCTCTAAGCGAAAGTAGTTCTTCATAGTTTTTTGGTTGAAATTCATAGATTTCTCTCATTTTATTCCAATTGATACTACGAGGCATATCGAGACAAACAATATGCTTAGAGTAAGTAGTAGAGCCATTGTATTCATCTAAAGTAGTCTGATCCTCAAGTCGGATAAGTGATGCCCAGTCATTAGCAAGATATCGAGGATGGCCACAAACAAGATCAACACACGTCTTCTGAGAAGAGACACTGTTTTTAGATGTCATGTCAAGAACAGTATCAACTTTTTCTCCCATAATTGAGTTATGCGGATCGACAATAAAGCTATCAAAACCTGAAAGCCAATGGTATCTACGTGCATAGTTGATATCAGATCTCATGCCTTGCTGTATAACAGACCAGTTACCCTGTTCAGTAAACAAAAAAACATGATGATATAGGGTATGACTATCTTGTACTGCAGTGCTATCTACTTTTGCGCTCATGCGACTAGAATACTGTAGTTCTTTTATTTTTGAATCAGTAAAACCAAAGGTTTCTCCAATTTCTTCAATCTGTTGGATGGTCTTTCTAGATGCTTTTCCTTTTCCACCGGCTATTGCAAATCCATGTTCCCCGGGGTGTATTGCTTCCTTGAGAGCACCGCATGTAACAGTAGTGCATCCTGAACTGTGACAATCAAATCCAAGTACACACGATAAAGATTGAAACCAGAAAGGATCAGAGATTCTCTTTAAAAACTCATCTTTTCCATACTCAAGTAGTATTACATCAACAATTCCTCTGGAGAGCTTCACCATTCTATCAAATAACCACTTTGGTGCCTTACCAGAGTGCAGAGGGAGATTTGCTACTCCTGTCTTTCCCATAAAAACAAGAGAACGAGCATCGTTGTGTCTTTTATGCTTTTCAAGAGGTCGATTAAAGTATTATTGAACGTGATATACATTTGAGACAAAGCCAAAAAATACTTTCACTGACCTCTTCTTTACATATATAAAGGCAGAATGCTTTGTATTTCCCAGAATGACGTGAAATGCGGGGGACATGCCAGCATTGCTGGCATTTCTGCCACCTATTTCCCAGTTTAGATTCATCCCATCCCCTCCTCTTTTTTTGGCTGCCATCACGGCAGTCTTTTTTAATAGATAGTTCTATATCATACCAGCAATGAACCGTAAACTCTCCTCATTTGATATCTATGTCATCGTTTCTGAGCTACAATGCCTTGTTGGAACAAACATAGAGAAAATCTACCAGTTGACTCGCAACGATTTTCTTCTTAGACTGAAGAATATTGAAACAAAAGAAAAACACGCCCTCTACATCAGAAATGGAGGCTTTCTCTGCACCACAGAAAAAAACATAGAAACGCCTCAAACACCATCGACCTTTGCCATGACGTTACGCAAGTATCTTCAACAGGGAATAATCGCATCCATTACTCAACATGAATTTGACAGAATTATCACGATATGCATCGAGAAAAAGGAGGGGGCGTATGCATTGATTATTGAGTTTTTCTCTGAAGGAAATATCATTCTAGCCGATCCTGAAGGAACCATCATCCTGCCCCTCATCAAACAAACCTGGGCGCATCGATCAATTAAAAGCAGAGAATCCTACCTACCTCCGCCCTCACAAATTAACCCGTTTACCCTATCGAAAAAAGAGTTTATTGAGAAAATAAAGGAAAGTTCAACAGACATTGTTCGAACGCTTGCGGTGACAATCAATTTGAGTGGGGCCATTGCCGAGGAGATTTGTACACGAGCGGGCATTGATAAACAAAGAAAAATTAATGGCCTAAGCGAAAAGGCTATAGCAAAGATATTTGATGAGCTCTCTGTATTCTTACACCTCTTTCAGAGGAAAGCATTTCGTCCGGTTCTCGTGAAAAAAGAGGGAAAAACTATCGACGTCTTACCGTTTCCTTTTACCAGCTACACAGATGTCGAATATGATCACATCCCCCGTGTTGTTGATGGCTTAGCACGGTTTATTGACAGAAAGTTGATAGAAAGAAAAAAGGAAGGAAAGACTGAAAAGCTTCGTGGAAAATTGCAGCGGCAATTACGGCAGCAACAAGAAGCAATTACTCTCCTGAAAGAGGAAATCGTCACCAAAAAACAAGAGGGAGATTTGATATATCTCCACTACCAGGAAATAGAAGCATTACTTGCAGAAATTACAGCAGTGCTGGAAAAAAAGGAAAAAGAGGCGGAAATTGCAACGATTAATGAATACAGCTTCGTCAAGGTCTTTAATCCCACTGAAAACCAATTGATCGTGCTCTTGAAAGACACGTCGGGCACTATTCATGACGTGAGGCTCTCCTTTAGAAAAACCGTAGCAGAAAACGCTGAGCAGGCATATGCCAAAAATAAAAAATTACGAAGTAAACTTCATGGTGCACAGCAATCGCTGGCAAAAACAAAGAAACAAGTAACAGATGTTGAACGGCAGATGCAGCAAGAACAGCAAAAAGAAGAACGCACACCGTCTGTACAAAAGGAGCGTCAGTTTTGGTTTGAACGGTATCGGTGGTTCTTATCGAGTGGAGGTAACGTGGTCATCGGAGGAAAAGATGCGAAAACCAACGATCTTATTGTGAAGAAATATCTCAAAGAGGGAGATCGATACGCCCATGCTGATGTGCAAGGAGCACCGAGTGTGATCATTAAAAGCAAAGGAGTGAATGACGACGCCCGGCCCATATCAGCAAAGACGCTCGAAGAAGCGTGCATGTTTGCTGCATCCTATTCTAAGGCCTGGAAGCAATTTGCTGAAGCACAAGCTTATTGGGTCCTCCCTGAACAAGTAAGCAAAACACCACAAAGTGGTGAATTTGTCCCTAAAGGAGGATTTATCATCCGAGGGAAACGTAATTATTGCCGATGCACACTCAAACTGGCAGCAGGAGAGGTTGACGTTGGGGGCTATCAAAAAATCATGGTAGGTCCAGTATCTGCAGTGACTGCAAGAACGAAGCAATATATTGTATTACAACCAGGGGGAACAGCAAAGCATGAACTGGCAAAAACACTGGCAAACGCATTTGGTGTTTCGGTTGAGACTCTTGATCGATTGCTTCCTGCAGGTGGAGCAACCATTGTTAAAACGGCAGGGGTAACGGTATGAAGGTTGTCTTCAAAGACTTAAAACACGGTGAAATCAAACTCATTGCGGAAAATCTTGATGACATTTGGCATTTATACAACATTATTGATGAGCAAGATCTGGTGCGAGCAGTCACCTTCCGAACCGATGAACAGAAGGACGATAAAATCAGATCGAAAAAAGCAGAGAAAAAGAGGATGAAACTTGGGGTACGGGTTGCTGAGGTAAGATTTCATGAGTTTTCCGACAGACTGCGCATTCATGGAACGATCGAAGAAGGCCCTCAGGATTTGGGGTCGTTTCATACCTTGAATGTTACTGCTGACAAAATGGATGCGATTTCCATTGTGAAAGATGCTTGGAAGGAGTATCAACTCCAACGCATTGATGAAGCAGTAAAACAACGTAATCAGCCCATTCTTACCTTCGTCTGTCTCGATGAAGATAGTGCCACTATTGCGGTGCTGCGGCAAAGCGGATTGCAATGGATCGCTGATATCGACTCGAAACGATCCGGAAAGATGTATGAAAGTAAAGATGTGCAACCTGACTATTTTGGTGAAGTATTTGCTGTCGTCAAAATGAACAAAACAGAACACTCAACCTTGGTGGTGCTAGGACCAGGATTTACTAAGGAGCACTTTGTAAGATATGCAAGAGAAAAAGACCCTGAAGCTGTTGAATCAATGATTGTGCATGGGACGGGCAATGCAGGCATGAATGGCGTCAACGAGGCCATAAAGACCGGAATCGTTGAACAGATTACCAAAGAAAACCGAGTCGTCTTTGAAACAGGGTTGGTTGAAAAGCTCTTTGAGGAAATCAAAAAAGATGGCATGGCCGCCTATGGAGAACATGAAGTGCTGTACGCCTTACAGAATGGCGCGGTTGAGCGGGTGCTTATAACTGATATCCTCGTTCGGACAACTAAGGGAGAATCATTTTTACAGATGGCAAAACAACACAACAGTCAATTTACAATCATTAATACGTTACATGAAGGTGGGAAAAAATTAGAAGGAATCGGGGGGGTTGGTGCCCTCCTCCGATTTAGATGTTAAGCGTTTATATGATGTCTCGGCCGTGACTAATAGTCTTGATCAAATACGCAAGAGAAGTTTCTTGCATACCGTCGCCATCGGTATTGCCGTCGTTATCATCAGGCATTTCTTGCTCAATCACAGGAATATAATAGGTATACGAGACGAATAAGTTAAATGCGTTTCCTTTGTCTTTTAGGTATTGCAGAGGTCTGCGTAATTTTTCACCAGTGTTGACATTAACCAAGACGTCATAGGCCGCATCATTTTTTCCCTGAACCATATCATAGACCAATTGCTGTGCTTCATCATAGTCTTCTGCTTCGAGAGTCTCATCATACGGACAATCGTAGACTGTGAAATAGAGAGTTTCATTTCCGCTCGCTGTGCTTTGATGTGTTTGGCATTCGCCGCCACTGGGGCCGATATCGGCAGTTAACGTATCGTGACCCTTTGTTAACAGACCACGATGGGTGTTATCATCACTCCAGACAATCTGCACACTGACACTCGTTAGGACACTCCCCAAAGGAGTAGAAACGGCAAAGGGATCAACATAGGAAGAGGATTTACCCGCATATCCTTCGATACACGCCAATTGACCGCTATGTTCATTCCAGGTTACCATAAATGTTTCTTCTGTTGGTTTAACATCTTCGTCAGATTCTTCAGAGGCAGTATAGAGAACAATACCAACTGCTGCAATAATGAGAATAGCAACTCCCACAATTGCAATCATTTTGTCACTTTTTTTTAGGTTCATCACACAGTCACCTTTACTATTTTATCAATTAGATTATATTTTTCTAATATAATAAGTATAGTTACCCCTTTATTAAATTTTTCCTTTTTATTTTAATTTTTCAATTAATATCTTGTAGTATGAAAAGAATAGTTATTACTTTTTCCTTCGTTCGTCTGTGGTAATAAGAGGGATTGATGCCCCACAGGCGTTACAGATACCGTTGCTTACTCCCGTCATTTGTGCTGTAAACCCATAGCGCTCAATACAGGTCGCTCCACACTGAGGGCAGATCGTGTTTTCATAGGCCCCATGAGGGACATTTCCCAGATAAGGAAACAGAATCCCTTCTTTTTTTGCTGTTTCATAGATACGGGTCAAGGTATCACGTGGTGTTGGTGGTACGTCGGTCAGGTGATAATCAGGATGGAAACGAGAAAAGTGCACGGGCGTATCTGCTCCTAGTGTTTCTACCACCCAGCGACAAAATGAAATGATTTCATCTAATGAATCATTATAGGTAGGAATCACGAGATACGTCAGTTCGAGATGGATACCAAGATTCTTTGCTCGTTTACAAGTCTCTAACACTGGCGCAAGACGTGCTTTACAGATTGTTTTATAAAATTCTTCATGAAAGGCTTTGATATCAATATTCATCGCATCAAGATACGATGAAAGCTCTTTTAGCGGCCCCTCTGTGAGATATCCATTCGTCACATATACCGTGTACAGCCCGTTCTGGTGAGCGATTTTAGAAGTATCGAGAGCGAACTCATGCCAAATCGTCGGTTCGTTATAGGTCCAGGCAATGCCGCTACAGCCACGTGTTTGTGCTAACGTAACTATCTGTTGTGGAGTTGCTTCTTGCAAAGGAATGGTTTCCTGCGTTCCTCGAGAAATCGTGTAATTTTGACAGTGAAGACACTGAAAATTACAAC
This sequence comes from Thermoplasmatota archaeon, assembly GCA_016932245.1. GTDB lineage: Archaea > Thermoplasmatota > E2 > DHVEG-1 > DHVEG-1 > JAFGDG01. The sequence goes on from JAFGDG010000072.1 coordinate 6,399, forward strand.
CTACCGTCCCCAATGAGAACACCCGGGTTCCAGGATGAAAATGATACAACGGCTTTTTTTCAATAGGATCAACCGCCATCGAGGAATATGAGCCGTATATACATGTAGAAAGTATCCCTTGGGTATTCTCACGGACACCACAGAGCCCTCTCTTTCCTTCTCTGATGGTACACTGATGGGCACACAGTTGACACTGAACGGTATTGTTTTTGAGTTTTTTCCAATGGAGTGCTTCTCGCTTCATGGACGATATGCAATACAAAAGGCAGAGTATTAATAGCTTATTGTCCCAAAATAAGACCGCCAAGGCTCCGGAGCAGCCCACGACGAGGATAGTAATCGGTGATTTGTGGCTCCATCGTATTGTATTCTTTAAAATCTTCGCGGTGTTTGAGGGTGTAGCGGGCGTAGTAAAATGCCTCTTCAACAGATACTTTGCCATCTTTGAACAATTGTAATCTTGTTGGGCGACCGGTCTTTCGTATTCCTGGACGGTATCCATCAGCATTACCTGTTTGTAGCCCCTCAAACCACTGTAAGGTAAACAGAGGGCCTTGAGTAGTGCTGGCATATCCAACACGAAACTTACTTGCTCCTGACATGACTACTCTTCCTGATTGAGGAATGCCAGAACGTAAAAGGAATAGCGTTGGAAAATCCAGGATCGTTTTATCAGAAAAACCGCCACTAAAACAGGCATCAACAATCACGCAAGTCTTTGTTGATTGTAAATCAGAGAGCATATCGCCCAATTCTTTATCAGTAAGAATATCATCCCAGAGAAAGACTGCACTGCGCTCTAAGAGTTTTCCACCCGTATAGGTCTTAGTGTTGTCTCCACATCCGTGACTAAAGAACCACATAAATACTTCACTGTCCTCATACTGGTTTGCTTCCTCAACGATATGAGCAATACTCGCCTCAACAGTTCCTCCGGTTGCACCGCCATAGACAATATTGTATTCACGGTATCGTTGTTGCAAGGTCTGCATCCGCTCGCCATAGCCTCCATCAGCGCGGATCCAGCCATCGTCAAATAGCAGAATAATATTGGAGGTTGCATAGCCATATTCTTGGATGAAATACGTAGCCATCTCCTCTGCAAGAAAAAGTCCGCCATTTCCGAGTTTACTTTCATTGTCTTCCGGAAAGTTTGCGACCGCGACAAACAACGCCCATCGATGGACATCGGAAGTAACCGTCTCAGGATTGTCAAGAACAACCGTGATTTCTACAACAGCAGAATAGTCTTTACCATCCCATGCTCGTGCACGAATAGTATAAGGGCCATCGTTAAGCCGATAGGTAATCCAATCATAGCTCCACTGGTCGGTTCCTTGGGCAATTGTCCAGTTATCAGAATCAATCTGGACTTCTACCTGTACAAGGTCATCATCACCATCAGGATCAGAGGCTGTTCCACTAATCATCACCAGATTAGAAACCGTGGTGCCATCATACGGATAGAGAATTTCTATAAACGGTGGTTCATTGCGACTGCTGTCATCTTCCAGGCACCCAGAGAAGAGGGGGATGGCAACAACAATAACAAGTACAACCGCAATGAGTCGTGTATCCATGGTATACCATACAGTATTTCTTTTTTTCTCCTTTAAATTCTTTATGTGACAGATCTTACCGCATATATTCAAAAGATTTATCATAAGAAGAACGATTTGACGAATGAAAAGGGGCGGTACTGTGAAGAAGTTAACATATCGAGAAAGCGGTGTTGATATTGCAAAGGAAGAGAAAGCCATTAAAGGGATACTATCCAGCATAACCTCACAGCGAACAGGATTCGGCAGACCCCTAGGTGGGCACTATGCCGGCTTAATTGATTTTGGCGACTATGCCCTGGTGTTATGCACTGATGGCGTAGGTAGTAAAGTCAAAATTGCCTCGGAGATGAAGAAGTGGGATACCATAGGTATCGATTGTATCGCGATGAATGTGAATGACGCGTTATGTGTCGGTGCAGAGCCTCTTGCCTTTGTTGATTATCTTGCGATCGATGACCCTGACCCTGCCATTACCAAAGAGATCGGAAAAGGATTAGAACAGGGAGCGAAACGGTCCAATATCTCTATTGTCGGTGGTGAAACCGCATCGTTACCTGAGATTATCAATGGCTTTGATTTAGCGGGAACGTGCCTTGCCTATGCAAAAAAAGATAACATCATCACGGGTGAAGCCATTGTTCCCGGTGATGTTATAATTGGCCTGGGGAGTAGTGGCATTCACTCTAATGGATACAGTTTGGTCCGAAAGGTTATTCAGCACGCTGATTTGTTTTATGAAGATACATTTCCTAATGGAATATACCCAAGAAAAACCATTGGAGAGGTCTTGCTGACCCCCACCCAGATTTATGTCAAAGAAATTCTTGAGGTATTCAAAACTATCAAAGTTCATGGCCTTGCCCACATCACCGGGAGTGGTCTGCTGAATCTCCCACGACTAAAAAAGGGAGTACGGTTTGTGATCACTGACCCTTGCAAGCCGCAACCCATCTTTACCTTTCTTCAAGAACGGGGAGGAATTGATACCAAAGAGATGTATCAAACCTTTAACATGGGCATGGGATTTGCCATTGTCGTAGATCCTCATGATGTGGACATGGCAATAAAGACCATCACCAAACATTCTAACGTCGGCGCTCAGGTTGTTGGACATACAGAGAAGGGCAGTGGTGTGACAGTTCCGCCACTCAACTTAACCCATAAGGATCTGTGGAAATAGAAGATATAACATGCCTATAATGATAGGCTGATGAATCAAATAAATAAGAAGAGTGTGTCTGCCAAAAAATGAAAAGACACCCACGAATTTTTTTGATGACCAATCTGGCAAGGTGTAGACTCGTTTTCCGTTTGCGTATAATCGGTTTCCCAGAAAAACACCAAGCAATACCATCCCCAACCACGGCAACAAAGGATAGTAATCAACCGTGTAAAAGATTGTTGGACGGATTCCTAGCCACAGTAGATATGGCGAGTCTATTGTAATAGTGTAGAAAACGACGCCGAGAACGATAAGTGTTACACCGCTAAGAAGTGGGGCGGTACGAGATGGAAGAAAAGGAATAGCAAGAATCATAGAAAGGCCGATACAATGCAGAATGCCAAAGAGAATGAATCCCTCACCCAAGTAGAGCCAGGTAGTTAAGGTAATGCCTATGGCAATAACAAGTATCTTCAGACCTCGGAGAAGGATGCTAACATATGTTTCTTTCCTTGGTACCTTCGTAAGAAGATGCGAACGGCGCAGGGTGAGCGAGATGCCCACGAGCAATAAAAACGTACTTGCTATACTGTATGCTGAGAATTTTGCAGGGATAGAAGAAAAATCAAGGGAATAAATGCCAAAAAAAGCAAGGTCAAATAAGAGATGATAGACAATTACCAGACAAATAGCAACGCCTCTGATGAAATCAAGTTCCCACACTCTCTCTTGACGGACCACAAACATATGACAAAATTTTGTTCTTTATAAACGTGATGATAAGAAAAAAGAGTAGCGGGGAGTGGATTTGAACCACTGATCTACGGGTTATGGGCCCGTCGGGATTTCCTGGCTACCCCACCCTTATAGGCAACCATCCTCTCAGATGACTGCTCGCTATGATGGGTAGCCGCATTATTTCCACCGCCATATGTCTAAACTGCTTTTCGTGAATATTGTTCCCCCTACTTAAAGATAGTACTTATTCTTTACGAAAGTCTCAAAGTCCTTTTCTTATGTTATGAACAAAAGAGCAACAAACAGTCTTTGATATATTCACACCACGAGAAGAAAACCATTATAAACACCTATCTAAATGAAGATATGGGGAGGTCATATGGCAGCAAGAGGAATAGAAACTCAACTGGTAAAAAAAGTTGCAAAGGTCCCTACAGTATGTACTCAATGCAAAAACCAAATCACTCCAGGAACAGCGTACCATTTAGAAGAGGGAAAAACCCAGCATCTTCACTCTCTTATTGCCCGTCAATTTTGCTCAGATTGCTATGCAAAATACGGCGCACGAAAACTTCTCTCACAAAAGTAATACCAAGAAATCAATCATAGTTGAGTACACTAAAAACCTTTTTGA
>JAFGDG010000008.1 GCA_016932245.1 Thermoplasmatota archaeon
AAATGTTTCTATATAAATATAATCAAAATATTTAAAATTTTGTGCAACTTGCTGTTTTTAAGGAGTTAACCGAGTCCGATCTCTGGGGAACAGAATGCATTCTCGAATATTTGATATGTCTAAGAGTTCCATAAAAAATCGCTCAAGGCCAAACCCAAATCCGCCATGTGGCGGCATCCCATATTGAAATGCTTTGAGATATGAATCAAACTCTTTGGGATTGAGATTACACGCTGTTAACCTCTTCTTTAATAATTCTACATCATGAATACGTTGGCTTCCTGAGGCCAGTTCAACACCTTTACATTCCAAATCAAATCCGTGGGAAAGCTTATCACCTTCGGGCATGGTGTAAAAGGGTTTTACTTCCAAGGGGTATTTCGTAATGAAATAAAACTCATGCCCTTGTTTTTTCATGATGTCACCAAGAAGCTTTTCGTCTTCTGTTCCCAGATCCTCTCCCCAAGTAATTTTGCTCTGTTTCTTCAATAGCTTGAGTGCATCATCGTAGGTAACTCTCTTAAATGGAAGTGTTGGAACAGTGATTTTCTTATGGAGAGTCTCGAGTTCTTCTTTACATTCACTTGCCTTTTTCCACATATGGTGGACTAGTCCCTCAAGAATATGCATAATGTCTTCTTCGCTTGTGATAAATGCCATTTCAAGGTCAACTGCCGTTGATTCATTCAGATGTCTTCTGGTATTATGTTCTTCTGCGCGGAAATACCAAGCAATTTCATATACGCGATCAAATCCTGTTGCCATAAGCATTTGCTTATAGAGTTGCGGAGATTGAGCAAGAAACGCCTCTTTTTCAAAATATTGAACCTTGAATACATCCGTCCCGCCTTCAGAAGAGCTAGCAATAATATTGGGCGTGTGTACTTCAAGAAACCCTTGCGATTTCAAGTATTCATGAACGGCCGCAATAACGGTACTGCGAATGGAAAAAAAGGCTTGTTTTTCAGCCTTCCTTAAATCGATAAACCTGTTGTCGAGTCGAGTATCTAATTCTGCCTCAACCTTATCAACAATCCCTAATGGTAGTGGAGTGTCAGCAATGGATAAAATTTCGGCTTTTTCTGGAAGAATTTCATACCCATTGCGCACTTTAGCGTTTTCTTTACATGTACCTTGTGCTGCAATGACTGATTCTCGAGGTAATGAGACCAGTTGTTCGAACAGTTCTTGGTTATGTTTTTTCAATAACGTAAGTTGTAGTGTCCCTTTTTTATCACGCAAAATAAGAAACGCAATCGACCCAATGTTGCGAATGTCCTCTACCCATCCTGCAACAGTAACCGATTTCCCATACTCTTTTGCTGTTACTTCTGTGGAATAGTGACTGCGATACGATTTCATATATGACCTCTAATCATACTAATGAATTTAGTCTTTTTGAAATGAATGAGCGAACCTCTCCCAACATCTGTATGTTATCCCATTGGTTTATGATGGCTTTCAACTCATCTTTCCGTTTCCGTTTCAGTTGATCTGCCCATTGTTCAATGAGGGGAAGTGCACGAGTTACATTGTCGACAATGGTAAGAGGTGCTGTCTTTGCCGTCCGGGATAATGGATTTAAATCAATGGCAATCACATATTTCCCCATTGATGCCAGTGCATGACATCGATCACCGTCTTCTAACGGAACGAGTACTACATCAGCAGAAAAGATGCCCTTTCGGTCACATAATCCACGATCATGTTCCAATCCTGGTATGTGAGCACTTGCCTTTTTGCCAAGGACTTCTTTTGCTCCGTGCTTGTAAAGTTCTTGTGCCAATGCAACCATACGATCGTTTGTTCGATGAAATAAATTGACTTCAAGTGTTGCCGGAATTGCGTTTGCAAGAGAAATGCATTCATCGGCACATAAGGAAACGACATTGCCGTTTACTGATATCACTGGATGTGTTGCATATAATAAGGCTGCTGCGGCAACCCGTGACGCAGCATTGGCAACTGAGATAGTTTGCTCACCAAGGAGGTAATCGAACGCCTCTCCTCGCCCGTGCGCAATTAATCCTGTTTCATGTACCAGCCCTTTTTCCATTGCTTCAACAAGTTGTTTTCTTATCTTGAGAGAAAGATAGCGAGGATGACTTTTCGGTATCGGCATGATAAAATGCAAATATCCTTACCTATTTTAAATAGTAGGTATGAAAAAATAAAAAAGGTAGGAATCACAGGACAATTTATCCATACATGCCAGGCTGTGGTGATTGTGTGGCTGACACCATGGGCTTTGCTTGCTTATGGAATTTCTGTAGTTGCCGTTCAATTCGCTCTGATTCTTCGTACAGTGGTGTTACATTGATTTCCACATCCATGATCAGTCCCATCACATTAATAGCTGCGGCAGCTGCCCGGGCATCGGGGTAATTGGGATGAGCTTCTGCTAAAATAGAGACGACATCAAAGGAACATTGTTTCCCTCTGTTCAGCAGTACTCCAGACACACCCGCAATAATACCATTTTTAAACTGCGCAATCTTCTTGGACGTGAGCATATTTCGCGCTCGCTCTGTTGATCCGATGGCGTATGCTTCTGCCGTTTGCTCTTCTTCAACCCCCTTTCCTTCAACAACCATGCCCTCAGGGGATATCAATAACTTACAATGTTTGTCAGTTGCCCATTTCATAATTGCATCTGAGATAGCATTGATGAGATTAGGTTTCGGTTTAAATTCAGAGACAAAAACAGCAATTTTTCCTCCACTATTGTGTTCTCCAGCATAAATGCGAACGGGAGACAAAGGCTCCCCGGTATGAACAACAGAAAGTGCCGGAAACTGAGGAGAATTTACAGAACCAATTTGTCGTAAATTCAGTGCATCAATCAAGTAATTTGCTGCAATGGTACTTACTAGTCCAATAGATGGAAATCCAGCAATTACTGTCGCGTCCTGAAGATCAACCTCTTCAAAATCAATAATTTTTACCTCATCCATGTGCATCACCATCCGACTACCATAATATAACTTCTAGCATTTAAAATTAATTGGTTGTCATATTATCCCTTAACGACCCCCAATGGTCTTAATTTTGCTACTTTTTTTGCAATACCTGCCCCATGCGACACTTCGACCACACTTTTGATATTCTTATATGCTCCTGGAGCTTCTTCGGCAGCAACTTTGAAGCTTGCAGGGTGAATGTAGATGCCTTCCTGCTTTAATGACTTGATGATATCCTCACCTCGCCACTGCTTCAATGCTTGATGCCTTGATAATAGTCGTCCTGCTCCATGGCATGTCGACCCAAACGTCTCTTCAGCTTCTTTCGTCCCCTTTAACAGATAACTTGCTGTTCCCATGTCTCCTGGAATCAATACTGGTTGTCCAACCTCTTGATATTTTAGAGGGATGTCGTTGCTCCCAGGACCAAATGATCGCGTTGCTCCCTTTCGATGGACACACACCTTCTGTTTTTTTCCTTCGACGACATGCTCTTCAAGTTTCGCAATATTGTGGCATACATCGTAGACGATGCCCATATCCATATCTTCTGCACTATTCTGTAAAACGGTTTCGAAAGATTCCCGTACCCAGTGAACAATCATTTGTCGGTTACACCATGCAAAGTTTGCTGCACAAGCCATTGCCTTTAGATAATTCTGCCCTTCTTTAGAGGCTATTGGCGCACAGGCAAGCTGTCTATCGGGAAGCCAGATATTATACTTTTTAACTGCCTGCTCCAACACTCTGAGATGTTCACTGCATACTTGATGACCAAATCCTCGTGAACCAGTATGAATCATGACCATGATTTGCCCCTTATCTTTAATGCCAAAGGTCTTTGCTGCGTGAGGATCAAAAATGTCAGTGACTTGCTGTATCTCTAAGAAGTGGTTGCCCGCCCCAAGTGATCCAAGCTGAGGTGCGCCTCGTTGTTTAGCTTTTTCAGAAATTTGTCTCACATCAGTATCGTCTAAGCACCCTTTCTCTTCGAGATATTCTGTATCCTCTTCCCATCCATAGCCTTGCTCGACAGCCCACCGTGCGCCTAAGGTTAATACACTATCGAGCTCACGTTTGCTCAACCGAACCTTTGCTTTAGAACCAAGGCCAGAAGGAACATTGGTAAACATCGTGTCAATAAGTGCTTGAATAGTTTTTTCATTCACATCCTGTGCATGGATATTGGTTCGCACGAGTCGTACACCACAATTGATGTCAAACCCTACTCCACCCGGAGAAATTACACCACCTTCAGCGCTCGTTGCAGCAACTCCGCCAATAGGAAATCCATACCCCCAATGAATATCGGGCATGGCAAGCGATTTTCCTACGATGCCCGGGAGCATAGCAACATTTGCTGCTTGTTCAGGAGCCTTATCTGCCCGTATATCACCTATCATCGACTCATTAGCATAGATGACTGCCGATGTGTTCATACGCAGATTATTTCCTTCACCTTTATAGGATGAGGGAATTTCGTACCGAAAATCATCGATTTTTGTTAACGGACCTTTCCATGTCATATGGACCTAGCTACTGCTAAAAGAACACATGATTTATAAACTTTCAGAAAAAAACCATTTATTTATTTTTCCTACTCTTTTTTAAGATAAGGCACGCCTGTTCGTTTATTGACCTTTACCGCGTATCCTTCAGGCAAGGTTATTGCCTTCCCCTCTTCAGGTTCTCCTTTGCTGAAGAAGCGAACGGTTCGTTTTTTCCCTGTTTTTGTTTCGATTTCTTTCTCGTAGAGCGTATACTCCCCATGGTGGTACTCTTGTTCTTTTTCACTTACAGATTCCTCAGTAAATGTTTCCCATTCCTCTTCTTCTAAAAGAGGATTGTCTTCTACTCGTTGTTTTGCCGACGACTCGCCAAATTCTTCAAAATCATCAGATGTATCCTCTTTCATATCAACAATTTGCCACTCGTCATCTTCTGTTGTTTGTTTCTGTACGGGTAACGCGTCAATTTCTTTTTTGATTTTCTTAGCAATCTTTCGTTTTATTCCTTTAATTCTTGTTAGTTTTTTAATTGGTGTTTCACGTAACATTTCGATCGAGGTAATGCCGTTTTCTTGCAGAAGTTGTGCAATTTTTTCATCAACGCTGTTGATGCCAGCAAATACACCCTCCTTTTTTCCATCTTCTTCAATACCTGCGGGTGTCTCTTTTTCCTCACCAAATTCTTCTTCAGTAGTCGTTTTTTCTTCACCAATTATCTCCTCTTTGATTTCTTTTTCAGAGTCTGTTTCCCATTCAGATAAATCGTCTTCTTTCAAATCCTCTTCTTTAAAGATGGTTTCCTCAACCACCTCAACTGGTTTTTCCTCTATGTCTTCTTCAACAAGTGTTTCATCTTCAAAAAATTCATCATCTGTTGTTTTTTTATCTGCACAGGCAACCTCTTCTTTCTCTTGTTCTTCTGGCAGTGGCTCCCACTCCGGAATATCTTTTTCAGGAGGAATTTCTTCAACAACTTCTTCCTTGATGTCTTTTGTTTCTTGCGGTAATTCTTCAAATTGTTTTTCTTTTTCAGTAGCCTCTTCCTTTTTCTTTGGTAATTCCTTGGGAGTTACTTCAATAAACTCAGGTCCTTCGACCTCAACTTTTTCCACCTCAATTAAACCATCCTCTTTAGGAATATGTTCCGATTTACTCTCTTCCTGCTGCTGTTCTTCTACTTCAGAATGCACCTCAGGAAATTCAACTATTTTTGGTTGTTCCTTTTGATGAATAACGACACGAGGTTTCAGCAACTCATCAATATCATCCTGCTCTTTAGGTGCTGTTCTTTTTGAATAGGTAACGTGCGAAGTCGATGCCCGCTCCAATCTCCTATGAAGTGCGTGTAAATATTTTCCATCTTTAGGATGTAACTTTTTAGCACCATTATCTAGAAGTATACGCAATTTTTCAATGGCATTATTGCCTTTCTTATCAGATGACATACCGTATCCCTACCATTTTCTTTGTATGATTAGAATGTTGGCCATATTACTATTTATAGTTTATTGAACAACCCTTACCGCTAATACTATAAAAAACTTATTATATTAATACGTTTTCCTTCATTCAGTTCTTCTCTTCACCTTTCTTCGTTAATTAAAAAGGTTATTAAGTGGGTATTGCATCTCCTCTTTTTTGATTCATATGAATTTCAAAGACAAAGACATTATTTCCATTAAAGACTTTTCAAAGCAAGAAATCAATGGTATTATCTCCTACGCCAAAAAAATGGTCCCCTATGCAAAAGGAGAAAAAAAGACCGAACTTTTGAAAGGGAAGGTAATGTCCTCTCTCTTTTTTGAGCCAAGCACGCGTACACGATTAAGCTTTGAAAGTGCCATGAACAGACTTAGAGGACGAGTTATTGGTTTTTCAGATCCTGGCGGCACCTCTCAAAAGAAAGGAGAAAGCCTTGCAGATACTATTAGGATGGCAGATTCCTATAGTGATGTTATCGTGATACGCCACCCTCAAGAAGGGGCTGCTCGACTGGCCGCAGAGTTTGCTGATGCTCCAGTAATCAATGCAGGAGATGGTGCGGGTCATCATCCAACGCAGTGTCTCTTAGATTTGTTTACTATTCACACAGAAAAAAAGAATATCGAAAAAACAAAAATCGTTCTGTTGGGAGATCTCAAGTATGGCCGAACGGTCCACTCTCTGGCTTATGCACTCTCACTCTATGGAGCAGAAATAACCTTTGTCTCGCCGCCAAGCTTGAAGATGCCTAAAGAAGTTATTGCAGAATGCCAGGAGATGGGAGTTGAACCAACACAAACATCGCAGTTAGAAAAGGCCATTAAAGATGCCGATGTCTTATATGCAACACGTATTCAACGAGAACGTTTTCCTGACGCAGAAGAGTACAATCGAGTTGTGGGCTCTTATATTATTACTAATGAGTTATTAGAGCAGGCACCAAACGAGTTGATTGTTATGCATCCACTCCCACGGATAACCGAAATTGATCCTGAGGTCGATACCACGCCCCACGCTCGTTATTTTACACAAGCATTCAATGGGGTCCCGATAAGAATGGCTCTTCTTTCATTAATTTTAGGTGAGAGATTATGAAAGCACTAAAAATACCCCTTATTAGAGAAGGAACAGTTATTGACCATATTACCGCAGGCCAAGCAGTCAATGTCTTACACATCCTTGGCATTCCTGGAACGCAATCGTCTACCGTAAGTGTTGCCATGAATGTAAAAAGCCGACTGGTAAAAAAAGATATTGTCAAAGTAGAAAATCGAGAACTTGACCCTCACGAAGTGAACAAAATTGCCCTGATTGCGCCGAAGGCAACCATCAATATCATTCGTGATTACAAAGTCGTTGAAAAACATGAAGTCAAACTTCCCAAAGAAGTCGTGGGTATTGTTCATTGCTCTAATCCGACCTGTATATCAAACGCTCGTGAACCAGTGAAAAGTAGATTCACCGTCATTACTGCAGATCCCCCTCGCGTCAAGTGCTATTATTGCGAGCGAGAGCCGGAAGACATTGCCGATCGGATTATTTGAATGAGGAAATAAGTTCTTTCGCTCGATCAAGTTTTACGTTTCCTTCTTCTACCATGTTATCTGCGATTTTATCGATAAGTTCTCCTGTTGCACCTGCCATTATCGCAATATTTTTTGCATGCAGTGACATGTGGCCTTTTTGAATGCCGACAGTTGAAAGAGCAAATACGGCAGCAAAATTCTGTGCCAGACCCAAGCTTGCAGCAATCTCACCAAGCTCTTTTGCTGTAGTAAGTCCTAATATTTTTTGACAAAGTTTTGCCTTTGGATGTATGCTGCTTGCACCACCTACAATACCGACGGCCATGGGCAATTCAATCTCTCCCACAAGATTGCCTTCCTTATCCTTATGATAGTTGGTTAACGAGGTGTAATGTCCGTTACGTGCTGCGTAAGCATGGGCTCCTGCTTCAATTGCTCGAAAATCATTACCAGTGGCAATAATTAATGAGTCGATACCATTCATGATGCCTTTATTATGAGTGGCTGCTCGGTATGGGTCAATGGATGCAAGTGTGTATGACTCAAGAAATGCATCCACGACCTGATCCCCTCCCATTTTCTTGTTATCAAAGACTGCCTTTGCTTTCACAATTCGTCTATCAGCAAGATTGGAGAGAATTTTTAAGCGAATTTTTCCTCCTGTTAACTCTTCAAGCATAGGGGCTAGTGCTTCACACATGGTATTGACTGCATTGGCGCCCATTGCATCGCGTACATCGACAATGAGGTGTGCAACAATCATTTTTCCCAATGGGCTATCAAGAATACGTACCTCAATGTCTTTTGCCCCTCCACCAAGAGTTACCAGAATCTTATCTTGGGCATTTGCCAGCTGCAAGAGTTGCTTTTTATGATTCATAATCGTTTGTGCTGCGGTTGCCACATCGTTCACTCGGAGTAACTGCATCTGCCCTATCATCAAAGGATCAGAACATTCGGTGGCAAATCCGCCATGGATGCGAGCAAATTTTGCTGCGTTACTTGCCGCTGCAACAACACTTGACTCTTCCGTTGCCATAGGGATGAGATACTCTTTTCCATTGATTATGAAATTTACGGCTATGCCCAACGGAAGTTCAAACGTCCCTAGTGCATTTTCAATCATTCTATCTGCAGTTTCTACGTCAAGACTGGAGGAAAACACCTGCGCTTCTTCTTTTGATAATGATGCAAATTGTTGCACAAATTCTATTCGCTTCTCAATAGATAGCTTATAAAACCCTGAAACCTGCGATGATTTTTCTTTTGATGACATTGCTCAACGCCCCCTCATATGGAATGCCAGAAAACAGTTAGCTATTTTTATAATTGTTGATTGAAAAATCGGTTATTGCCGATAACATGCCTTCTTCATTGAAAGAACTTATTTTTAGGTTATTTTCTCTCTTGTTTTTACGGCCATCCCAAAAGAGAATGACAACATTTCTGTTTTGTTCAAGAGACATCGGCCAACAGCAAGCAGTTGGTCCTTTATATCAACAATCAAACATTCATCAAGTGGCCGTAATTCTTCGTCACAATCAGTAACAAATTTGGCAAATACACTTTTCCCCTCCTTGATGAAAGGAACAGCGTCATCATGTACTACCACCCGTAATAACGGAAAAGGTATTTTTTTATGCAGGATTTTTGCCCCATCCAATTTTAAGGTAAATAGCCCATCAGATGCACGCATCGAAAGGATGTGTCTCCCATTACAGTACACGTTTCTGATTTTATCTGTTTTTTTGGACTTTACCACTGCAATATCTCCACCTAAAAGAACATCACCGCATCCTCTTCCAAACTGCATATCACACACTGCAGATATCCGCTGTGCGTCTCTATCCACCTCTTTTTCCGAGGTCTTTAGTTTAGTTAGGGTGCTGTTTCCTTTCCACGAAAGCACATCCATATTTTTAGTAAAACTATCAAATAGTGCGGTTGCAGCATCCTCTGTTTCAATGTCAGATATCTTAGGAAAGACTGATTGTGCATAAGGATACATTTCATCAAGTTCAAGAGGAACGGGGCCAAGGTGGGAATCGATAAGGATAGCAATCTGTGTATTTTTCTTTCGAATTTTTTTTATCTGTTCTTCATAGCCCGCAGAGTACGGTTTTTTTCCTTCAGGAAATGCCACTGCTTGATTGCTAGACGGACGAAATCTCTTAAAAAGCCGGGTATGCAGCCGATAGACACCGGGACGATGGATGGTTTGTGACCCTGTATAGAACAATGCTGTTGGTTTGCTGACGGGCTCATAGTATTCAAGGAATGATTTATGGTCTTCTATTCGAAGTACGTTCATCGCTTCCAATAAATACGGATTACATGTTGCCCTTCGTTCAACAAGCTCCCAGAGGGTGCCTGTTGAAATGGCATGTTTTATTTTGTTAATTTCTTCATAACTAACATAGAGATTATGTTTTGCAAGTTCAACAATACGCTCTTTTCTCTCTAACTCTTTCAGTTCTGCAGCAGTATGGTTTGAGCACACTGGGCACGAACACGGTAATGCTGACATGTCCTCAAGTTTTTCTGTTCCCCAGTAAAAAATCATCCTTTCATCTTGCGCATATTTTGCATAGGCAGAAGAATCAAAAAAATCGCAACCAAGAGCAACCGCTAACGGGAAAATTAAAGGATGTCCCGCTCCAAACAGATGGACCGGTTTAGCAGGAGTTAATCCCTTTTTTGAAGCGAGGATAACTTTTACAAGATCAGTATATCGCTGATTTTCCATAAGAGGAACTACACCACCAATGGGAAAAAAATCAGCATCAATATTACTTACTTGTTGTGCACAACGCTGCCGCAATTCCGGGTAGATCGAACCTTGGATGGGGCACGCAAGTGCCATTTCTCCTTTCAGTGGCACACTTGCCTTTGCACGTTTTACTGTTTCTCCGATTCCTTGTCGTGCTGCTGCTTTTGTCTGATCCGGTGTTCCAAAGACATCTAAGATAGTCCCGATATCGCTTCCGATGTCTCGTTGAAATGCCACAATCTCTAGCGGATCAACAGCAACATCACCATACACGTAGGACTGAAAGGTGCCTGAATCCGTCATAATTGCCCCGTCAAACTTGATAAGCTTATGGACGCCTTTACTCAATGCTTCTTTATGCAATCGTTCATGTTTATTGATGATGTATGAGTTGGTAATGAGTATCTCGGTGTGAAACCAGTTTCTCATTTCCTGAGGCGTTATCAGCAGTTTATTGGGATTAATAACGGGCATAAGATTTGGCGTGGTAACTGTTCCATGAGGTGTCGTAAATCGACAGATTCTACCTGCGGCATCCCGTTCTTTGATTTCGAATTTCATGGTGCGCTCATCGTTCATATATTTAAAATGTTGTTTTATCTTTACACCTTTACTAACATAAGTGTGATCGTTTACTATGCTCCTATTTGGATGGGGTTAACAATTCGCTTTAGGGTAGCAATAGCAGATAATGAAGCCATATAACTTGATTTTGGATTATTAGGATTGGGCATGTTTTCTACCTCGGCCCGCAATCGTCCAAATTTTCCATGTGCCAAAATTTTATGATTAATCCGTTTTGCGACAGGGTCTGCAACAATCTCTACCTTTGTCCTATCAAATCCTATGCCTGCAAGAGATAGACAGGCAGCAACATTAATGTTTTGAGGAAATTGCTTGACAGCAGCTCGTGCAGTTCCCTCAAAGACGATAGTTCTTTTATCAAACTTCTTTCCCAATGATGCTGGTGGTTTGTTTGTTACTAGGGTCACCTCGTCAATAATATCAATACTGCCAGAAAGTATACCATCAATGCCACAGACAGCGCCCGAAGGAAGATAGATTTTGCAGCGATTTGTTCGAGCAGTATCTTCAAGTTTTTTTTTCACCTTGTCGTTGCATAGACTGCCCACACTCATGATAACAAGATCTTTACCTGCACGAAGAATCTCCTCAGCATAATCTTCTACCGCTTGTTGTGATGCAGCTTCAAATACGACATCCACTTCAGATAAAAAATCTTTCACTTCCATTGCAACTGCTTTGGTAATGCTGTTGCGCAGGGTTGTTTCTGCCTTTTTGTCAATATCAAAAAGATATATGCTCTCAATTTCATCCATGTGTTCAGCAGCACACGCAACGTCAGTTCCTATAGCTCCGCAGCCAATAATGCCAAGATTCATAGTCTATTACCAAAACCTTAATAGAGGCAGTTAATATAAAAATCTGCTCTTATGAACGATATTGAACGATTCCTCCAAGAAGATCTTGGGGCTGATGGAGACATTACTTCTGATGCCTTGTTTACTAGTGAGCAAGGCCATGCTCACATTCTTGCAAAAGAACAGTGCGTTATTGCTGGGATGGAAGAAGCTGAAATGGTGTTTTCAAAGACAGGTGCAACCATAAAGAAAAATGTAAATGATGGAGACGCGATTGCGCCATCTACCGTTATTGCAGAAGTTGATGGTTCCCTCTGTTCTATTCTTAAAGGAGAACGATTGGCACTTAATTTCTTAGGAAGGATGAGTGGTATTGCCACCGAGACAAGAGAACTTGTTGAACGCTGTAGCATGCACAACCCAAAAGTTTCTATTGCAGCAACAAGAAAAACAACTCCTGGTTTTCGAATATATGAAAAAAAAGCTGTTATGCTTGGCGGCGGAGAACCCCACCGGTACGGTTTGTATGATGCAATCATGATTAAGGATAACCATATCCGTGGTGTAGGGGCTCTCAAAAAAGCTATTGAAAAAGTCCAGTCCTATCTCCCTACAACGCCTATTGAAGTTGAGGTAGAAACAGAGGAAGAAGCTCTCACGGCAGCACAGATGCACGTAGCGGTGATTATGTTAGATAATTTTTCTCCTGAAAAAGGTGAAAAAGTAGCAAAGAATATAAAAAAGA